>DYIB01000071.1 GCA_020723855.1 Uliginosibacterium gangwonense
GCCTCGCGCGAGCGCTCCAGCAGATCCTGGTCGGCGGCGAGGTCGGCGAAGCGCAGCAGCGGCAGCCCGCTCTGGCGGCTGCCGATGAATTCCCCGGGGCCGCGCAGCAGCAGGTCCTGGCGCGCGATCTCGAAGCCGTCGCCGTTCTCGTAGACGATCTTCAGGCGTGCGCGCGCCGTCTGCGACAGGGGCGGGGAGTAGAGCAGGATGCACACGGACTGCGCCGTGCCCCGTCCCACGCGGCCGCGCAGCTGGTGCAGCTGGGCCAGGCCGAAGCGCTCCGCGTGCTCGATCACCATGAGGGAGGCGTTGGGCACGTCCACGCCCACTTCGATGACCGTGGTCGCCACCAGAAGCTGTACGGCGCCCGCGGCGAACTCGGCCATCACCTGGGCCTTGTCGGCGCCCGACAGACGCCCATGCACCAGGCCCACGCGCAGCTCCGGCAGCTCCTGGCGCAGCCGCTCGTAGGTGTCCAGGGCCGTTTGCAGATGCAAAACGGAGTACTGGCTTCGGCCGCTGCGCTTAACCTGAGCTTCGCTCAGGTTAGCCTCCGCCGAAACTCCGTTTTCCTCGATCAGCGGGCACACCCAGTAGGCCTGGCGCCCGGCGGCGCAGGCCTCGCGCACGCGCCGGATCACCTCGCCGCGGCGGGCATCCGACACCAGCTTGGTCAGCACCGGCGTGCGCCCGGGGGGCAGCTCGTCGATCACCGACACGTCCAGGTCGGCGTAATAGCTCATGGCCAGGGTGCGCGGAATGGGCGTGGCGCTCATCATGAGTTGATGCGGGCTGGCACCTTTCTCGCGCAGGGCGAGGCGCTGGCGCACGCCGAAGCGGTGCTGCTCGTCCACGATGGCCAGCCCCAGGCGCGAGAAATCCACCGCCTCCTCGATCAGGGCATGGGTGCCCACCGCCAGGAGCACCTCTCCCGAGGCGATGCGTGCCGCCATGGCGCTCTTGTCCGCCTTCCTCAGGCTGCCCGCCAGCCAGGCGATGTCCACGCCCAGGGGCGTCAGCCAGGCGGCAAGCTTGCGGTAATGCTGCTCGGCGAGGATTTCCGTGGGCGCCATCAGGGCCGCCTGCCAGCCGTTCTCCACCGCCTGCAGCATGGCGAGGGCGGCAATGATGGTCTTGCCGCTGCCCACATCCCCCTGCAACAGGCGCTGCATGGGATGCGCCTGCGCCAGATCGGTGCTGATCTCCCCCCAGGCGCGCTCCTGGGCCCGGGTAAGCTTGAACGGCAGATGTGCCAGCAGGGCGGCGGTGAGAGTGTGCCGGGGTGCCAGGGGCGGTGCGCTCCTGGCCCGGCGGGCGCGGTAGGCGCGGCGCAGGGACAACTGCTGGGCCAGCAGCTCGTCGAACTTGATGCGGCGCCAGGCCGGATGGGCGTGTTGCGCCAGATCGGCAAGGGAGACATCCGGTGTCGGGTGGTGCAGCAGGCGCACCGCTTCGGCGAAGGCCGGCAGCCCCAGCTCCCGGCGCAAGGCTTCGGGCAGGGTGTCTGACAGGTCGCCCCTCTCCAGCGCCGCGGCGATCAGGCGGCGCAGGGTGGGCTGGGGCAGCCCGGTGGTGGTGGGGTAGACGGGGGTCAGGGCCGCCGGCAGGGGTTCGCCCTCATCGGCGCTGCGATAGCGGGGATGGATCATCTCCGCGCCGAAGAACCCGCCGCGGATCTCGCCGAAGATGCGCAGGCGCTTGCCGGGAGCGAGCGCCTTCTGCTGGCCGGGATAGAAGTTGAGGAAGCGCAGCACCAGCTCGCCGCTGGCATCGCGCACCCGCACCACCAGCTGGCGCCGCGGCCGGTAGTGCACGCTCGCCTCCACCACCTCGGCCTCGATCTGCACCGGCTCCCCCGGCACCGCCGCGCCGATGGGGGTGATGCGCGTCTCGTCCTCGTAGCGCAGGGGCAGGTGCAGGATCAAGTCCTGGCTGCGCAAGATGCCGAGCCTGGCGAGCCGGGAGGCCGTGGCCTTGGTCAGGCCGGGCAGCGCCTCGCCCGTCACCCCTTGTCCCTCACTCGATCACCAGCACGCCGTCGATCTCCACCAGCGCACCGCGCGGCAACTGCGCCACCCCCACGGCGGCGCGCGCCGGGTAGGGCTGGCTGCAATACCTGGCCATCACCTCGTTCACCTTGGCGAAGTGGGTCAGATCCGTGAGATAGACGTTGAGCTTCACGGCATCGGCCAGCGACGCCCCCGCCGCCTCGGCCACCGCGCGCAGGTTCTCGAACACGCGCACGATCTGGCCGTCGATGCCATCCACCATCTGCATGGTGGCCGGGTCCAGGCCGATCTGGCCCGACAAGTAGATCGTGCCGCCCACCTGCACCGCCTGGGAGTAGGTGCCGATGGCCGCCGGCGCATTGGGGGTGGAGATGATCTTCTTCGCCATGATCGTTGTCCTCGTCGCGTGGAAAAAGTAGGATGGTGTTGCGGCGGTTCGCCGGAATTTTATCCTCTCGGGGAGCGCCATGAGCAACGTCATCGCCAACCTGGAGAAGCTGCTGGGCGGCCCGCGCGACAACGCCCTGCTGCGCTATTCCCTGGGCAACGAGTACCTGAAGGCCGGCGATGCGGCGCGCGCCATCGACTACCTGCGCTCCGCCCTGGAAAAGGACCCCCACTACTCCGCCGCCTGGAAGCTGCTCGGCCGGGCGCTGGCCGATCACGGCCGCCCGGCCGAGGCGCTGGAGGCCTATCGCAGCGGCATCGCCGTGGCCCAGGCGCGCGGTGACATCCAGGCGGCCAAGGAGATGACGGTGTTCGCCCGGCGCATCGAAAAGACGCTGCCGCCGGGGGAATGAAAATCCCACCGCTCTCTGCGTCGAATGTGGTTTTTCAGCGCTTGTGCACCAACATCGGCGCCAACCCCAGGCTGCGCAGCCTGGCGCGCGCCTCGTCCGCTTCGGCGCGGGACTTGAACGGTCCCACCTGGACCCGGGCCTCGATCTGGGCGGGGATGCCGGCGCTGGCGAGGCGCGCCTGCAGCTCCTGGGCATTGGCCAGCTCGTGGAACACGCCCACCTGGAAGAGATAGGCGCGGGCCGGTGCAGCCTTGGCTGGTGGCGCGACGGCGGGGACGGAGCGCTCGCCGTTTTCCTTGCGCGGGGCGGCGCGCGGCTCGGGCTTCGGAGCGGCGGCCTGCTGCCTCGGTTCCGACGTCGGCAAGGCAGGCACGGCGGTGCGTTCCGGCTCGGCCTGGGGCTCTTCGCCTTTGGCTTCCTCGGGCTTGACCTCCTCGGCCTTCGTGACCGCTTGCGTGGGCTGTTCCGGAACGGGCGGCTGGACCACAGCGGGCGCCTGGGCGGTGGAGGGTGCGGGCGGCGGCTTCATCATCTCGTCGAACACCGCCAGGGCGCCCAGCAGGATGACGATCAGGGCGCCCGCCAGGGCGATGCGGCGTACCAGTTTTTTCTTGAGCTCGTCGGGCTGCGCGCCCGCGCTGTTGTTGTCCGTCATCTGTCCTCCCCTTGCGCTGTCTCGCGGCTGAGCGCCCGCACCAGCTCCGCCTCCGCCACGGCGATGCCGCAGCGATCGGCGATGGTGAGCGCGTCCATGCCCTGCTGGGCCAGGGCCACCGCCTCGCTGTAGTGGGGCGATACGGTGCGCGCGGCCTTGAGCTTGTCCACTTCCTCGCGCAGCTCGGTCACCTGGGCGCGCAACTGCTGCAGTTCCGCCTCCACGGCGCGCAGGAACTGCTGCTCGCCGAACTGGGACGGATTCTGTTTCCAGCCGCCGGCCGGCCGGGCCTTGCTCACCCGCAGCAGCCGGACGAGCGCCACGGCGGCGTAGAGCGCCACCAGCACCACCGCCAGGATGAGGGCCTCGCGCCAGCCCAGTGCCGACAGATCGAGGTTCATGCGGCCTTGCGCAGCGCCTGGTCGATATCCCACAGGATATCGTCAAGGGTCTCCAGCCCCACCGACAGGCGGATCATGTCGGGCGACACGCCGGCCTTGAGCTGGTCCTCCTCGGACAACTGGCGGTGGGTGGTGGACGCGGGGTGGATGACCAGGGTGCGGGCGTCGCCCACGTTGGCCAGGTGGGACAGGAACTGCACCGACTCGATGAACTTCTCGCCCGCCGCCTGACCGCCCTTGATGCCGAAGGAGAGGATGGCGCCGCTGCCCCGGGGCAGGTACTTGCGCGCCAGGGCGTGGTAGGGGCTGCTCTCCAGGGCCGGGTAATTCACCCAGGCCACCTGGGGATGGGATTCCAGGAACCGGGCCACGGCCAGGGCGTTCTGGCAGTGCCGCTCCATGCGCAGGTGCAGCGTCTCCAGCCCCTGCAGCAGCAGCCAGGCGTTGAAGGGCGACAGGGCCGGGCCGAAGGTGCGCAGCGTCTCCATGCGCGCCTTCATGGTGAAGCCGAAGTCGCCGAAGGTCTCGAAGAAAATGACGCCGTGATAGCCGCGGGAGGGTTCGGTCATGCCCGGGAACTTGCCGTTGTCCCAGGGGAACTTGCCCGACTCGACGATCGCCCCGCCCATGGCGGTGCCGTGGCCGCCGATGAACTTGGTGGCCGAATGCACCACGATGTCGGCGCCGTGCTCCAGGGGCCGGCACAGGTAGGGCGAGGCGAAGGTGTTGTCGATCACCAGGGGCACGCCGTGGTCCCGGGCGATGGCCGCCACGGCGGCGATGTCGAGCACGTTCAGGCGCGGGTTGCCGATGGTCTCGGCGAACACCAGCTTGGTCCGGTCGGTGAGCGCCCGGCGAAAGGTGTCCGGGTCGTCCGGATCCACGAACACCGTGTCTATGCCCAGCTTGCGCAGGCTCACGTCCAGCTGGGAATAGGTGCCGCCGTAGAGGGTGCGCGCCGCCACGATCTGGTCGCCGGCTTCGCACAGGGTGAGCAGAGCCACCATCTGGGCCGCGAGACCCGAGGCCAGCGCCAGGCCGGCGCGGCCCTTCTCCAGCGCCGCAACGCGCTCCTCCAGCACCGCCACCGTGGGGTTGGAGATGCGCGAGTACACGTTGCCGAAGGTCTGCAGGTTGAACAGGCTGGCGGCATGTTCGGCGGAATCGAACACGTAGGAGGTCGTCTGGTAGATGGGAACGGCGCGGGCGCCGGTGGCGGGGTCGGGCTGCTGGCCCGCATGCAGGCACAGGGTGCCGAAGCCGAATTTGCGATCTGCCATGAGCGGGGACGGTGGGCTGGTATGATTTGCGGCTGATCATACCACCCAGGTCTTCCAGCACAACAGGACATGTTCCTGGTCAAGAAGATCCTCGCCACGCTGCTGCTGCCGCCCATGGGCCCCATCCTGCTCGCGGCGCTGGGCCTGGCTCTCCTGCGCCGGCAGCCGCGGCTGGGCCGCCTGCTGGCCGGAAGCGGCCTGTTGTCCCTGTACCTGCTGAGCATCCCCGCCGTCACCGATCCGCTGCTGGCGACGCTGCAAATCGCGCCCCCGGTCAAGTACGCCCAATTGCGCGACGCCCAGGCCATCGTGGTGCTGGGCGGAGGCCGCTACCGCGAGGCGCCCGAATACGGCATCGACACGGTCAATCGCCTCACCCTGGAGCGCCTGCGCTACGGCGCTCGCCTGGCCCGGACCAGCGGCCTGCCGCTGCTGGTGTCCGGCGGCGCGCCCTTCGGCGGCCGGCCCGAGGCGGAGGCCATGGCCGAAGCCCTGGCCCAGGATTTCGGCGTGCCGGTGCGCTGGGTGGAGAACGCCTCCCGCGACACGCGCGAGAACGCCCGGTTTTCCGCCGCACTCTTGCGCCGGGAGGGCATTGCGCGTGTAATCCTGGTCAGCCACGCCTGGCATATGCGCCGGGCCCTGGCGGAATTCTCAGCCGCGGGGCTCCAAACCGTGCCGGCACCCACGGGATTCGTTCACACGACGCCCCCCGGGGTTTTCGACTTGCTGCCCGGCAAACCGGGCATGAGCCACGGATACTATGCCGTGCACGAGTGGCTGGGCATCCTGGCCCAGCGGCTCGCCGGCATCGGCGGTTGAACAAGAACAACGACCCAAAGGAGGAGAGCATGGTGCGGACCTACCGCAGCGACGCCATTGTCATCGGCGGCGGACTGGCGGGCATCTGCGCCGCCCTGGAACTGCTGGACGGCGGCAAGAGCGTGACCCTGCTGGATCGCGACACGGAAGAGAACTTCGGCGGGCTGGCCCGGGAAAGTTTCGGCGGCATCTTCCTGGTGGACACGCCCGAGCAGCGCCGCTCGCGCATCAACGATTCGCCGCAGTCGGCCCTGGCCGACTGGCACGCCTTCGCCCGGTTCGGCCCCGACGACCACTGGCCCAAGGCATGGGCCGAAGCCTACATCTACCGCTGCAAGGACGACGTCTCCCGGTGGCTGCGCGAGCGGGGCATAAGCTTCTTCCCGGTGCCCCATTGGATCGAGCGCGGCCTGTACACGCCGGGCAACTCCGTGCCGCGCTTCCACATGGTCTGGGGCACGGGCAGGGAACTGGCGCTGCAGCTCATCCGCCGCCTGGAAGCCCATCCCAACCGCAAACGCCTGACGTCGCATTTCGGCCATCGGGTGGACCGCCTCGCCACCCGCGCCGGCGCGGTGAGCGGCTGCGACGGCAACCCCATCGCCGGGCTGTACGCGGCGGGCGAGGCGGCCGGCTTCGGCGGCGGCATGCACGGGTTGCGCGCCCTGGAAGGCTCCTTCCTGGGCGGCTGCATCCTCTCGGGGCGCATCGCCGGACAGGCGATCGCCGCCGGGCAATGAGGGAAAGGGGAAGCGATGAAGAAGACCGGTGCCTGGCTGGCGGTGTATGCCCTGGAGCAACTGGGCGTGAAATACACTTTCGGCATTCCCGGGGTGCACAACACCGAGCTGTACGACGAGCTCAATAATTCCAGGAGCATCACGCCGGTGCTGGTCACCCACGAGGGCAGCGGCGCCTTCATGGCCGACGCGGTGAGCCGCCTGGCGCAGTTCACCGGTACCCTGGTGATCGTACCCGCAGCCGGCGCCACCCACGCCGCGAGCGGCATCGGCGAAGCTTTTCTCGACGGCGTGCCCATGCTGGTGATCTGCGGCGGCATCCGCACCGACCTGGACAAGCGCTACCAGTTGCACGAGATCGACCAGCACGCCTTCCTGCGTCCGCTCACCAAGGCCACTTTCCATATCAAGCGCCACGAGGAGGTGGTGCCCACCATCTTCGAGGCGCACCGCATCGCCCATTCCGGCGAGCCCGGGCCGGTGTTCGTCGAGCTGCCGGTGAACATCCAGCTTTTCCCCGGCGAGGTGGGCGAGCTGCCGCGCTACACGCCGCCGCCCCCGCCGCCGGCGCCCGATGCCGCCGCCATCCGGCGCGCCGCCGACCTGCTGCTCGCCGCCAGGCACCCGGCGCTGTTCCTCGGCTGGGGCGCGCGCGACGCGGGAGCCGAAACGACCGCCCTGGCGGACCGGCTGCAGGCCCCCGTGGCCACCACCCTGCAGGGGCTGTCGGTGTTCCCGGCCAGGCATCCCCTGCATACCGGCTTCGGTTTTGGCCCGGCCGCCGTGCCGGCGGCGCGCAACGCCTTCCGGGACTGCGACTGCCTGCTGGCGGTGGGCACGCGCTTCGCCGAGATCGCCACCGGCAGCTTCGGCGTCACCGTACCCGCCAACCTGATCCACGTGGACATCAACCCGCGCGTGTTCAACGTCAATTATCCGGCCGCCGTCGCCGTGGAAGGCGACGCCACCACGGTGTTGCAACACTTGCTGGGCGAGTTGAACAGCCGCGGTGCCGGGCGCCCCGCGGATGCCGCGCTGCAGGAGAAAATCCGGCGTGACAAGCAGGCCTACAAGGAAGAATGGCTCGCCCATGACAGCGGCGACCGGGTGAACCCGGCGCGCTTCTTCGACGCCCTGCGCCACCAGACACCCGAGGACGCCATCGCCGTGGTGGACGACGGCAACCATACCTATCTCGCCGCCGAACTGTTCCCCGTGCAGCGGCCGAAGAGCCTCATCCTGCCCACCGACTTCAACTGCATGGGTTACGCCGTGCCGGGCAGCATCGGCGCCAAGCTCGCCTGCCCCGACAAGGAGGTGTTCGCCATCGTCGGCGACGGCGCCTTCATGATGACCTGCATGGAGATCGTGACGGCCGCCGCCCACGGCCTGGGCATCATCTACTACGTGTTCCACGACGGCGAGCTGTCCCAGATCGCCCAGGCCCAGGAAATCCCCTACAACCGCAAGCCCTGCACCGCCCTGGGGGACATCAACCTGGAGGGCGTGGCGTTGGCCACCGGCGCCGCCTACATCGGCATGCTGGAGGACGGCCACATTACCGCCGCCATCGCGCGCGCGCGCCAGCTCGCCGCCACCGGCCGGCCGGTGATCGTGGACATCAACGTGGATTACTCCAGGCGCAGCGCCTTCACCCAGGGCGCGGTGAAGACCAACTTCCGCCGCTTCCCCCTGAGCCAGCGCCTGCGCCTGGTGACGCGGGCGGTGAAGCGCAGGATAACGGGCTGAAGCCCGACCTACCGCTTGTTATCCAGGTAGTCCTTCAGAGCCACGGCGTTGTTGAGCCTGTCTTCCTTGGAGCTGTAAAGAAAAGTCACCCGCTGCCCCTTCAGGTGCTGCCGCAGTTCGGCAACCGCGTCCGGATTCTGGTCCAGTTCGGAGAAGTAGCGTCGCCGGAATTCCGGCCACTTGTCCGGGTCGTGGCCGTACCAGCGGCGCAGCTCGTTGGAGGGCGACACGCCTTTCGCCCAGTAATCGATCTTCGCCGCCTCCTTGGTCAGGCCGCGCGGCCACAGACGGTCGACCAGAATGCGCACGCCGTCGGACTGGGCCGGCTCTTCGTATACCCGCTTGAGGTCGATCTTCACGCCGACTTGGGCGGCTGCTCGCCTTCCGTTTGCCGCTTCCATTTCGCGTAGCACTCCAGCCCGCAGAAATGGGCGACATAATCGGCAGCCTCGGCAATCTTCGCCTCGGACGCCGGAACTTCCTTCAGACACACATCACAGGACACGGTTTCCCCTGCTTGCGGGGTTTGCTGCTGAGCCATGGCACACCTCCTCCATCTATCACCGCCCATCGGGACGATGCCGCGGCGCTCTGGCTGGGGAAGCGGATTTTTATAGTGCGACCGCCGGCGCCGGGGACCGGCCCGGCGGCCTTGCTTTCAACCTAGCAGAGAACTCGCTGCGGGGCCAACCAGCCGGGCGGGATCGGTCCTGCCGCGCATCAGCCGCAGCGGGAAAAATCCGGCTGGCGCTTCTCCAGGAAGGCCTGGAAAGCCTCCTTGGCTTCGGGCGAGGACAGGCGTTCCATGAACTGGCGCGCCTCGGCGTCGACCGCGTTGCGCACGGCGTCGGCCCAGTGGCCCTTCATGAGCTGCTTGGTGGCGCGCACCGCGGCCGCCGGCTTGGCGGCGAGCTTGGCGGCCACTTCCTCGGCGGCGGCGACCAGCTCGTTTGGCGCCCCCACCTTGTTCGCCAGCCCCATGTCCAGCGCCTGGGCCGCGCCGAAGGGCTCGCCCAGCAGCAGCAACTCGGCAGCGCGGCGCTGGCCCACCAGCAGGGGCAGCAGGAAGGAGGAAGCGCCCTCGGCGCACAGCCCCAGGTTCACGAAGGGCAGTTGGAAGCGCGCATTGTCGGCGGCGACCACGTAGTCGCAGTGGAGCAGCAAAGTGGTGCCGATGCCCACGGCAGGGCCGCCCACGGCGGCCACCAGGGGCTTGGCAATGCCCGGCAGCAGGCGCAGCAGTTGCATCACCGGTGCATCCATGTCCTGGGGCGGGTTGTTGAGGAAATCGCCCAGGTCGTTGCCGGCGGTGAAGGCGGATTCCTGGCCGCGGATGAGGATGACGCGGGCGGCCGCTTCGGCGTTGCCCAGATGGAAGGCGGCCACCAGGGCACGGTACATGTCGGCGGTGAGGGCGTTCTTCTTGTCGGGCCGGTTGAGGACGATGTCCAGGATGCCGTCGCGCAGTTCGACTTTGACCAGATCACTCATTTCGTTTCCTTTCCTTGGATTATCCGCGCTGCGCCTGCGAAGGCGAGACACTTCGCAGTCCCGCCAAAGCGAAAAGGGGCGTCGCGCGCCCCTTGCTATTGTAACTGCCCCGTCACACCAGCGACTCGAACAATCCCGCCGCTCCCATGCCGGTGCCAATGCACATGCTGATCATGCCGTACTTCGCCTCCTTGCGCTGGAAGGCGCTCATCAGGGTGGCGGTGCGGATGGCGCCGGTGGCGCCCAGCGGGTGGCCCAGCGCGATGGCGCCACCCTGGGGGTTCACCTTGCTCATGTCCAGGCCGACGGTGCGGATGACCGCCAGCGCCTGGGCGGCGAAGGCCTCGTTCAGCTCGATCCAGTCCACGTCCTCGAGCCTGATGCCGGTCTGCTTGAGCACGCGCGGGATCGCCTCGATGGGGCCGATGCCCATGACCTCGGGCGGCACGCCCGCCACGGAATAGCCGCAGAAGCGCGCGATGGGCTTGAGGTCGAACTGCTTCAATACCTTCTCGCTCACCACCAGCACCGCGCCGGCGCCGTCGGACATCTGGGAGCTGTTGCCTGCCGTGACGGACCCCTTGGCGGCGAACACCGGGCGTAGCTTGGCCAGCCCTTCCATGGTGGTATCGGGGCGCGGCCCCTCGTCGGTGTCCACCGTACGCTCCACCACTTTCACCGCGCCGCTTTGGAGGTCGGGCAGATGCTCGCGGATGGTGTAGGGCGTGACCTCGTCCTTGAACTTGCCGGCCCGGATGGCGGTGATGGCCTTGCGGTGGCTGGCCAGGGCAAAGGCGTCCTGGTCTTCCCGCGACACCTGCCACTGGCTTGCCACCTTCTCGGCGGTCAGCCCCATGCCATAGGCGATGCCGATGTTCTCGTCCTTCTCGAACACGCGCGGGTTGAGGGACACCTTGTTGCCCATCATGCTGGGCATCATGCTCATGGTCTCGGTGCCGGCGGCGACCATGGCGTCCGCCTCGCCCAGGCGGATCCGGTCGGCGGCCAGGGCCACCGCCTGCAGGCCCGAGGCGCAGAAGCGGTTGATGGTCATGCCCGGCACGCTCTGGGGCAGGCCCGCCAGCAGCAGGCCGATGCGCGCGACGTTCATGCCCTGCTCCGCCTCGGGCATGGCGCAGCCGACGATCACGTCTCCTATCAACTCGGGGTCGAAGCCCGGCGCGCGCGCCAGCACACCCTGCAGCACATGGGCCAGCATGTCGTCGGGGCGCACGTTGCGGAACATGCCGCGCGCCTTGCCCACCGGCGTGCGGGTGGCGGCGACGATGTAGGCGTCTTGAACTTGTTTGGTCATTGCATTGCTCTCCTTAATTGCGCAGCGGCTTGCCCGTTTCCAGGGTGTGCTTGATGCGCGCCAGGGTCTTCTCGGTCTGCAGCAGGGCGATGAACTGCTGGCCTTCCACCGCCAGCAGCCATTTCTCGTCCACCAGCGTGCCCGCCTCCACCTCGCCGCCGCACACGGCCACGGCCAGCGCCCGGCCGACCTTGTAGTCGTGCTCGGAGATCATGCCGCCATCGCGCATGTTCACCAGGGCCAGCTCCAGGGTGGCGATGCCCGGGCGTCCCGCCACGCGGATGCCCCGCGGCGGCAGCGGCGGCCGGTAGCCCGCTTCCGCCATGCCCAGCGCGGTGCGTTGGGCGGCATGGAGCAGCTCGTCGGCATGGAACACCACCTGGTCGGCGGGCCGCAGGAAGCCCAGTTCCCTGGCCTCCAGGGCGCTCTTCGATACCGTGGCCTGGGCCACGGTCATGAACATGGGCTGGATGGTCTGCATCAGGTCCTTGTTGGCCGTGGCCAGGGCAGTCTGGTGGGCGCGCAGGGCGATCTCCTTGCAGCCGCCGCCGCCCGGGATCAGTCCCACGCCCGCCTCCACCAGCCCGATGTAGGACTCGAAGGCGGCGACGGTGCGGGCCGCGTGCATGACGATCTCGCAGCCGCCGCCCAGGGCCATGCCATTGACCGCGGCCACCACCGGCACCTGGGCGTACTTGATGCGCAACACCATCTCGTGGAAGCGCTTACCGAATTGCTCGAAGGCGGCGAAATCCCTGTTCTGGATGAAGCCGCTCATGGCCTTCAAGTTGGCGCCGAAGGAGAAGGGCGGCTGGGGCTGCCAGATCACCAGGGCGCTGTAATCCTTCTCGGCGCGCGCGATGGCCTCCAGCATGCCCTCCACCACTTCCGGGCCGATGGCGCCGCCCTTGCTCTTGAAGGAGGCCACGGCCACGCGCCGGCCCAGTTCGTCGCCGGTGCGCCATAGGCGCACGCCCTCGTTCTCGAACAGGGTCTCGCCGGCATCCTGGGCCTCGCCCAGCACGCGCTCCGGGAAATACTGGCGCCGGTACACCGGCAGCGCCGAGCGCGGCCTGTCCGCGCTCTCCTTGGCCGACCAGGAACCCGCCTTGCCATGCACGCCCTGGCGGCCGTCGAACACCCAGGCAGGCAGGGGCGCCTGGGCCATGGCCCGGCCGGCCGCGATGTCTTGCTTCACGGCATCGGCGATCGCTTGCCAGCCGGCGGCCTGCCACGTCTCGAAGGGGCCCTGAGCCCAGCCGAAGCCCCAGCGCATGGCCAGATCCAGGTCGCGGGCATTGTCGGCGATGTCGCCCAGATGCACGGCTACGTAGTGGAACACGTCGCGGAAGATGGCCCACAGGAACTGGGCCTGGGGCGAGGAGTGGGCGCACAGCTTGTCGAACTTCTCGGCGGGGTTCTTCAGCTTGAGGATGGCCTCCACCTCCGGCTCCACCTGGCCCGCCGCGGCGCGGTAGTCCTGCAGCCCGAGATCGACGACCTTGATCTCCTTGCCGTCCTTGCGGTAGATGCCGGCCTTGGTCTTCTGGCCGAGCGCCCCCTTCTGGATCAGCAACTGCAGCCATCCGGGCGCCTTGTAGTACTTGTGCCAGGGGTCGGCGGCGAGGTTGTCCTCCATGGTCTTGATGACATGGGCCAGGGTATCCAGGCCCACCACGTCGGCGGTGCGATAGGTGGCGCTCTTGGGCCGGCCGATGAGCGGACCGGTGAGGGCGTCCACCGTATCGAAGCCCAGGCCCAGGCGCTCGGTATGATGCATCACCGCCAGGATGGAGAACACGCCCACCCGGTTGGCGATGAAGTTGGGCGTGTCGAAGGCGCGGATGACGCCCTTGCCCAGGGTGGTGGTGAGGAAGCTCTCCAGGTTGTCGAGCATGGCCGCGTCGCTGTGCCGGGCCGGGATCAGCTCCACCAGCTTCATGTAGCGCGGCGGGTTGAAGAAGTGCACGCCGCAGAAGCGGCCGCGCAAGCCGGCGGGCAGCGGCTCAGCCAGTCGGTTGATGGACAGGCCCGAGGTGTTGGTGGCGAAAATGGCGTGGGGCGCGATGAAGGGCGCGACCTTCCTGTACAAGTCGTGCTTCCAGTCCATGCGCTCGGCGATGGCCTCGATGACGAGGTCGCAGCCGCGCAGCAGCTCCAGGCCGCTCTCGTAGTTGGCGGCGTCGATATAGGCCACCTTGTCTTTCGCGCCCAGGGGCGAGGGCTCCAGCTTCTTCAGGCCGTCCAGGGCCTTCCTGACGATGCCGTTCGGATCGCCTTCTCTGTCCGGCAGGTCGAACAGCACCACCGGCACGTCGGCGTTGACCAGATGGGCGGCGATCTGCGCCCCCATCACGCCGGCGCCCAGCACGGCGGCCTTGCGTACGATGAAATTGCTCACTTGGTTCTCCTGTTAAAAAACCGTGACGGGTGACGGACGGTCCCCCGAGGGTCTTGTCACTCGTCACTCGTCACTCGTCACTGACGGCACCTCGCGCTTGCTGCCCTGGCTGTCCAGGGCCACATAGGTCAGCGTCGCCTCCGTCACCTTGACCGTCAGCTCCTTGTCCGGATTGCGCTGGGCATAGACCTCCACGTTCACCGTGATCGAGGTGCGCCCCACGCGCACCACGTCGGCGAAGAAGCTCACCACGTCGCCCATGGACACGGGCTGCTTGAAGACGAAGGAGTTGACCGCCACCGTCGCCACCCTTCCCAGGGCGCGCCGGGCGGCGACGATGCCGCCGGCGATGTCCACCTGGGCCATGATCCATCCGCCGAAAACGTCTCCCGCCGGATTGAGGTCAGCCGGCATGGGCATGACGCGCAGCACCGGCTGCTTGTCGGGCAGGCTCACCGGTTCGTTGCTCATGATTCTGTCCTTTTTGCTTGAGATAGTTCAGAGGACCGCCGGTGAAGGGGGCAAAGCCGGTGCCGAAGATCACGCCGGCATCGGCCAGATCGGCATCGGCCACCACCCCCTCGCGCACGCAGCGGTCTGCCGCTGCCAGCAACGGGTCGATGATACGCTGTACCAATCCCGCCGGCACCTGGCCCGCCGCGCCTTTCTGCGGCCTGCCTTTGACATAGGTATAAAAGCCGCGGCCGCTCTTCCTGCCCAGATGCCCCAGCGCAATCAGCTCCTGCAGCTTGCGCGGCGGCGTGGCGGCGGCGCCGGCCAGGCTCTTGCCCGCGGCGACGGCGATGTCCAGGCCGACGGTGTCGGCCAGCTCGATCGGCCCCATGGGCATGCCGAAGGCCAGCGCCGCCTCGTCCACCGTCTCGGGGGCAATGCCCTCATCGACGCAGCGCATGGCTTCCAGCACGTAGGGCGCCAGCACGGCGTTCACCAGGAAGCCCGGCGCGCTCTTCACCGGCAGGGGCAGCTTGTCGATCCGGCGCACGAAGGCAGCGGCCTTCCTGAGCATTTCGGGATCGCTCTGCTTCCCTTCCACCACCTCGACCAGGGGCATCATCGCCACCGGGTTGAAGAAATGGATGCCCACCAGCCGCTGCGGCTCGCGCAGCACCGTGGCGATATCTTCCAGACTGAGGCTGGAGGTGTTGGTCGCCAGCACCGCGCCGGGTTTCAGCCTGGGCTCCAGGTTGGCGAACAGTTGCCGCTTGGCGTCCAGGTTCTCGAAGATGGCCTCGATGACCACATCCGCCTGCTTCACCCCAAAGCCCTCGGGGTCGGGAACGAGCCGGTCCAGGGTGAGGCGTACCTGCTTGTCGTCCTTGAGCTTCTTCCGGTACAGCTCGGCGGCGCGCTTGATCGCCGGCACGATGCGCTCCACGCTCTGGTCCTGCAGCGTCACCGTCAGGCCGCGCAGCGCCGCCCAGGCGGCGATGTCGCCGCCCATGACGCCCGCACCCACCACGTGCAGGTGGCGCGGCCGGAAGTCGGCTTCCTTGCCGAAGCCCTTCAGGCGCTCCTGCAGGAAGAACACCCGTACCAGGTTGGCGGTGGTGGACGAGCCGAAGATGGCTTCCAGGGACGTGGGGCGGTCAGCGGGCACTGCCAGGGCGTTGCCGCCGTAGCGGGCCCACATGTCGAGGATGGCATAGGGCGCCGGGTAATGCTGCGGGCGGGCGCGCTTGGCGACCTGCTTGCGCGCCCGGGAAGCGACGATGGCCTTGAGCGGCGCGCTGTTCATGAGGCGCTGGCCGAAGGGCGCCCGACGCCGCGGCTTGCCCGACAGCACCAGCATGCGCGCGGCGTTCATCATCACCCGCGGCGGCACGCACTCGTCGGCCAACCCCAGCTTCTTCGCTTTCTTCGCATCGACCCCCTTGCCGGTGAGCATCATGTCCAGGGCGGCGGCCGGGCCGATCAGCTCGGGCAGGCGAGCCATGCCGCCCCAGCCCGGGACGATGCCCAGCATCACCTCGGGCAGCGCGAGCCTGGTGCCCTGCTCTTCCGCTGCGACGCGGTAGCGGCAGGCCAGGGCCAGCTCCAGGCCGCCGCCCATGCAGTGGCCGCGGATCAGGGCCAGGGTGGGATAGGGCACGGCGGCCAGGCGGTTGAAGGTATCCCGGCCGCGCCGCACCAGCTCGCGCGCCGCGGCGGCGGACGACAGGGTGGTGAACTCCTCGATGTCGGCGCCGGCGATGAAGCCGGCACTCTTGCCCGAAAGGATCACCAGCCCCTTGGGCGGCTCCCGGTCGAGCAGGTCCAGCACGCCGTTGAGCTCCTGCATGACCTCGGCCGAGAAGGTGTTGGTCGAAGCGCCGGCCTTGTCGAAGTAGAGCCAGGCGAGGCCGTCGGCTTCGCGCTGCAGGCGCCAGTGGCGGAATTGCGCTAGGTTCATGGGACTTCCTTTTCAGTTGAACGCATGGGGCGCCGCGGCATAGCCCAGGGACAGCGCGCCGGAACCGACGTTGACCGCTGCGGTCATGCTCATGACGGAATGCAGGATTTCCACACCGTTCTGGCGCGCGGCATGCTCCAGCTCCTCGTAGCCGGGCATGGTCTTCACCTTCTCCGGGTCGCCCCCATAGCTGATGCACACGAAGGGCGCCTTCAGTCCCTCGCGGATGCGCGCCACGGCGTTGCGGAACAGGCGCTCGACGCCCGCCTCGAAGCCGCGTACCTTGGCCACCGGCCCGGTCTGGTCGCGGTGGGCGCACAGGATGGGTTTGATATCCAGCAGGGAGCCGATGGTGTAGGTGCCCCAGTTGATGCTCTTGTCGCCGCGCTTGGAGGCGCGCTTGTACACGTGGAACAGGTCAGCCGGCATGAGAAAGGCGTAAGTGGCGTCGGTCAGCTCGCGCACGCGGCTGCCGATCTGGGACGGCGTGGCGCCTTCCCGGATCAGGCGCACGATCTCCGCCGCCTGCACCGCCTGCCCGGTGAACATGGTGCGACTGTTGATCACCGCCAGGCCGAAGGGGCCGTTGATGCCCGCGGCGCGGCGGCGCTCCTTGTAGCGGTTGACGATGTTGAGCGCCGCGCGGTTGGCATTGGCGTGGATCTGGCTGCGGGAATTGGTGATGGTGAGGCAGAAGACGTGGTCGTAGTCCACCACCAGGCGGTCCAGGAACAGACTCTCGATCTGCTCGGCCGAATAGGGAATCGACTCGGCATGGTTCTCCTCGCGCGTGTCTATTGAGAATTACGTAACCACATGACAACCATTTCCACCGCGGTGCGTTATAT
>DYIB01000072.1 GCA_020723855.1 Uliginosibacterium gangwonense
CGACGAATTCATCTTCTACGACGACCTGGTGCGTGCCGAGCTGGCCAAGCAGAAGACGCGCAGGAAGGCGGAACCCAAGCCCGCCCGGGCCGCACCCAAGAAGGAGGAAAGGGAAGAGAAGGACCCGGAGGAGGACCGCAAGCAGGAAGCCGTGGATCTGGTGGTGGAGACGGTGGAGGCCCTGACGGCCGAGCGCGGCGGCGAGGAGAAGATCTGGGGTTCCATGGTCAAGCAGGCGCTCAAGCGGCGCAAGCCGGGCTTCAACGAAACCTATTACGGCTTCCGCTCCTTCAGCAAGCTGCTGGAGGAGGCGGCCCAGCGCAAGCTGCTGCAGCTCGAGGGGGACGAGAAATCGGGCGGCTATCTGGTGCGGCCGGCGGGCCAGCACGAGTAGGAGCAGGAGCGGGCTTGCCCGCGATGCAGCGCCACGAATCGCTACAATCGGCCCGTCAGCTTCCTCGATTCGCGCGCCACCATCTGTGGTGCGCCAGGCTCCCTTCTCCGTGGCCCATCTGGCCGACCAGGACTTCACCGTGGACTTCAGCGAAGTGACCACCCCGGACGACCGGGTGGCGATCATCGCCACCGTGCCGCTTACGGACAACGAGGCCTGGACCATCGTGCCGCCCGGCGTTCTCCTGATGTTCGAGGACGGCGCGCCCGTGGCCGTCTGAGCCGTCCGACGGGCGGCAGTCTCCGCCGGCCGGCCTGTGAATTTTTCCCTTGCCCGGCATGTACAATACGTGTAGGCGCCTTGCATATGCGGGGAGGGAAGATGGGGGGCAACATGCCGAGCTGCGAGTTGTGCCGCGACCCGGGCGGCCGCATCCTGTGGAGCGACGGCCAGTGCCGCCTGGTGCGGGTCGACGACCGGGATTACCCGGGTTACTGCCGTGTCATATGGAACGAGCATCGCAGTGAAATGACCGATCTGGCCCCCGCCGAGCAGCGCCACCTGATGAAGGTGGTGCTGGCGGCCGAGGCGGCGCTGCGCGCCTGCCTGCAGCCGGACAAGATCAACCTGGCCAGCCTGGGCAACATGACGCCCCACCTGCACTGGCACATCATCCCGCGCTGGCGCGACGACCGGCATTTCCCCAATGCCATCTGGGGCGAGCCGCAGCGCCAGGCACCGGCGCGCGCCGACGTCGCCGACGCCGCGCTGCGCAGCCGCTTCGTGGCGGCGCTGGCGGAAGAACAGGGCGGCTAGGCCGTGATGCGCTTCGAGTTGCCCACCCTGTCCGGCGAGCAGCCGCCGGCCATCACCAATGCCCGTTCCTGCAGGGAATGGCTGTCGGTGCAGCCCCTGGCGAACGCGGTCCACGCCCAGTCGGTGCTGCTGCGCCAGCTCAACCTGCTCAACCGCTATGAGCTGGCCGCCGCCGAGCGTCTCAAGATCCTTGAGCTCATCCGCGATGCCGTTGCCTTCGCCCAGGGGGAATCGGCGCGCAAGTTCGCCGGGCGGCCCCTGCCCCTGTCGCAAGCCGAGCAGGCCGGCCTGGACGCCAACCGCCAGTTGTGGCAGGCCTTGGCTACGGGCTATCTGCACTGCCTGGACGCCTGTTTTTCCGGCGACCGGGAAGTGGCCGGCCACGCCGCGCTGGTGGTGCAGCGCGCCATCGCCGCCCTGCGCGGCGAGTTGCTGGACATCTATCGCGCCGCCCAGGACCCGCCGGCCAAGATCTGGCGCACCCTGCATCGGCTCTACGGCGCGGCCGAGGAACTGGGCGTGACGGACAAGCCGGTGACCGATTCCCTGCAGGCCGGCCACCCGCTCACCAGCGTGCAGGCGGCCTATGCCCACACCCTGCTGCTGCACCAGGCCAGCCCCTACGAACTGTCGTCGCGCCAACTGCTGCAGGTGGAGCGCTGGATGCACCGCTGGGCCAACAAGGTGGCGGTGCTGGACGCCGCCCCGGCCGGGGACAAGGCGCGCTTCCTGGTGGTCGACCTGGACGGCGAGGCGCCGGGCGGCACCAATGCGATTGGGCAGGACCGGCCGCGCTGGCTGGAGCTGTCCGCGCTGGCCAACAGCATCAAGAAGCGCATCGCCAAGCTCAGGGAAGGCGAGTCCCCCGCCGCCCTCAAGCTGGGCGAAGACTGCGCACAGCCGGCCTGCGAGAAGCTGCTCAAGCACCTCTACCGCTACTGGTTCAAGGGTGGCGCCACCCGCGGCCACACACGCCATCGGACCAATACCACATGCCGCCTGGTGGCGGGAATGGAGGCCATTCACTACTACATTTCCGGCACGGTCTTCCGCCAGCCCGTCGACTCCGCCATGCCGAAGCGCTACGCCGACGAGATCGCCGTTTTCGGCCGCATCGCCACGCACTATGACGAGGATTACAGCCAGCAGCACGGTTTCATGATCGAGCAGTGGCAGGTGCT
Source organism: Uliginosibacterium gangwonense (assembly GCA_020723855.1). Classification (GTDB taxonomy): domain Bacteria; phylum Pseudomonadota; class Gammaproteobacteria; order Burkholderiales; family Rhodocyclaceae; genus DYIB01. Next base: position 2,392 of record DYIB01000072.1, read on the forward strand.
GGACGAATCGCCCTCGGGCGTGCGCATCGGCCGCACGGTGCACCAGCGCGGCGTGCGCGTCGTCGCCGGCCAGTTGCTGGCCGTGCGGTTGGGCGAGGCGTCCGGCTTCCTGTTGGCCATGGCGCGCTGGGTGCGCGTCACTGCCGGCAACGAGCTGCAGACCGGCATGCGCATTTTCCCCGGCGTGCCCCAACCGGTCGCCGTGCGCAGCACCGGGCTGTCGGCGGTCAACGAGAAATACCGCCACCAGGGTTTCGTCCTGCCCGCGGCGCCGGCGCTGCATCAGCCGGAGACGGTCATCGTCCCGGCCGGGTGGTTCCGCAACGGGCGGGTGATAGAAATCCACCAGGACGGCTCGCGCCAGGTGCGCCTCAAGCGCCTGGTGGATCGCGGAGCGGATTTCGAGCGGGTGGCCTTCGAGCGCATGTAGGTGTTTGCGGGAAAAGTCGCGGCGGGAAGCGGACATTGCCGACGCTGCGGCCTGCCTCGATCTGATCGCGGCGCTGCCCCTCGCCCAGCCTACTCCCAAGTCGCGCAATTGAGCGGCACCCAAGCCCGGGACGAGCGCCGCCTGCCCGGAATACCGGCCCGGAGCGGCGACTTCGAACGCATCAGCTACGTTCGAGTATAGGTTCCGCCACCACCCGGTCGGCCGGAAAGCGCGCGCAGAAGCGGCTGCCGCGCCCCGGCTCGCTGGCGATTTCCAGGTGGGCATGGTGGCGCGTCAGCACGTGCTTGACGATGGCCAGCCCCAGCCCGGTGCCGCCGCTCTCGCGCGAGCGGCCGCGGTCCACCCGGTAGAAGCGCTCCGTCAGGCGCGGAATGTGACGCGCTTCGATGCCCACGCCGGTATCTTCCACGGTGAAGGACGCGCCCTGGCCGTCCCGGTGCCATCGGATGCGGATGCTGCCGCCCGCGGGCGTGTAGCGCACGGCGTTGCTCACCAGGTTGCTGAAAGCGCTGTGCAGCTCCGGGGCAGCGCCCAGCAGGGCGCAATCGGCGCCCTGCTCCTCCACTTCGATGCGGTGGCGCCCCGCCGACAGGGCCTTGGCCTCGTCGCTCACCTCCGCCAGCAGCCGGCGCACCGATACGCGCTCGTCCTCCGGGGGCGGTCCCCGGGTCTCCAGGGCCGATAAAGTCAGCAGGTCGTCGATGAGGCGCTGCATGCGCCGGGCCTGTTCCAGCGCCAGCTCCAGGTGACGGCGCGTCTCGTCCGCGTCCATCTCGTCGAGGCCGTCGGCCACGGTCTCGATGAAGCCGCTCACCACCGTCAGGGGCGTGCGCAGCTCGTGGGAGACGTTGGCGACGAAATCGCGCCGCATAGTCTCCAGGCGCTCCAGATGGGTGATGTCCCGGGCCAGCACCAGCTTCTGCTCGGCGCCGAAAGGAATGATCTGGATCGACAGGGTGCGCCCGTCCTCCCGCTCCGGCTGCAGGCTGAGGGGCTCGTCGTAGCGGCCGCGGGCGAGATAGGCGGCGAAGTCGCTGCGCCGCAGCAGGTTGGTCACCGGCACGCCCCGATCCCGCTGGTCGTCCAGGCCGAAATACTCCTCGGCGCGGGTATTCACCCACTCGATGAGGTTCTGGTCGTTGAGGATGATGACCCCGTCAGGCATGGCCTGGGCCGCCGTGCGGAAGCGCTCCAGGGAGTCGGCCAGTTGCTGGCGCTGGTCCAGGGCCATACGCGCGCGCCGGTTCAGGCCGGAGAAGATGTATTCCCACACGCCGGAGCCGTGGGGCACCGGCGTGCCCAGGGGCTGGCGCATCCAGCGTTCCAGGCGGGCGAGATTGACCACGTGATGGCTCACCATGGCCACCAGTCCCAGGGAGACGATGAGCAGCCCCCAGGGGGGGCCGAATACCGCCCGCAGGATGCCGGCGACGACCAGGATGAGGGCGACCGAAGTGGCGGCACGCAGCCACAGGAAGTTCACGGGGCGAGGTCGGGCAACGAAGACGCGCGATTATCCCACGGTCTGGGCCGAGAACCGGTAGCCGGCACCGCGCACCGTCTGCACCAGGGCGTCGTGGCCGGTGGCTTCCAGGGCGCTGCGCAGGCGGCGGATATGGACATCCACGGTGCGCTCCTCGACAAACACATGGTCGCCCCATACCTGGTCGAGCAACTGGGCGCGGCTGTGTACCCGCTCGGGATGGGTCATGAGGAAATGCAGCAGGCGGAACTCGGTCGGGCCCAGGGTCACCGGCGCGCCCCCGGCCGTCACCCGATGGGTAGCCGGGTCCAGCCGCAGCCCGCCCACTTCCACGGCGTCCTCCGTCGCCTCGGGCGCACGTCGGCGCAGCACGGCCTTGATGCGGGCCAGCAGCTCCCGGGTGGAAAAGGGCTTGGTGACATAGTCGTCGGCGCCCAGTTCCAGGCCGGCGACCTTGTCCTGCTCGGCGCCGCGGGCGGTGAGCATGATGATAGGCACGGCGCGGGTGCGTTCCTCGGTACGCAGGCGCCGGGCCAGCTCCACGCCCGACATGCCGGGCAGCATCCAGTCCAGCAGCACCAGGTCGGGCAGGGCCTCGCGCACCAGGCGCAGGGCGGTTTCCGCGTCGGCGGCGCGGATCACGTCGTGGCCGGCGCGGGTCAGGTTGACCGCCACCAGCTCCTGTATCGCCGGTTCGTCTTCAACCACCAGGATTTGGGCTGCCATGGCTCGACTCGCGTTGGGGGACGGCGGCAGTGTATTGCGTCCGGATGACAGTTTGTTTACGCCCGTTGCGGTATGATTGTCGGCCCGAGCACACGGAAGATCGCCATGTCCGGCCTCGCCAAAGATACTCCCACGCCGACTGAAATCAAGCTGCACCAGAAATCCCGCATCCTGGAGATCAGCTTCTCCGACGGCAACACGTTCAAGCTGAGCTTCGAGTTCCTGCGGGTGTACAGCCCCTCGGCCGAAGTGCGCGGCCACGGCCCCGGCCAGGAGACCCTGCAGGTGGGTAAGAAAGATATAGACATCGTGCGCCTGGAGCCGGTGGGTGTCTATGCCGTGAAGCCGGTGTTCTCCGACGGCCACGACACGGGCATCTACTCCTGGGACTACCTCTACTCCCTGGGCCTGCATCACGACGAGCTGTGGCAGGACTATCTGGAGAAGCTGGAGGCGGCCGGCGCCAGCCGCGAACCCGGCGCCAACCCGCCCCCGGCGCCCCGCGGCGGCTGCCATTCCCATTAGCCATGGCCAGACAAACCCATTTCGGCTTCCAGCAAGTCCCCGAAGACGAGAAGGCCAAGCGCGTTGCCGGCGTGTTCTCGTCGGTGGCCGGCAAGTACGACGTGATGAACGACCTCATGTCCCTGGGCCTGCATCGGCTGTGGAAGGCGTTTACCGTCGAGATCTCGGCGGTGCGCGCCGGCGACCGGGTGCTGGACGTGGCGGGCGGCACGGCCGATCTGTCCCTGGCCTTCGCCCGGCGCGTGGGCGAAACCGGCCAAGTGTGGCTCACCGACATCAACAACGCCATGCTCACGCGCGGCCGCGACCGCCTGCTGGACCACGGCTTCCTGCACCCGGCGGTGCAATGCGACGCGGAGCGCCTGCCCTTCCCCGGCGACTACTTCGACTGCGTCACGGTGGCCTTCGGCCTGCGCAACATGACCCACAAGGAGCAGGCCCTGGCCGAGATGCGCCGGGTGCTGAAGCCGGGCGGGCGGCTGCTGGTGCTGGAGTTCTCCCGGGTATGGCGGCCCCTGGCCCCCGCCTATGACCTCTACTCCTTCAAGATCCTGCCCTGGCTGGGCCAGAAGGTGGCCAACGACGCCGACAGCTACCGCTACCTGGCCGAGTCGATCCGCATGCACCCGGACCAGGAAGCGCTCAAGGTCATGATGGAACAGGCAGGGCTGGAGCGCGTCGAATATTTCAACATGACCGCCGGGGTGGTCGCCCTGCACCGCGGCTACAAGTTCTGACCCAGAGGAAAGCCCTATGAAGAAACTGCTCATCACCCTGTTCGCCGCCTTCGTCGGCCTCGGCCTGGTAATCCAGGACGCGGAGGCCAAGCGCCTGGGCGGCGGCCGCAGCAGCGGCCTGCAGCGCGACAGCAGCATCATGCGGCGCGATGCCGCGCCCCAGCCGCCGGCCGCGCCCACCCAGAATGCCGCGGCCGCGCCGCGCCCCCAGCCCACCGGCGCCAGCCGCTGGCTGGGTCCCCTGGCCGGTCTGGCCGCCGGCATTGGTCTCGCCGCCCTGCTGTCCCACTTTGGCCTGGGCGAGCAGGTCGCCTCGATCGTCATGCTCCTGCTGCTGCTGGTGGCGGCGGTGGCCGTGTTCCGGCTGCTGTTCCGCCGCGCCCAGCCGCCCCAACCCCTGGGCTATGCCGGCGCGGGCGGACCCCAGGTGAGCCGCTTCGAGCCGACGGCCGCGCCCGCGGCGGGCACGGCGGCGGCCCATGTGCCCGCGGACTTCGACGTCGCCGGCTTCCTGCGCCAGGCCAAGCTGAATTTCGTGCGCCTGCAGGCGGCCAACGACGCCGGCAACATCGAGGACATCCGCAATTTCACCACCCCGGAAATGTTCGCCGAGATCAAGCTGCAGATGCAGGAGCGCGGCAACGGCCCGCAGCAGACCGATGTGGTCACCCTGGACGCCCAGCTCCTGGACGTGAGCCAGGAGGGCAGCCACTACCTGGCCAGCGTGCGCTTCTCCGGCACCATCCGCGAGGAAGCGGACGCGCCGCCCCAGCCCTTCGACGAGGTGTGGCATCTGACCAAGCCCACGGACGGCAGCCGCGGCTGGGTCATCGCCGGCATCCAGCAGTACAGCTGATCCGCCAACGCCAGTGCAAAGGGGGCTGCGGCCCCCTTTTGTTCAGCCATGCTCGACCAGATCGCCATCGCCGCCCTCAACTTCCTGCTGCGCCGCTCCCCCTGGTCGGCGCAACGGCTGCGTCCCTTCGCCGGGCGCGAGGCGCGGCTCCGGCTGCCGCCCTTCACCATCGATTTCCGCATCGACCGCGATGGCTTGCTGCAGCCGGCGCTGCGCGCGACCCCCGACGTGGACATCGCCCTGCCGGCGGACGTGCCCCTGGCCGCCCTGTCCGGAGCCGACACCCTGATGGGCAAGGCGCGCATTTCCGGCAGCGCCGATTTCGCCGAAGCCCTGGGCTTCGCCCTGCGCAACCTGGAATGGGATGCGGAAGAGGACCTGAGCCGGCTGTTCGGCGACATGGTCGCCCACCGCTTGGCGGTCCTGGGCAGGAGCTTCGCCGCCTGGCAGGCCGAGGCCGTCCGGCGCCTGGGGGAGAACGCCGCCGAATACCTGCAGTATGAAAACCGCCAGCTGGTCTCGCGCCGGGAGATGGATGACTTCGCCGCAGAAACCCGGCGCCTGCGCCGGGACGCCGAGCGCCTGGAAGAACGTCTGCTGCAGCTGGAAAGGCTGGCCAGCTGACCGGCGCCGGAGCAGCGCCGTAGCGGATCGAAGTGAGGTGATAGGCGTCGATCACGGTCAGCGCCGCCTTGCCCACGGCGAAGGCGCTGCCCCAGGTCACCGCCGCCAGCAGCAGGCACGCGACCGCGCCGGATTGACTCTGTCGGTTCAATCGCTGTGTTGTTACGCCTTCAGTCAGGGATGGCGATGACCGCTTTGCCCGTCACCCGGCGCTGCAGCATGGCATGCATGGCCTCGCTCACCTGGGTCAGGGGATAGACCTGCGACACGTGGGGGCGGATGCGCCCCTTCCGGAACCAGGCGCCCAGTTCCGCCACGGCCGCCTGGAATTCCTCCGGCGCCCGCCCGATCCAGGCGCCCCAGTGCACGCCGATGATGTCCCGTTCCATGAGCAGGGGCAGATTGAGCGGAATGCGCGGGATGTCACCCGCGGCAAAGCCGATCACCAGCAGGCGGGCACGCCAGGTGGAGGAGCGCAGGGCGGGCTCGGTGTACGCGCCGCCCACCGCGTCGTAGATCACATCGACCCCCTGGCCAACCGTGAGCTCCTTGATGCGGGCGCGCAAGTCCTCGCGGCTGTAGTTGATCCCTTCGTCGGCCCCGTGCTGCCGGCACAGGGCCAGCTTGTCGTCACTGGAGGCGCAGGCGATCACCCGCAGCCCCAGCACCTTGCCGATCTCCACCGCCGCCAGCCCCACGCCGCCGGCGGCGCCCAGCACCAGCAGGGTTTCGCCCGGCCGGCTGGCGGCGCGGTGGCGCAGCGCGTGGTGGGACGTGCCATAGGTCATGAGAAAGGCCGCGGCGGTGTTGAAATCCATGCCGGCGGGAATCGGCACCAGCCGCTCCGCGGCCGCCACGCACTCCTGGGCGAAGGCGCCGTAGCCGATCACCCCCAGCACCGGGTCGCCGGGCTTGAGGCGGGTCACGCCCTCGCCCACTTCCTTGACCACGCCGGCCATCTCGCTGCCGGGCGTAAACGGCAGGGACGGCTTCATCTGGTACTTGTCCTGGATGATCAGCGTGTCAGGAAAGTTCAGGCTCGCCGCCTTCACCGACACCACCACCTGGCCGGCAGCCGGCTTCGGCGACGGCAGCTCCTCGATGGTCAGCGTCTCAGGCGGACCGAATTGCTTGCATACCACTGCTTTCATCGATTTCCTTTCCGAAAAATCCCGATCGGCGCGCTCACGGCTGTCCCTGCAGACTCGCCAGCAGCCGATCGCGCAGCTCCCGCTTCAGCAGCTTGCCGTTGGCATTGCGCGGCAGGGGCGCGGTGCCCAGGGTGAAGCTCTCCGGCACCTTGTAGTCGGACAGCCGCTCGGAGCAAAACGCGATCAGCTCGTCGGCGGTCACGCTCATGCCTTCCTTCGTCGTCACGAACACATGCACCCGTTCTCCGAGAACCGGGCAGGGCTTGCCCACCACCGCCGCTTCGAGCACGGCCGGGTGCTGGCACAGCACGTTCTCCACTTCGACACTGTAGATCTTGTAGCCGCCGCGGTTGAGCATGTCCTTGCGGCGGTCGAATACGTACAGGTAGCCGTCCCGGTCCATGCTGCCGATGTCGCCGCTGTGCCAGTAGCCGCCGGTGAAATTCTCCGCCGTCGCCGCCGGGTTGTCCCAATAGCCCTTCACCACCATGGGTCCGCCGATCCAGATCTCGCCGGTTTCGCCCCGCGGCAGCTCGCGACCCGCCTCGTCCACCACCACGATATGGCCGCAGGTGACGGTGCGGCCGACGCTGTCGCCATGGGCGCTGGTCTGTCCCGGCGGCATGATGGTGGCCGGTGAGGTGGTTTCGGTGGCGCCGTAGGCATTCATCAGCACCAGGTTGGGCAGCTTGGCGGCGAGGGCGTCGATGGTCGCGGTCGGCATGGGCGCACCGCCGTAGGCACCGACCCGCCAGGCCGACAGGTTGCGCTGGGCGAAATCCTCCTGGAGCAGGCACAGGTTGTACATGGCGGGCACCATGACCGTGAAGGTCATACGCTCCCGTTCGGCCAACTGGAGAAAATCTCGCGCCTTGAAGCCTGGCACCACCAGCAGCGTCCCGGTGATGCGCACCGCCACCATCAGCAGCGCCACCAGCCCGGTCACGTGGCTCAGGGGCACCACGGCCGCGCCCCGGTCCGCCGGCCCCAAGGCCATGACGATCTCGTAATGCAGGCACGAGTGCACGATGTTCAGATGGGTCAGCATGGCGCCCTTGGGCCGGCCCGTGGTGCCCGAGGTATAGAGTATGGCGGCGACGTCCTCCTCGGCCACCCGGGCGGGACGCGCCAGGGGGGCTGCGCCGGCGAGCGCAGCGAAGGGCTCCGAACCGGGGCAAGGGCCCGCCGAGATCCTCAGCCGCAACCGGGGCACCTCGGCCCCAGGCGGCAGCCTCTCGCCCAGATCGGCGTCATGCACCACCGCGACGGCGCCGCACTGGTTGAGGATGTAGCTGATGCCCGGCATCTGTTCGCGGATGCTGATGGGCACGACGACCGCGCCCAGGGCCGCCGCAGCCAGCGTGGCGACGACGAACTCGACGTTGTTGCCCAACAGCAGCGCGATACGGTCGCCGCACGCCACGCCGCGCTGCGCCAGCCCGCCGGCGGCACGCAGCGCCGCATCGTGCAGCGCCTGCCAGCTCAGGCGCTGCTCGCCGCACACCAGCGCCTCGCCGCCCGGATTGCGCGCTACCGCCTCGGCAAGCATGGCGTAGACGCTGGCGGGGCGCTCGCTGAAGCAGCGCACCACGCGATCGCCGAAGTGCGACTCCAGTCGCGTCGGCAGCTCCTTTGTTACCCACACAGTCATGGCTTCCTCTACTCCATCGCCATTGTCATGGGGTCACTTCGGCAGCAGGCGAATGGCGCCGTCGAGGCGGATCATGTTGAAGCTGCCGACCAGATTGATGCTCACTGCACGCGCGAAACTGTCGAGGCGGTGCGGACCGTCCTTTCCCAGCACCTTTTCCGCGGGTGCCACCCCGGCGCAATTGACCAGGCCGTGCAGGCCGCCGAAGGCGTCGCCGGCCGTCGCCACCGCCGCCCGGGCGCTCGCCTCGTCGGCGACATCGGTGCGCACGAAACGGCTTGCCGCGCCCAGTTCCGCGGCGAGCGCCTCGCCCGCCTGCACGTTGACGTCGGCTATGACGACGCGGGCGCCCTGGCCCACCAGCATGCGCACGGTGGCCGCGCCCAGACCGGACGCACCGTCGGAAATCTGGCTGGCATTGGATACGGCCGCGGCCAGCTCCGCCCGGCCCACCCACTGCATGCCGCCCTGGACGATGGGGTAGCGGATGCCCAGCATCTCGGTCACTCGTGTTTTCATGGGACGTTCCTTGTGCATGTGCAGCCGCGTCTAGCGGCCGCGATAGCGCGGTGCGCGCTTCTCGAAGAACGCGCCGACCCCTTCGGCGAAATCCTCGGTTCCTGCGCAGGCGAGAAAGCCTTCGGCTTCCGCCTCGAGCTGCGCCGGCAATTCGCGATTGAGCGACTGGCGCATCAGGCGCTTGAGCCGGCCCAGCGCCAGGGGCGGACCTTCGGTCAGGCGCCGGGCGAGCTTTTCGGTCTCGGCCGCTAGATCGGCAGCGGGCACCACGCGATTGACGATGCCCAGCCGCAGCGCCTCCTGGGCGTCGAAGGTCTCGCCCAGCAGGGCGATTTCCAAGGCCTTGCGCAGGCCCACCAGGCGCGGCAGCGCCCACGAGGTGGAACAGTCGGAGCTGGTGCCCACGTTGACATAGGCCAGGTTGAAGCGGGTGCCTTCGGCGGCGATCGCCAGGTCGCAGGCCAGCGCCACCCCCAGCCCGCCGCCGGCCACCGCGCCGTGCAGGCTGGCGATCACCGGCGCATCGAGGGCAGCCAGCAGGACGATGCCTTCGTGCAACGGCCCGATGAGGGCGCGTGCCGCCTCCACCGGGTTGCGGCGCATCTCGGCCAGATCGCCGCCGGCGATGAAGGCCCGCCCTTCCCCGCTCACCACCACCGCGCGCACCTCGCCGTCTGCAGCGAGCGTTCGGCAGGCGGCCAGGAAGGCCTGCGCAGTAGCCGCGTCGATGGCGTTGAGCACCCCGGGCCGGTTGAAGCGCAGGTGGGCGATGGCGCCGTCGCGCCAGTAGCGCAGCGGAGCGCTTGCGCTCGACTCACTCATCTTGCCCCCTGGTTCTAGCTGACGAGGTAATAGGGCGCCGTCGAGCCGCGGTTGGCTTTCGCCTTGGCCAGCTCGTTACGGGCGATGACGCGCAGGTGCACCTCGTCCGGGCCGTCGAAGAAGCGCATGGCGCGCCCCCAGGTCCACAGGAAGGAGAGCGGCGTGTCGGGCGTCAGCCCCATGGCGCCGAACACCTGGATGGCCCGGTCCAGCACGCGGGTCTGCAACTGGGCGGCCACCAGCTTGATGGCCGACACATCGATGCGCGCCGCCTGGTTGCCCTGCCGGTCCATGAGCCAGGCGGCGCGCAGCACCAGCAGCCGCGCCTGGTCGATCTCCACCCGCGAGTAGGCGATCCAGTCCTGCACGTTGGCAAAATCACTCAGGTACTTGCCGAAGGTGCGCCGCTCTAAGGCCCGCTCGCACATCATCTCCAGCGCCAGCTCGCACTGGCCGATGGTGCGCATGCAGTGGTGCACGCGGCCGGGACCGAGGCGCGCCTGGGCCAGGGCGAAGCCCTTGCCCTCCTCGCCCAGCAGGTTCGACACCGGCACGCGCACATCGCGGAACAGCAGTTCGCAGTGTCCCTCGGGCGAGGTGTGGTGCATGATGGGCACATTGCGCACCACCTGCACGCCCGGGGTGTCCATCGGCACGATGACCATGGAATGCCGGCTGTGGGGATCCGCTTCCGGGCGCTCGTCGGTCACGCCCAGCACGATGGCAAAGGCGCACTTGGGATGCACCGCGTTGGTGATGAACCACTTGCGGCCGTTGATGACATACTGGTCGCCTTCGCGCCGGATGGTGGTGCGGATGTTGGTGGCGTCCGACGACGCCACGTCGGGTTCGGTCATGGCGAAACAGGAGCGGATCTCGCCCTCCAGCATGGGCTTGAGCCAGCGCTCGGCCTGCTCCGGCGTAGCGAACAGGTGCAGCAGCTCCATGTTGCCGGTATCCGGCGCGTTGCAGTTGAACACTTCCGAGGCCCAGGGAATGCGGCCCATAATCTCGGCCAGCGGCGCATACTCCAGGTTGGTCAGACGCGTGCCCGGCTCATCGTCGCGCAGGCCCGGCAGGAACAGGTTCCACAGGCCCGCCTCCTTGGCGAGCGCCTTCAGCGGTTCGATCACCGCCAGGGGATAGGTGCCGCTCTCGGCCTGCCGATGCCATTCCAGGTTGGCCGGCAGCACGTGGCGCTCCATGAAGCGGCGCAGCGTGTCCTGCATCGCCTGCACGTCTTGGGAGAATTGGAAGTCCATGGGTGTGTCTTGTTCAAGGTAATGGGTGGGAAGGGGCCTCGCTCGCCTCGACCCCGCGGCGCGTGCCGCCTACGTTCGCGCCGCGCTCGATCACGTACTCGTGCTCGAAAAGGCGGCGCGAATGGTTGAGATCCGACTGGGAGATGACCACCGCCAGGCGCTCGCCCTTGAGGGCGAAGATCACCTCGGCGAGCCGTTGCGACAGCGCCGGGGCGACGCCTTCGAAGGGCTCGTCGAGCAGCAGCATGCGGGTGCCGGCGGCAAGCGCCCGACCCAGCGCCACCAGCTTCTGCTGGCCGCCGGAGAGGAGCAACGCCTTGCGGCCGCGCATCTCCGCCACCTCCGGCATCAGTCCATAGACGAAATCGAGCCGCTCCTTCGCTTTGAGGCGCTTCGACACCCATACCGGCAGGAGGATGTTCTCCTCCACGGTGAGCTGGGGCACCAGCCCCCGGTCCTCGGGCATGTAGCCGATGCCCAGTGCGGCGCGGCCATGGCGCGCAACGCCCGCCAGATCGACCCCGTCGAAGCGGATGGTCCCGGCGCTGGGCGTCAGGTGGCCCATGGCCGAGCGCATGAAGGTGGTCTTGCCCGCGCCGTTGCGGCCGATCAGACCCACCATTTCGCCGGGTTGTACGGCCAGGGAGAAGCCGCGCAGCGCCGGCATGGACTGGATACTGACCTCGATCGCCTCGACGGCGAGCAGCGGTTGGCTGGATGCGCTCATTGCGTCATTCCCGTCACGTAGCGTTGCACCTCGGTGTTCCTGAGTACCGCATCGGGCTGGCCGTCGGCGATGATGCGGCCGCTGTAGAAGGCGATCACCCGCTCCGAAAAGCGCGCGACGATGTCCATGTCGTGCTCGACGAAGACCACGGTGGCCGCCTCGTGCGCCAGGCCGCCCATCACCCGCTCCATGGTGGCGAACTTCTCCTCGGCGCTGACGCCGGAGGTCGGCTCGTCGAGCAGCAGCAGCTTGGGGTGGCGGGCGAGCGCCATGGCGATGTCGAGCAGCTTTCTGACGCCGCCCGGCAGTTCCACGACCCGGCGATGGGCATAGGACGACAGCCCGAAACGGTCCAGCAGCTCCTCGGCGCGTTCATGCCGGTCCTCGGCATCCGCCGGCTTCCACAGGGACAAGCCTTCGGGATCGGCCGCCGACACGGCCACCAGCAGGTTCTCCAGTGCGCTGAGCTCGAGGCACAGCTGCGGGATCTGGAACGAGCGGCAGATGCCCAACCGGGCGATGTGCCGCGGCGTGAACGAGGTGATGTCCATCCCCTCCAGCTTGATGTGCCCGGCGTCGGGCTTGAGGTAGCCCGTCACCATGTTCACGAACGTGGTCTTGCCGGCGCCGTTGCTGCCGATGAGGCTGAGCTTCTGGCCCACCGGCACGTCGATCGAGATGTCATCGGCGGCGACCACCGCGCCGAAGCGTTTGTTCAGTCCCTTGGCCGAGAGCAGGTGAGTCATGGCGCCACGCCCCCCTTGACGGAGGCACGCTCGCCCCGCTTGCGGGCGCCGGGGCGCCGGGACCGATCGGCCCAAAGGGAGCCGATGCCGCCGGGACGGAACAGCACGACCACGAGCAGGAACACGCCCAGGGCGAGCTGCCAGGTGGTCGGGAAGTACAGGTTCGAGAACGAGCGCACGATCTCCAGCCCGAAGGAAGCGAGAAACACCGCCGCCACGCTCTGGTAGCCGGCGAGGATGGCGGCGAACACGAACTCGCCCGAGGTGGTCCAGTAGGCGAAATTCGGATCCACATGCCCCAGCGCCAGGGCCGTCAGTGCGCCGCCCAGCCCGCCCAGCACCGAGGCGATGGTGAAATCGAGAGCCAGCGAGGCGCGGGATGAAGCCCCCAGATACTCCACGCGCAAGGCATTGCTGCGGACCGCGAGCGAAATGAGCCCGGACGATGAGCGGAAGTAGACGAAGACCCACGCCGAGGCAAGTCCCACCACCGCCACGGTCAGGGCGTAGAGCACGTAGTCGGCGCTGTCTCCCGTCAGTTCGGCCCCAAACAAGGTGGGCCGCGCCAGGTTGAACCCGTCCGTGCCGCCCAGCGCCGTCGACTTGCTCAGGATGCCGTAGGCGACCATCGACAGGGCCAGGGTCAGCATCGCGAAGAAGATGCCGCGATAGCGCGCCAGCAGGGGAGCGACCAGCGCCCCGACGAGCCCGGCGGCGAGCCCGCCCAGGAGCACGCGCACCACCGCGTCCGAGATGCCGGCCTGGCTCGCCGCCAGCGCCGTGACGTAGGCGCCGACGGCGAAGAACAGTCCCTGGCCGAAGGTCGCCCCGCCGCCGCGGGTAAGCACTACCACCCCCAAAATCGCCAGGCCGTGGGAGGCCGCCAGGGTGGTGAGGAACAACAGCCATTTCGGGGCGATCAGCCCCAGGCCGAGCATGACCGCCACGGCCGCACCGGCGATGTTCAGAGACTTGAGTGCAGACATGTCAGATCACCCGTGCCTTGACGCTCTGGAACAGTCCTTCGGGACGGAAGATCAGCACCGCGGCCATGACCAAGTAGATGCTGAACAGCTCGATGTCGGGCATCAAATGGACGGCGACCGCCCGCGCCAGCCCGACCACCAGGGCGCCGATCGCCGCCCCCTCGATGCTGCCCAGCCCGCCGATGATGACCACCGCGAAGCTGACGATGATCACCCCGACACTCACCCCGGGCTGCACCGAAATCATGGGCGCCGTGAAGGCACCGCCCAGGGCAGCCAGGAACACGCCCACAGTGAAGGCGAGGCTATAGACGAGATTGATGTTGACGCCCATGCTGGCGCTCATCTCCGGATTGTGAATGACCGCCAGCACCACCTTTCCCGCCACGGTGCGGTTCAGGCCGAGCCATACCATCAGGCCGCACACCACCGCCAGGACGATGAGCGCCAGGTCGTAGCCGACGAAGGACAGCCCGCCGATTTCCACATTGCCCAGCAGCCCGTAGGGTTCGGAGACGTAGTACGGGTGCACGCCCCAGATCAGCTTGGTGCCATCCTCCAGGATCAGGAACAGGGCGTAGGTCACCAGCAGCAACAGCACCTCGTCGCGCCCATAGAAGCGCGCGAGCAAGGTGCGCTCGAGCAAAGGCCCGACCACGGCCGCAACACCGGCTGCGGCAAGCAGCATGGCGACCAGGGACATGGCCGGGGCCAGACCCAGGGATGCGAACAAGGCGACGGCGCTCGCCGCCGCGTAGGCGCCCAGGGCGTAGATGCTGCCGTGGGCCATGTTCAGGATCTTGAGCACCCCGAAGACCAGGGTCAGGCCCAGGGATACGATGAACACCCAGGACGCATAGACCAGGGCGTCGATGC
>DYIB01000073.1 GCA_020723855.1 Uliginosibacterium gangwonense
CCGTTGGATTCAGTTAAACCTCTTGCAACGCAAAGACGCGAAGGACACAAAGAAACGCGAAGGAAATCAAGAAAAATTCTTTGCGTCTTTGCGTCTTTGCGTTTTGCGCTTTAAGAGTACTCATCGCATGCCAGGCCCCGAGGGCGAGGCGCGCAGGCGCGCCACTTCTTGGACCAGGTTGGACCAGGCGGGTTTGCCCGGTGCATAGCGCTGGCGCACGTAGGCGGCCAGCTCGGCGATCTGCCGGTCGTCCAGGGCGTCCTTGAAGGCGGGCATGAAGCCGATCTCGGCCGTGGCCGGCTGGCGTATGCCTTCCAGGATCACCCGCAGCAGGTTGTCGGGCCGGTCGCTGTGCACATTGCTGTTGAGCGCCAGGGGGATGTTGACCCCCAGCAGTTGCGGGCCTTCGCCGTCGTGGTGGCAGGCACCGCAGGCGGTCTCGAACATGCGCTGTGCCGGGCCGGCCAGGGCCGGGGCCGCGGCCTGGCCCGCGGCGACCGCCGCCCGGGCGGCGGTCTCGGCGTCGGCCTTGGATACGGGCGGATTGAAGGAAGCCAGGTAGTGGGCCATGGCGCGCACGTCCGCCTCGGACACGGTGGCAAGGTTTCGCACCACGTCCGCCATGGGCCCGCTTGCGCTGCCGTGGTGCTCGCTGTAGCCGTAGCGCAGGTAGCGGTACAGTTCCTCCTCGGTCCAGGGCACCGGCGCTTTCGTGGCCCAGGTCAGCGCCGGTGCCTCCCAGCCCTTGACCACGGCGCCGCCCAAGAATGCCTCGCCGCTGCGCTCCGCGCCCAGGGCGTTGCGCTCCGTGTGGCAGGCGCCGCAATGGCCCAGTCCGTTCACCAGGTAGGCGCCGCGGTTCCACTGGGCCGACCGGTTCGGATCGATCCGGGGCCGGGCGCCGGGCGTCAGGAACAGGGCGTTCCACATGGACAGCAGGGGCCGCATGCTGAAGGGGAAGGCCAGCTTCGTCTCCGGCACCTGGGCACGCACTGCCGGCCGGGACATGAGATAGGCATACAGCGCGGTGAGATCGTCGTCGGTCATCCAGGTGAAGGAGGTATAGGGAAAGGCCGGATACAGCAGGTGGCCGTCGCGCGAGATGCCCTCGCGCATGGCGCGCTGGAAGGCGCTGAAGGACCAGGCGCCGATGCCCGTTTCCACGTCGGGCGTCAGGTTCGTGCTGTAGACCGTGCCGAAGGGCGTGTCCATGGCCAGCCCGCCGGCGTTCTCGATGCCGCCGGGGGCGGTGTGGCAGGTGGCGCAGTTGCCGATGGCCGCCAACTGCCGCCCCCGTTCGATCACCGCCGCCGTGTAGATGCTGGCGTCGGGTCGGGTGACCGGCGCGATCTCGGCGCGCAGACCCAGCAGTCCCGCCGCCAGGCCGACCACGCCGGTTGCCAGGGCCCCGGCCCGTGCCCACCAGCGCCGGCCCCTGGGCCAGGGCGCGGCTGCCGGGCGCGGATGCGCTTGCGGCGCAGCGGGCGCAGCAGGCGCCGGCGCAGGCAGCGGGGTGAGCGCGGCGCGTATCACCTCGGGCGTGAACGGCGGCTGACGGAAGCGCACGCCGGTGGCGTCGAAGATGGCGTTGGCGATCGCCGCCGTGCCCGGCACCGACGCCGATTCGCCGGCGCCCAGGGGCGGCTGGTCGGGGCGCGGCATGGTCATCACCTCGATCACCGGCACTTCACGGAAGCTCAGGATCGGGTAGCTGCCCCATTCGCGGCCGGCCACCACGCTGGTCTGCGGGTCCACCCGTACCTGCTCCTTGAGCGCCCGGCTGGTGGTCTGCACCACGTTGCCGTGGATCTGGTGCTGCACCCCGGCCGGGTTCACCATCATGCCGGCATCATGGCCGACGACCACCCGCTTGACATGCACCTCGCCGGTGGCCTTGTTCACATCCACGTCGGCAACCCACACGGCCCAGGCCGCGCCGAAGCCCGGCCACTTGCTGTGGATGTAGCGCGCATAGGCCACCCCCTGCCCATGCAGGAGGTCGCCGGTCGCCCCCTGTTGCTGGGGCCGGGTGTGGGGGATCCAGCCGGCCCGCTCGGCCGTGGCGCGCAACAGCTCCGCGGCGCGCGGATCGCGCAGATGCCGGAGCCGGAACTCGACCGGGTCCACCCCGGCGGCGGTCGCCAGTTCGTCCATGTAGGACTCGTGCGCGAACGAGTTCGGCAGCGCCGATACCCCGCGCAGCCACGAGGCGCGCAGGATCGGCGGCATGTCGTTGACGGTCACGCGCAGGTTCGGCACCTCGTAGGGCGGGCGCGCCGTCCGGTCGCCCATCTCGAAAGCCTCGGCTTTCGGTTCGATGGTGCGCGTGAGCAGCAGCGCCAGCGTCGGCGCGCCGTTGGACGGGTAGGAGGTGGTGAAGTCGTAGGCGGCGATGGAACCGTCTTCGTTGAGCCCGCCGCGCACCTCCATCAATTGCGCCGCGCCCTTGGGCTCCCACAAGTTCTCCTGCTCGCGCGTGAGCTGCACCCGCACCGGCGCGCCCACGGCGCGGGACAACAGGGCTGCGTCGGCGGCCACGTCGTCGGCGCAGTTGCGCCCGTAGCAGCCCGCCGCCTCCATGCGCACCACCTCGATGTCAACGTCATCGACTCCCATGAGCTTCGCCAGGTCGGCGCGCAGCACGTGGGGATTCTGGGTGCCCGCCCACACCGTCAGGGCGTAGGGTTGGGCCCCTACGCCACGCCAGTCGGCGACGGCGCAGGACGGCCCGATTGAGGCGTGCATCTGGTAGGGCCAGACGTAGGTGCGCGCCATGGGCCGGACTGTCTGGGCGAGCGCCGCGTCCACGTCCCCTTCGTCCACCAGGCGGCGCGGCGTGGCCGGATTCGCGCGCAGGGCCTGGGCCAGATCGCCCAGGGCCGGCATGCCGGGCCAGGGTTTCCAGCGCACCCGCAATTCGGCCGCCGCCTGCTCCGCATGCTCCTCCCGCTCGGCGACGACGCCGACGAAGTCGCGGATGACGACGACCGCGCGGATGCCGGGAATGTGCGCGATCGACGACTCGTCGACCGATTCCAGCGTGTTGCCGATGAAGTCGCCATGGTCGGCGCCGGCATAGGGCGGGCGCACCACGCGCCCGTGCAGCATGCCCGGCACGCGCATGTCATGGACGAAAACCAGATCCCCCGTCGCCTTGGCCGGGATATCCACCCGCGGCACCGACTGGCCGACGATGCGGTATTCCTCCACCGGCTTGACCCGCACGGAAGGGTCCAGGCGCAGCTCGAAGCGGCTGCCGCGCACCAGCTCGCCGTAACTCACGCCCTCGCCCGCTTCCCGCGGCAGCACCCTGCCGTCGCGGGTGGCCAGTGCATCCGCCGGCAGCCCGAGCCGCTCCGCCGCCCGCGCCACCAGGAAGGCCCGGGCCTGGGCGGCGGCCTGGCGCAGCGGCACGGCGTGGATCTGGATCGAGGAGCTGGCGATGGTCGGCCCCTGGTTGGGCGCGCGCGCCGTGTCGCCCAGCACCATGTGCACCCGCTCCAGGGCCACGTCCAGCTCCTCGGCAACGATCTGGGCCAGCGCCGTGCGGATGCCGGTGCCGAGATCCACGTGGCCGTTCAGGGCGATGATCTGACCGTCGTCCCACAGGGACAGCAGCACTTCCACGCCTTCCGCCGGATTGCCGGGAATGATCGGCGGCTGCCCCGGCGACGGCAGCGGAGGCGGCGGCGGCTCCCGGGTGACCACGAGCACGCCGCGCGCCTCCAGGAAGTCGCGGCGAGTGCGCAGGCTGGCGACGCGGTCGGCGATGGGGCGGTCCATCACTTCTCCCCCTGCTGCTGGACCAGCAGCTCGGCCGCCTTCAGGGCAGCGCGCACGATCTCCACGTGGGTGCCGCAGCGGCACAGATTGCCCGACAGCGCCTGTCTCACCTGGGTCTCGGTGGGATGCGGCGTGTGCCGGAGCAGGGAAGCGGTCATCATGATCATGCCGTTCAGGCAGTAGCCGCATTGGGCGGCCTGCTCCTGGATGAAGGCCTGCTGTACCGGATGCAGCCGGTCGCGGTTGCCCAGCCCTTCGAGAGTCGTGATGGCGCGGCCCGCCACGCCCGCGGCGGGGATGACGCAGGCCCGGGCGGCCACGCCATCCACCAGCACGGTGCACGCGCCGCACTGGCCCAGGCCGCAGCCGTACTTGGGACCGTTCAGGCCGAGGTCGTTGCGCAACACGTGCAGCAACGACGCCTCGGACGACGCATCGACGTGGCACGCCACGCCATTGACGATAAGCATGACGCTGCGCTCCATTGCCTGCATGGGATACCCCGTCATCCGGCGCTCTCCGCGTCCAGCCCGCTGATCTTTCGCAGCAGCTCGACGAGGGCGGTCCGCTCCGCCGCGGACAGCTCGCCAAAGGTCAGCTCGGAGATCTGCCGGGCAAAGGGCACGATCTGCTCGACCATGGCAGCTCCCGCCGGCGTCAAGGCGACGACCACCTGGCGGGCGTCACCGGGCTCGTGCGCCACGGCGACGAGGTTGCGCCACTTCAAATGCTCGACGATGCCGCGCACCGTCGGCTCGTCGATGGCCGTCTCGCGCACGATGTCGTCCACCTGGCAGGACTGGCGCTCGCGCACCACGCACAACACCACGAACTGGGCGGCGCTGAGCTGGGAATCGGGCACCGTCTCCTTGAAGATCGCCGCGTGGCGCTGGTAGGCCCGGCGCAGCAGGAATCCGACCTGGTCGGAGAACTTGTAGTCGTCTGCGGAACTCATGGCCGTTATCGCAGGCTGGGCTCAGACACTCAGATAGGCGCGCCGCACTTCTTCGTTGGCGGCGAGCTCTTCCATGGAGCCGGAATAGCGGATCTGACCCTTCTCCAGCACGTAGGCGCGGTCCGACACCAGCTCGGCGAAGTGCATGTTCTGCTCCGACAGCAGGATGCTCACGCCGCTGGCCTTGAGTTCCATGATCATGTGCGCCATCTGCTCCACGATCACCGGCGCCACGCCCTCGGAGGGCTCGTCCAGCAGCACCAGGTAGGGATTGCCCATCAGGGTGCGCGCGACGGTGAGCATCTGTTGCTCCCCGCCGCTCATGCGGCCGCCCGGACGATTGGGCATTTCCCCCAGGTTGGGGAACAGGGCGTACAGGCGCTCCGGCGTCCACACCGGCGCCGCCTTGCCGTCGGGCCAGTGGCGCGGCGCCTGGCGCCCCACCTCCAGGTTCTCGGCAACCGTCAGGTCGGTGAAAATGCGCCGGTCCTCGGGCACGAAACCCAGGCCGCGGGAGGCGATTTCATGGGGCTCGGCTTCGGATATGTCCCGGTCCATGAAGGTGAGAGTCCCCTTGCGCTTGTCCAGCATCCCCATGATGGCTTTCAGGGTGGTCGATTTGCCGGCGCCGTTGCGGCCCATCAGGGCCACCACCTCGCCCCGGTACACCTGAAGATCCACGTCGAACAGGATCTGGGCGGCGCCGTACCATGCGGACAGGCCGCGCACGTCGAGCAGCACGGTTTGGTCGTGCAGGGTCATGATGCCGCCTCCTTTACCGTCATCGCATGCCATAGCACATCGGCGTCGGCGGCCGGCGCATTGGCTCCGGCCGGCCCTTCGGGCCTTAACCTGGGCAAGGCCCAGGTTAGCCTCCGCCGAAACTGCCGTTTTCGCGGCCGGTCGCATCCCCACAGGTGGGGCCCCTGCTCCCTGCTCATGTCGCCACCTTCAAAGCCATCTTGTCCTTCTCAAAGGTCTTGCCGCTGCCGAAGTACACCTCCTGGACCTTGGGATGGTCGCGGATTTCGTTCGGCTTGCCCTCGGCGATCAGCCGGCCGCGCGCCAGCACGATCATCCGGTCGGCGTAGGCGAAGACCACGTCCATGCTGTGTTCGGTGAACAGCACCGCCATGTTGCGCTGGACCACCAGCTCCTTGGTCAGGGCCATCAGCTCGTTGCGCTCCTTGGGCGCCATGCCGGCGGTGGGCTCGTCCATCAGCAGCAGCTTGGGGTCGTTGGCCAGGGCGATGGCCAGCTCCACGCGCTTGACGTCGCCGTAGGCGAGCACGCTGCAGGGCCGGTCCGCCTGGCCGGCCATACCCACCTGCGCCAGCAGCTCCAGGGCCTCGGCGCGCTTGTGGGACGCCGCCGGGCGCCACATGGAGAAAAGCTTGCGGTCGGCCGAAATGAGCGCCATCTGCACGTTCTCGACCACCGTCAGGGACGAGAAGGTCTGGGCGATCTGGAACGTCCGCCCCACCCCCAGGCGCCAGATCTCGCGCGGCTTGAGGCCCACCAGTTCGGTGCCGTTGAAGCGGATGGAGCCGACGTCGGCGCGCAACTGGCCGTTCACCATGTTGAAAGTGGTGGACTTGCCGGCCCCGTTGGGCCCAATCAGGGCCAGCAGCTCGCCGGCGTTCAGCTCGAAGTCGATGCCATCGACCGCCTTGACGCCCCCGAAGGATTTCCCCAGACCCGAAACTCTCAACAAGCTCATGCACGCCCCCCAATCTCATCCCGCTTGCCGTAGATGATCTGGCGGACAAATCCGGCGATGCCTTGCGGAAAGAGCAAAACGAGAATCAGAATGATGGCGCCGAGCATGGCCTTCCAGTACTCGGTATTGCGCGCCACGGTATCGTGCAGCCAGGTGAAGGTCACCGCGCCCACGGCCCCGCCGGTCAAGGTCTGCAGGCCGCCCAGCAGTACCATCACCAGCCCGTCCACCGATTTGCCCACGTGCAGGCTCTCGGGCGAAATGCTGCCCTTGGAAAAGGCGAACAGCGCCCCGGCCACGCCCGCGAACAGGCCCGCAATGACGAAGGCGACCCACTGCATGCGCTTCACGTCGATGCCTACGGCATCGGCCCGCAGGGGCGAGTCGCGCCCGGCACGCATGGCATAGCCGAAGGGAGCGTACAGGCAGCGCTTGAGCCACAGCATGGAAAGAATCACCAGCACCAGGGTCAGGTAGTAGTAAGCCGCCTTGTCCGCCAGCCAGGCGGAAGGCCACACGCCGGTCAGGCCGTTGCTGCCGCCGGTGACCGTATCCCACTGGTACACGATGGCCCAGGCGATCTGGGCAAAAGCGAGCGTCAGCATCGCCAGGTACACACCCGACAGCCGGACGCTGAACCAGCCCACCACCAGCGCGCCCGCCGCCGCCACGAGCGGTGCGACGACCAGGGTCAATTCCATGGGCAGCTGCAGCGAGCGCACCAGCAGCGCCGCGGCATAAGCGCCCAGGCCGAAGTACGCGGCATGGCCGAATGAATGCATGCCCGCCGGCCCCATGATGAAATGCAGGCTGGTGGCGAACAGGGCGGCGATCAGCAGGTCGATCATCAGCACTGTCACATAGGGGGTTTGCGTGGTGAGCGCAGGCAATACCGTGAGCACCAGGAGCAACAGCGCGGCGCCCGCCTTGAACAGGTTGTCGACCGGGCGCAGCGGCGCCTCGACGGTGCCGGCATGGCGGCTGGGCGCCTGGGGACGTCCCATGAGTCCCCAGGGACGGACGACGAGCACGACGGCCATCACCAGGAATTCCACCACCAGGGTCAGTTTGGAGAAGGAGATGGTGAAGCCGAACACCTCCACCACGCCGAGCCAGATGCACAAGGCCTTCAGTTCCGCGATGAGCAGGGCCGCCACGTAGGCGCCCGGAATGGAACCCATGCCGCCGACGACCACGACGACGAAGGCCGCGCCGATGGTGTGCAGGTCCAGTTCCAGGTTGGCCGGCTCCCGCGGCAGTTGCAAGGCGCCGCCCAGGCCGGCCAGCAGGGCGCCCAGGGCGAACACGGCGGTAAACAGCCAGGCCTGGTTGACGCCCAGGGCGCCGACCATCTCCCGGTCCTGGGTGGCGGCGCGCACCAGGGTGCCCCAGCGCGTGCGCGTCAGCAGCAGCCAGAGCGAGCCGAGCACGACCGGCCCCACGACGATGAGAAACAGATCGTAGGAGGGAAACTGGCGTCCCAGGATCGACACCGAGCCGGCCAAGCCGGGCGCCCGGGGGCCGAGCAGTTCCTCGGGCCCCCAGATCCACAGCGCCGCGTCCTTGATTACCAGCACCAGCGCGAACGTCGCCAGGAGCTGGAACAGCTCCGGAGCGTGATAGATGCGCCGCAGCAGCAACACCTCGACCACGGCGCCGAGCACGCCTACCGCGATGGCCGACAGCAGCACCGCCGGCCAGAAACCCAGGCCGCCGCCGACACTCTCCGTCAGAGAGTACGCAACGTAGATGCCCAGCATGTACAAGGAGCCGTGCGCAAAGTTGACGATGCGCGTGACGCCGAAAATCAGCGACAGCCCCGCGGCTACGAGGAACAGCGACGAAGCGCCGGCCAGGCCGTTGAGCACCTGAACGATAAAGCTTGAGAAACTCATTGAACGATTACCCCGTGTCGGGTTTCGCAACCATGGAGCGCGCCGGCGCTGCCCGCACCGGCCGCGCGCCGGAAGCGGACGGTGTCCGTGCACCGGCCGCTTCCACCGCCTTACGGCTGAGCCGTCAGTCGGCGGGCCGCAACTTCTTCACTTCCGCTGCGGCAGGCAGAAACTTGGCGCCGTCGAGATAGCGGTAATTCACCATCACCCCCTTGCCGTCTTCATTCTTGGTACGGCCGACGTAGGCGCCCATGGTCGATTGGTGATCCTCGGCGCGGTAAGTGATCTTGCCGAAGGGGGTATCCACTTGCAGGCCCTTGAACGCCGCCACCAGCTTCTCGGTGTCGGTGGACTTGGCCTTCTTGATGCCCTCGGCCAGGGACTTGATGGCGCTGTAGCCGACCACCGAGCCGAGGCGCGGATAGTCCTTGAACTTGGCCTGGTAGGCCGTCACAAAGGCCTTGTGCTCGGGGGTCTGGATGCCATACCACGGGTAGCCGGTGACGATCCAGCCGTTGGGCGCTTCGTCCTTCAGCGGGTCCATGTATTCCGGTTCGCCGGTCAACAGGCTCACCACTTCGCGCCCCTGGAACAGGCCGCGCGTGTTGCCCTCGCGCACGAACTTCAGCAGGTCGGCGCCGAACAGCACGTTGAAGATGGCATCGGGCCTGGCGTCGGCCAGGGCCTGGACCACGCTGCCCGCGTCCACCTTGCCCAGGGGCGGTGCCTGCTCGGTCACGAACTCCACGTCGGGCTGCGCCGCCTTGAGCAGCTTCTTGAAAGTGGCCACCGCCGACTGGCCGTATTCGTAGTTGGGATACACCAGGGCCCAGCGCTTCTTCTTCAGGGCCGCGGCTTCGGGCACCAGCATCGCCACCTGCATGTAGGTGGAGGGGCGCAGGCGGAAAGTGTAGCGGTTGCCGTTGTCCCACACGATCTTGTCGGTGAGCGGCTCCGCGGCGAGGAAGAAGAATTTCTTCTGCCTGGCGAAGTCCGTCAGCGCCAGCCCGATGTGGGACAGGAACGTGCCGGTGAGCACGTCCACTTTTTCCCGGGACACCAGTTCCTCGGCGACGCGCACCGCGTCGCCCGGGTTGGCGTTGTCGTCGCGCGTGATCAGCTCCAGCTTCTTGCCATTCACGCCGCCGGCGGCGTTGATCTCGTCCAGGGCCAGCTCCATCCCCTTCTTGTACGGCTCGAGGAAGGCCGGCTGCGCCTTGTAGCTGTTCACCTCGCCGATCTTGATCACGTTCTGTGCATAGCCCGCGGCCGGCATCGCTGCGACACAGGTGGTTATCACGGCTGCAGCAAGTGTTGTTCGTCCCATCATGATCACAAGTCTCCTGGTTTGGTGCGAAAAAAATCTTTCCGAGGCTCAGCGCAAGCCGTCCTCGCCCTTGATCTCGCCAACCTGCAAGCCGCCGATGCGCGCCAGCGGACGGCCGCTGTCGGTGACGGCGACGGCCACGACGATCTCGTTGGGACGGGGTGCATCGGCTACCCGCGCCTCGATGGCGTCGAAATGGCTGCGCACGTAGGCGGCGTCCTTGTGGCCCAGGGGCACGTCGATCGTCGTGCCCAGTCCGCCGCGCTTCTTGGCCGAGGGCACCAGGGCGGCACCCTTCTCCACGGCGGCGCGCAAGGTGGCGCCGAGCTTGGGATGGAGAATCGCAGCGGCATGCTCCAGCTCGCCGGCCTCGCCGACGATGGCGGCCTTGCCGTAGCTGTGGGCCTGGCCGGGTGTGATGTTCAGCGCCTGGACGCATTTCCGGCCGAGCAGGCCGCCCAGCTCCTCACCGATGGCGATCAGCTCGTCGAGATTCTCCACGTAGCGGCCGGCGCAGGGGTTTTCTATCACGGCCATTGCCACCGCGCGCCGGGTCGGGGGGGTGACGGGCTGATTCATTTCGATGCGCGTCTCGTCCACCTGGACGACGAGCTTGCGGATTTTTGCAGGCATGGTGCTTCTCCTGTAGGGATGTCGCTGGGGAAGGGACTCAGCGCAGCCCATCCCACTTGGCAATCTCATTGGCCTTCAGGCCGCCGACGCGGGCATGGATGCGCGGCCCGGTGCTCATGGCCAGGATGAAGACCAGCTCGCCGGCGGCCGGCGCGCCGGGCACGCACACTTCGATGGCGTCGAAGTGGCTGCGCACGTAAGCGGCGTTGATGTGGGTCAGGGGCACGTCGAGGGTCGAGCCTGGCCCACCCACCTTCTTGGTCGAGGGCACGATCGCCAGGGCGTTGCCCGGCTGCCCTGTCTTTTCCTCGGCCCGGCCCTGGGCATAGGCGGCGGCGCTGCCCTTCCAGCCCAGCAGTTCGCGCATGGCATAGCCGCCGGGCACGTGCCACAGGGCGCCATGCTCCAGCTCACCGGCGGCCCCGACGATGGCGCCTTTGCCGTAGCCCTCGATGCGCTCGACCGGCATGCCCATGGCCGCCAGCAGTTGCCGCGCCATCTCCAGGCCCACCGGGTTCAGGGCTTCCATCATGGGCAGGATGTCCGGCTCGTAGCGTCCGGCGTAGGGGTTGGTCAGCACCGCGGCAATGGCGCCACGGCGCAATGGCGTGTCGGCCACGGGGCCGAACTCGTGGTAGATGTCCTCCACCTGGGTGAAGATGCGGCGAACTTCGATCATGGGTGTCTTCTTTCGCTAAGGTGTTCTTGTCGGCAAATTGGCAGGGACAAATCCCCTGCGCCGTCGATGTCCAGCGCCGGTCCCAGTTCCCCCGTGTGTGCCACCCGTCCCTGGCATACCAGCAGGCAGAACCAGATCAGCCCCGCCTCGCGCAGCTCGTGGGCCCGTGCCAGTCCCGTCTGCAGCGCTTCCTCGACTGCCTGCGGTTCCAGCCGCGGCACGTGGACGGTGACCAGCATGTCGCCCAGGTCGCTGTCGTCCTTGAGCTGGCACGCCGGGCGGCGCACGATGCCCGGGT
Source organism: Uliginosibacterium gangwonense (assembly GCA_020723855.1). Lineage (GTDB taxonomy): Bacteria > Pseudomonadota > Gammaproteobacteria > Burkholderiales > Rhodocyclaceae > DYIB01. The sequence goes on from DYIB01000073.1 coordinate 11,291, forward strand.
GGCCCACGTTGACTTCGTTGGCGATCATGGTCGCCGCGGCGTCGGCCTCGGCGGCGGTGCGGGCGAGCACGGTCACGCTGTCGGCGATACCCAGGGAGAAGCTGCGGCCGCGCCAGCCGCTGGTCGCCACCCCGCGCACGGGCATGTCGCAGGAGATGTCGAACTGCTCGTCGGTGGTGAGACCGCGCCGCAGCTCGCGCGCATCCAGGCGCCGCAGGTCGGCGTACAGGCCCACGCGCACCGCCTGCCCCGGCGTCAGATGCAGGGCGATGTCGCCGCCGTTGTTCACCCAGGCGCGCTCGATGCCGGGCCGCTCGTAGCTGGCGATCAGCTCCTGGGCCACGGCGCCGGCCACCGCCGCCATGGGCGTGATGAAGACCCCACTGTGAGGCTGACAGGCGTACCACATGCGCCGCGCCACCGCGCCTCGCAGCGGGCATGGGCCGCTCACCGGCAGGCGCAGCGCCGGCAGCTCGGCCACCAGTTCATCCAGCAGCGGCTCGAAGCGCCGCCACGCCGCCTCGTGGGCCGCCGCCACCGCCTCCGGCCGCCCCTCGGCGCCGATGACGATGTCCATGGGGCCGTGCTGGAAATGCCAGCGGCCGCCGCTCAAGGGTGCGCGTTGCGCGGGCATGGGAGCGTCAGCCCAGCAGGGGCGCGCGGCCCAGGGGCCAGGGGTTGGCGGCGCCCAGGGGCAGCCAGCGGCGTGCGCTCGGCGCGCCCTCGTTGTGCCAGGCGCCCCGGCGCAGCACCTCCTCCAGGGGCCGCACGTAGTCCATGTGCCCGCCCAGGGCGCGAAAGTCCTCCAGGCGCATGCTGAACTCGATGGGCGCGACGATGGCGGGCGTGGGCACGGTGCCGAAGCTGTTGTCGGGCATGCGCATGACGTCCACCATCACCGTGATGCCGCCGCCCGGCCACACGTAGGCAGGCGCGCCACCGCAGGTGACATTGACCAGGGCATCCTTGATGGAGCGCGTAAGCCTCACCGGGTTCTCCGTCACGCCGGCGCGCAGGCTGCCGCCCGCGCCACCAAGGAAGAGCACGGTGGTGAGGGACGGTTCGCAGTTCTCGCCGATGCGCTCGACGATCGCCCGCAGCGCCGCCGGCATCTCCTGCTCGCGCGGCGTAAGCGACTCGTCCAGCACGTAGTAGGAGGCGTGTTCCCCGGTGGTGGAGGTCATCAGCAGGCGCAGGCCGGGCCAGGCCAGCTCCGCGTCCCAGCCATCGACGATGGACAGGGGATCGGCGATATCCGTGCCGCCCCAGCCGGTGCCCGGGTTGGCCACCTGGAAATAGCGGCCCGGCGTGGACTTGCGGCCGCGCATCTTGATGCCCGAGCGGCGCATGTCGAGGCAGCGGCCCGCCTGGTGCTCCGTGAGCACCCCGGTGATGTGGTCATCCACCACCACCACCTCGTCCGCCAGGCCGTAGAACTGCTTGGCGAAGATGCCGACCGTGGCCGAGCCGCAGCCCACGCGCATGCGCTGTTCCTCGACGCCGTTGACGATGGGCGCACGGCCGGCCTGGATCACCAGTTGGGAACCGCCGTCGATGGTCAGCTCCACCGCCTGCTTGTTGCCCAGCGCCTGCATCATCTCGCAGGTCACGCGCCCCTCCTTCTTGCTGCCGCCGGTGAGGTGGTGCACGCCGCCCAGGGACAGCATCTGGGAACCGTACTCGGCCGTGGTCACGTGGCCCACCACCTCGCCCTTGCAGCGCACGTTGGCCTGCTCCGGCCCGAGGTAGCGGTCGGTGTCGATCTTCACCTTGAAGCTGCAGTAGCTGAAGATGCCCTCGGTCACCACCGTGACCATGTCCACCCCGTCCGCCTCGGAGCGGACGATGAACGGCGCCGGCTTGTAGTCGGGATAGGTGGTGGAGGCGCCCACGCCGGTGACGAAGACCTCGTTGGCGTGCAGCAGGTCGCCGTCCCAGTCGGCGCCGGCAGCGGCCTCGGACTCCCCGGCGGCCGCCGGCCGCCCCACGAAGGGAACGACGCGGCCGTCTTCGGCGGCAAGCGTGCGCCGCAACAGGTACACCGGGTCGCCCCGCACCAGGACGCCGTCCCGGTTGGCATAGCGATCACAGGCGCCGGTGCGCCCGACGCTGATCTGGCACAGCACCGGACAGGCGTTGCATTCGATCTTGTCGGCCGCCATGCGCTCGCTGCGCGGGCGCGCCCGCTCCAGCACCTGGGGAACCGCCGGCACGTCCAGCTCCGGCATGCCGTCCGTCTTGGTGTGTTCAGTCATTGCATCTACCCTCGTTGTTCGCTCCCCCGGCCGCCGCGCCACTCCGCAGGCGGCCATTTATATGTAGCGCATGCTACATATAAATGTAGGGAATACTACATGAACTAAATTTACCGTAGTTTTCTCGCGATTGCAAACACTATTTTTCATGACCCTCTTGCTTCCAATATCGCGTTCATGTAGCATTCACTTACCATTTATGTAGGGAGTGCTCCATTCAATATATGGCAGCCTCTCCCCCGGTTTGAAAGGAGACCCCGATGACCCACGTAGTGACCGACGCCTGCATCCGGTGCAAGTACACCGACTGCGTGGACGTCTGCCCGGTGCAGTGCTTCCACGAGGGACCCCAGTTCCTGGTGATCGACCCGGACGAGTGCATCGATTGCGCCGTGTGCATTCCGGAATGCCCGGTCGGCGCCATTTACGCCGAGCCGGACCTGCCGCCCCAATTCGCCCACTTCGTCGAGCTGAACGCGAAACTGGCGCGGGAGTGGCCGGTCATCGAGGAGAAGAAGGATCCGCTGCCGGATGCCGAGCGCTGGAAGAACGAAAAGAACAAGCTGGCGGGCATCGATCTCTGACGGTTCCAGAGCGCCATCCCATCACCAGCCATGAGCACACTGGGAGAGGAGCGGGTCCTGAGCGTCCATCACTGGACCGATCGCCTGTTCAGCTTCACGACCACGCGCGATCGCGGGTTCCGGTTCAGCAACGGGCACTTCACCATGATCGGCCTGCAGGTGGACGGCAAGCCGCTGCTGCGCGCCTACAGCATCGCCAGCGCCAATTACGAGGATCATCTGGAGTTCCTCAGCATCAAAGTGGAAGGCGGCCCGCTCACCTCGCGGCTCCAGCATATCAGACCGGGCGACAGCATCATCGTGGGGCGCAGACCCACCGGCACCCTGGTGGTGGACTACCTGTTGCCGGGCAGGCGCCTGTACATGTTCGCCACGGGGACCGGCCTTGCCCCGTTCATGAGCATCGTGCGCGATCCGGCCACCTACGAGAAGTTCGAGCAGATCGTTCTGGTGCATGGGGTGCGCACGGTGGACGAACTGGCCTACCACGACCTGCTGGTCGAGCACCTGCCTACCCACGAATTCCTGGGCGACCTGGTGTCCAGCCAGCTGCACTACTATCCCACGGACACGCGCGAGGAATACCGCAACATGGGCCGCATTCCAGACCTGATCGACAGCGGCAGGCTGTTTGACGATCTCGGCCTGCCTGACCTCGATCCTGCGCACGACCGGGCCATGATCTGCGGCAGCCCGGCGATGCTGCGCGACCTCAAGCAAATGCTGGAGGGCCGCGGCTTCAAGGAAGGCAACACGTCGACGCCGGGCACCTTCGTCATCGAACGCGCCTTCGTCGACCAGTGAGTTCCCATGGCCTGCAGGCCCCATCGGAACGGGGCATAATCGGGCGTACCCGTTGCGCACTGACAAGGAGGCACCGGTGAGGTCAACCCGCACCACAACCCGCAGCACCGCGTTCGGCGCGAAGCCGGGCCGCAAGCCCGGCGTGCGCGAACCGGCCGCCCAGGCAACCCGCGACAGCCTGTTGCGCGCGGCGATCAAGGTTTTCTCCCGGTACGGCCTGGGCGGCGGCAGCGTCGAGAAGATCTCGAAGGCGGCCAAGTCCTACGACCGCATGATCTATTATTACTTCGGCAGCAAGGAGGGGCTGTTCGTGGCGGCGCTGGAGGAGATCTACCGCCGCTTCAACGAGGCGGAGTCCGCCCTGCGGCTGGACGTGGAGCATCCGGTCGAATCCCTCATGACACTGGTCAGCTTCGTGCTGACCTACTACCGGGACAACCCCGAGTTCGTCACCCTGCTCAACAGCGAGAACCTGCACCGGGGCAAGCACATCAGCAAGTCGCTGCGGGCACGGGAGTACTCGTCGCCGGCCATCGACGCCATCGGCCAAGTGCTGCGCAGCGGCGTCGCCAAGGGGCTGTTCCGCGACGACGTGGCGGCGCGGGACGTCTATCTGATGATCGCGGCGATGGGCTACTTCTACCAGTCCAACCGGTTCACCCTGTCCGCCTTCCTGGGCGAGAACCTGGAAGACCCTGCCGCGTTTGCCCACTGGGAGTCCTTCGTCAAGGACGCCGTGCTGCGCACCGTCTCTCCCCGGGAGCCGGCGACGCTGGGTCCCTCGCTCCCCCAGGACATCCAGGATCGTTTGACCACCGAAGCTTAGTGATTTGAAGGACACGTTATGGCACACGCGGTTGCAGAAGCAAAGTCTGGCAAAGTCGTCATCAAGAACATCGGTCTCCTGCTGTCGGGAGACATCGACCGGCCCGTCCTGGACGCCGATACCGTCGTCGTCCAGGACGGCGTCATCATGGCGGTGGGCAAGGAAGCCGACTGCGACGTCTCCCGGCCCGACGTGCTGATCGACGCCCGCAAGACCTGCCTGTGCCCGGGCCTGATCGACAGCCACGTGCACCCCGTCTTCGGCGACTGGACGCCGCGCCAGAACCAGCTCGGATGGATCGACTCCACCCTTCATGGCGGCGTGACCACCATGATCTCCGCCGGTGAGGTGCACCTGCCGGGACGGCCGAAGGACATCGTCGGCCTCAAGGCGCTGGCCATCACGGCGCAGCGCGCCTTCGACAATTTCCGCCCCGGCGGTGTCAAGGTCCTCGCCGGCGCGCCGGTGATCGAGAAGGGCATGGTCGAACAGGATTTCAAGGACCTGGCGGACGCCGGCGTCAAACTGCTCGGGGAGGTCGGTCTGGGCTCGGTCAAGG
>DYIB01000074.1:0-6924 GCA_020723855.1 Uliginosibacterium gangwonense
CATCAAGCCCCTCTATCAGGATCTAGTCATACACCAGTTTTGACTATATCTCCCCAGCGCGCCCGCTCCGGCGTGAAGCGCAGCCTGGCTCAGCTCACACGCTGGCCGGAGAAGATGCCATAGCCGGCGCCCAGCACGTCGTCCAGGGTCTTCTCCGACACGTTCTTGGCGGGCTGCTCCAGGATCTCGGCGCGGCGGATGGCGTCCACGGCGAAGCTGCGCAAGTCGTTGCGCAGGTGGCACCAGGCGTCCAGGTACCAGTTGTCCCGGTAGTGCACCAGGCGCTGGGGCGAGATCTCGCGTTCGACCGCCTCGTCGCGGGCGCGCACGTAGTGGGAGATGAGCAGGCGCTTGCGGCGCAGCAGGGCCGAGCCGATGTAAGGCTTCAGCCCGGCCTGCGCCGTTGACCGAGACTACTTCTCAGCCCGCGCCGCCAGATAAATCCCCACCAGCAGCAACCCGAATCCCAGCAATTGCAACGGCGCGAACTTCTCGCCGAACAGGAAGAACGCCAGCACCGCCCCGCCCACCGGCTCGCCCAGGGCCGCCACGGCGACGAAGGTGGCGGAAACGTGGCGCAGGGACCAGTTGTAGGCGGTGTGGCCCAGCAGTTGCGGGCCGAGGGCCAGGCCCAGCAGCACCAGGTAGGCGAGCCCGGTATGGCCGGCCAGGGGCGTGCCGCCGATGAAGGAGGCGAGCAGCAGGAACAGGGCGGCGCCGCCGTAGGCGAGCCAGATGTAGGCGGTGAGCGGCAGTCCCGCGCGCACGCGGCGGCCGATGAGCAGGTAGGCGGAGAAGCACAGGGCACCGATCAGCGCCAGGGCGTTGCCCAGCAGGGGCCGGGCGCCGGGGGCGGCGCTGCGGCTGTCGCTCAGGAAAATGGCGAAGCTGCCGGCCAGGGTGAGGACGATGCCTGCCCCCGTCGCCGGCTGGAGGCGCTCGCGGAACAAGACGACCGACGCGAGGCCGATCCACAGGGGGGTGGTGGTCACCAGGGCGGTGCTGCTCGCCACCGAGGTATATTGCAGGGACGAGATCCAGGTGGCGAAATGCAGGGCCAGGAAGAAGCCGGCGGCCGCGGCGGCGAGCATCTGGCGCGGCGATATTTGCACCAGGGCGTCGCGCGTGCGCATCCAGGCGATGGGCGTGACGATGGCGGCGGCAATCCCTAAGCGCAGGGTGGCCACCGCCAGCGAAGGCACGGTCACGGCGATGAAGGCGCTCACCATGTAGATGTCGCCGTGGGTGAAGTTGATCATGCCGATGATGCCGTACACCATGGTGTAGCCGATGGCGATGAGCCCATAGACGGCGCCCAGCGTGAGGCCGTTGATCAGTTGTTGTGGTGCGTAGGCTATGTCCCTCGCTCCTCACTCGATGGACATGAGAGTGGCATTGCCGCCCGCTGCGGTGGTGTCGATGGTCAGGGTGCGCTCGCTGGCGAAGCGCAGCAGGTAGTGGGGGCCGCCCGCCTTCGGCCCGGTGCCCGACAGGCGCTCGCCGCCGAAGGGCTGGACGCCCACCACGGCGCCGATCATGTTGCGGTTCACGTAGGTGTTGCCCACGCGCAGGGTCCTGGCGATGCGCTCCACCGTTTCGTCGATGCGGCTGTGGATGCCCAGGGTGAGGCCGTAGCCGGTGGCGTCGATGGCGGCCAGCACCTGGTCCAGGTCCTGGGACTGCCAGCGGATCACATGCAGGATGGGGCCGAACACCTCGCGCGTGAGCTGCGCGAGGCTGTCGATCTCCCAGGCCTGGGGCGGGAAGAAGGTCCCGCCGGCGCACTGGGCGGGCAAGTCGCAGCGGTGGATGAGGCGGCCGATGCTCTCCAGCTTGCGCACATGGGCCTCCAGGCCGGCGCGCGCCTCCGCGTCGATCACCGGGCCCACGTCGGTGGACAACTGCGCCGGATCGCCCACGGCCAGCTCCATCATGGCGCCCTTGAGCATGGCGATCAGCTTGTCGGCGATGTCCGCCTGCACGAACAGCACGCGCAGGGCCGAGCAGCGCTGGCCGGCGCTGTTGAAGGCGGAGGTCAGCACGTCGCGCACCACCTGTTCCGGCAGGGCCGAGCTGTCGGCGATGAGGGCGTTCTGGCCGCCCGTCTCGGCGATCAGGGGCACGATGGGGCCGTCGCGTCCCGCCAGCGACCGGGCGATGAGGCGCGCCGTCTCCGTCGAGCCGGTGAACGCCACGCCGGCGATCCGGGGCTGGCCGATGATGGCAGCGCCCACTCTGCCGTCGCCCGGCAGCAGGTGCAGGACGTCCGTTGGTATGCCGGCTTCATGGAGCAGGCGCACCGCCGCGTCGGCGATCAGCGGCGTCTGCTCGGCGGGCTTGGCCACCACCGTGTTGCCGGCGGCGAGCGCCGCGGCGACCTGGCCGGTGAAGATGGCCAGGGGGAAGTTCCACGGGCTGATGCAGGCGAACACGCCGCGTCCGTGCAGCCACAGCTCGTTGCGTTCGCCCACGGGGCCGGGCAGGAGCTTGGGCGCGGCAAAGTCGGCGCGGGCGCGGGCGGCGTAGTAGCGGCAGAAGTCCACCGCCTCGCGCACTTCCGACAGGGCGTCGGGCCAGGTGCGGCCGCCTTCGCGCACGATCAGGGCCATGAGCTCCGGCATGCGGCTCTCCATGAGGTCCGCGGCGCGCTCCAGGCAGGCGGCGCGCTCGGCGGCGGGGGTCTTGTCCCAGGCGGCAAAGGCGGCCTGCGCCCGGGCCACGGCCTCGGCGATGCACGCCTCGTCGGCCGTCACTACTTCACCCACCCGCTCGGAGCGATGGGCCGGGGAGGTGACCGCCTGGGCCGGGCCGTTCACGCGCCGGCCGCCGACGATGGGCGTGGCGCGGTGGCTCTCGCCGCGGCAGGCCGCCAGCGCCGCGTACAGCCGGTCCACCGTCGGGCCGTCCCACAAGTCCAGGCCGCGGCTGTTGCGCCGCTCGCCGCCGTAGATGTCCGCCGGCAGGGCGATGCGCGGATGGGGTTTCGATGCCAGCATCTTCACCGTATCCACCGGGTCCGCGATGAGCGCCTCGATGGGCGTGTGGGCGTCCACGATGCGGTTTACGAAGGAGCTGTTGGCGCCGTTTTCCAGCAGGCGCCGCACCAGATAGGCGAGCAGGTCTTCGTGGCCGCCCACGGGGGCATAGACACGGCAGGGGCGGTTGTACTTGTCGGCGCCGACGATTTGCTCGTACAGCTCTTCGCCCATGCCGTGCAGGCGCTGGAATTCGTAGTCGGTGCGGCTGCCCGCCAGCTCCATGACGGCGGCCAGGGTATGGGCGTTGTGGGTGGCGAACTGGGCATAGAAGGCCACCGGGTCGGCCAGCAGCTTGCGCGCGCAGGCGAGATAGGAGACGTCGGTGTTGACCTTGCGCGTAAACACCGGGAAGCCTTCCAGGCCGCGCTCCTGGGCCAGCTTGATCTCCGCGTCCCAGTAAGCACCCTTCACCAGGCGCACCAGGAGGCGGCGGTTGGCGCGCCGCGCCAGGTCGGCCAGCCAGTCGATCAGCGCCGGGGCGCGCTTCTGGTAGGCCTGCACCGCCAGGCCCAGGCCCTGCCAGCCGGCCAGATCGGGGTCCAGCGCCAGGGCCTCGACGACGTCCAGGGACAGCTCCAGGCGGTCGGCCTCCTCGGCGTCGATGGTGAAGCCGATGCCCTGGCCCTTGGCCTGCAGCGCCAGCGCCTTCGCCGCCGGCAGCAGTTCGCCCATCACCCGCGCGCGCTTGGCGAACTCGTAGCGCGGGTGCAGGGCCGAGAGCTTCACCGAGATGCCGGGCGCATCGGCAATGGGGCGCCCGCCCGCCTCGCGGCCGATGGCGGCGATGGCCTGCTCGTAGGCGGCGAAGTAGCGGCGCGCGTCGGCCATGGTGCGGGCGGCCTCGCCCAGCATGTCGTAGGAATGGCGATAGCCCTGTTTCTCGGCGCCGCGCGCGCGCTCCAGGGCCTCGTCGATGTCGCGCCCCATGACGAACTGCCTGCCCAGTATGCGCATGGCCGCCAGCACCGCCTGGCGGATCATGGGCTCGCCGGCGCGCGCCACCAGGCGCTTGAGGATGCCGGTGAGGTTGCGGTCCTCGGTCTCCAGATTGACGATGCGCCCGGTGAGCATCAGCGCCCAGGTGGAGGCGTTGACGAACAGGCTGTCGGAGCGGGGCACGTGGTGGGCCCAGTCGGTGGAGCCGATCTTGTCCCGGATCAGGCGGTCCACGGTGTCGGCGTCGGGGATGCGCAGCAGGGCTTCCGCCAGGCACATGAGGACCACGCCCTCGCGCGAGGACAGGTCGTATTCGTGCATGAAGGCGTCGATGCCGCCGCGGCGCCCCTGGGCGGCGCGGATGGAGGCGACCAGCTCGCGCGCCCGGGCGGCGATGCGCGCCTTGGCGTCGGCGGCGAAGCTGGCGAGGGGAATGAGCCGATCGACGGCGAGACTCTCGTCGATGCGATGGAGGGCGCGAATCCGCGCGCGCAGGTCCGAATGGCTATCGAGCATGGTGGTCACCCGTGGGTCGTGTGGCCGCCGCGGCGGCTCGGCTGTCCTTGTTGGGAAGCCGGACCGGGCGGCCGGTTCGTTCAGGGGCGCAGGCCGCGCTCCGCTTCAGGCGTGCCTACTTCCCGGCGTAATCGTAAGCGCCGCCCTTCCAAGCATAGACGACGAAGCCGGGCGCCTTGTTGTCGCCCTTGGCGTCGAAGGACAGGGCGAAGGCGGCGCTTATGGCGCCGACGATCAGAGCTTTGGGTTTCATCGATCTCCTCCTGGTTGACGGTCCTGTTTCAGGTGATGCACCAGTGACGCGCCCGCGTCGAGCACATGGGTCCGCGTGAGCTTTGCCGCCGCCTCGGGGTCCCGGCGCCGGAAGGCGCGCCGCCTTTTTGCACCGCAGAAAAAATAATTAGCAAAATTGCTAGCGTGGTTCGATGTCGCGCAGGTGACGGCTGACCGATAGCCAGGCGCCAAGCCAGCCCAGGAAGACGGCGAAGGCGATGAGGAACAGGGATTCGGCGAGCGGCAGGGGGCGCAGGGCGAAGTTGAAGCTGTAGAGGGAGGCGAGCCGAGACACCGGGCGGGCGAGGGCGTAGGCGGCCGCGAGCACCAGGACCCAGGCCACCACGCCGCCCAGCAGGCCTTGTAGCGCCCCGAAATAGAAGAAGGGGCGGCGGATGAAGGCGTCGCTCGCCCCCAGCAGGCGGCTCACCTCGACCTCGGCCCGCTGGGTGAGGATCTGCAGGCGGATGGTGTTGAAGGTGACGGCGACCAGGGCCACGCCCAGCAGCACGGCGAGCCCGGTCACCAGCATCTGGCCCAGGCGCAGCAGGGCATCCAGGCGCTTCACCCACAGGGAGTCGAGCTGTACGTGCTCCACCTTGGGGTAGTTGGCGAATTCCAGCTTCAGGTTCTCCAACTGCTCGGGCGACTCGCCCTTGGGTGTCACCACGAAGGCATCGGGAAAGGGATTGCGCGGTAGGCTGTCGATCACTTCCGCCAGCCCCTCGGTCTGCTTCAGGCGGCTGCGCGCCTCCTCGCGCGGCACATAGCGATAGTCGCGCACCAGCACGTGTCTCTTCAGGCGCGCGTCGATCTCCTGGGAATCTTTCTTGTTTGCGTCGAGAGTGAGAAAGATCGACAACTGGGGCGTGGCGGAAACGTTCTGGGCCAGGCGCAGGAAATTCACCAGCAGCATCTCCCCGCCCGCCGGCAGGGCCAGGGCGATGCCCACCACCAGGGCCGACAGCAGGGTGTTCACCGGCTGGCCGGCGATGCGCCGCGCCGCCGCGCCGCAGGCCTTGCCATGCTGGCGCAGCCAGTTGCCAATGGTCACGGCACGGCCTCCTCGGTCACCAGGCGCCCGTGGTCCAGCACGATGCGCCGGGCGCCGTAGGGAGCGAACAAGGCCTCGTCGGGCGTGGCCACGATCACCGTGACGCCCACCCCGTTGAAGGAGCGGAACATCTGGGCAATGTCATGGGCATAGGCCGGGTCCAGGTGGGCGGTGGGCTCGTCGGCGATGAGCAGCGACGGCCGGTTCACCACGGCGCGGGCGATGGCCAGGCGCTGCTGCTCGCCGCCCGAGAGTGCAATGGGATAGGCCTTCTCGCGTTCCAGCAGGCCCACCTTGTCCAGGGCGGCGCGTACCCGGCGCGCCGCCTCCCTGGGTGCGAAGCCGGCGATGGCCAGGGGCAGCATGACGTTGTCGAACACGGTGCGGTCGAACAGCAGCTTGCGGTCCTGGAAGATGACACCCAGATTGCGGCGCAGGATGGCCACCCCGGAGCGCTTGAGCTTGCCCACGTCCTGGCCATTGACCACCACCCGGCCCTCGGTGGGGCGCTCGATGGCGGGGATCATGCGCAGCAGGGTGCTCTTGCCGGCACCCGAGTGGCCCGACAGCACCACCATCTCGCCCTTGCCTACCTCGAAGCTCACGCCGCTCACGGCCTCGATGCCGCCGGGATAGCGCTTGGCGACCTGGTCGAAGCGGAGCGCGCTCACTGCTTCCCGGGGACAGGCTCGAACAGGGCGTCCACGAAGTCGCGCGCGGAAAACGGCTGCAGGTCGTCGATGCCTTCGCCCACGCCGATGAAGCGCAGCGGGACGGGCTGGGTGCGGGCGATGGCGGCGATCACCCCGCCCTTGGCGGTGCCGTCCAGCTTGGTGACGATGAGGCCGGTGAGCTTGATGGCGGCGTCGAAGGCCTTCACCTGGGCCAGGGCGTTCTGGCCGATGTTGGCATCCAGCACCAGCATCACCTCGTGGGGCGCGCTCGGGTCCGCCTTGGCGATGACGCGCCTCACCTTGGCGATTTCTTCCATCAGGTGCAGTTGCGTGGGCAGCCGCCCGGCCGTGTCGGCCAGCACGATGTCGATGCCGCGCGCCCTGGCGGCATTCACTGCGTCGAAGATCACCGCCGCGGCATCGCCGCCTTCCT
>DYIB01000074.1:6934-16175 GCA_020723855.1 Uliginosibacterium gangwonense
TCACGTTGTTGCGCTCGCCCCAGGCGGCGAGCTGCTCGCGCGCCGCCGCGCGGAAGGTGTCGCCCGCCGCCAGCAGCACCGACTTGCCCTGGGCCTGGAAGAACTTGGCCAGCTTGCCGATGGAGGTGGTCTTGCCCGAGCCGTTCACCCCGGCGATCATGATGATGAAAGGCTTGTGGGTCGATACGTCGAGGGGCCGCTCCAGGGGCGCCAGCAGGGTGTAGAGGGCATCGGCCAGGGCCTGCTGCAACTGTTCGGCCGTCTCCGGCTTGTCGCGCTTGACACGCGCCTTCAGCTCGTCGAGGAGATACTGGGTCGCCTCGACACCGACGTCGGCCATGAGGAGCGTCGTCTCCAGCTCCTCCAGCAGCTCGTCGCCGATCTTGCCGCGGCGGAACAGCCCGGTGAGGGAGCCGCCGATCTGGGCCCGGGTGCGGGACAGGCCCTGCTTCAGCCGGTCCTTCCAGGACAGCTTGGCCGGGGCGGCTTCGGGCGCCGGGGCGGCGGGCTCGGGAGCCTGGGCCGGTTCGCCCTTCTGGGACTTCTTCAGGAAACCAAACATGGGAGGTGATGTCTCTAGGTCGGCTGCATCAAGACCGGAAAATCGCTAAGATGCAGCGCCGCCAATTCTAACAGATGCCGCACGACCCAATCATGACAAGGCTATCCAAACGCTTTCTGTTCGCCCTCGTGTTCGCCCTGGCCTCCTGCCTGGCCCGGGCGGCCGGCCAGACTTACGAGAAGACGCTGTCCAACGGCCTCAAGGTCATCGTACAGGAAGACCACCGGGCCCCCACGGTAGTTCATATGGTGTGGTACCGCATCGGCGCCATGGACGAAGTGGATGGCACTTCGGGCGTGGCCCACGTGCTGGAACACATGATGTTCAAGGGTACCCGAAAGGTGGGGCCGGGCGAATTCAACAAGCGCGTGGCCGATGCCGGCGGGCGCGACAACGCCTTCACCAGCCTGGACTACACGGCCTATTTCCAGCAGGTGCCCAGGAACCGCCTGGGCGAGATGATGATGCTGGAGGCCGACCGCATGGCCAACCTGGTCATCCGGCGCGACGATTTCGCCAAGGAGATCAAGGTGGTGATGGAGGAGCGCCGGCTGCGCACCGAGGACCGCCCGGAAGGGCTGGTGCACGAGACCCTCATGGCCACCGCCTACCAGGCCCATCCCTACCGCCGTCCCATCATCGGCTGGATGCAGGACCTGATGAACATGACCGCGGACGACGCGCGCGCCTGGTACCGGCGCTGGTACACACCCAACAACGCCTACGTGGTGGTGGTGGGCGACGTAGACAAGGACGAGGTGTTCCGCCTGGCCGAGAGATATTACGGCAAGGTGAAACGCCGCGCCGTGCCGCAGGCGAAGCTGTATCTGGAGCCGCCCCAGCGCGGCATCAAGCGGGTGGTGGTCAAGGCCCCGGCCAAGCTGCCCTACCTGGTGATGGCCTGGAAGGCACCCAAACTGCAGGACGTGGACAGGGACCGCGAACCCTACGCCCTGGAAATGCTGGCGGGCATACTGGACGGCCATGAGGCGGCGCGGCTGGCGCGCAACCTGGTGCGCGGCTCCCGGATCGCGGTTTCCGCCGGGGCCGGCTACGACTTCACGGTGCGCGGCCAGGCCCTGTTTACCCTGAGCGGCACGCCCCTGGAGGGGCGCAGCGCCGCCGAGCTGGAACAGGCACTGCGCGCGGAAATCGCGCGCATCCAGAAGGAAGGCGTGAGCGCCGAGGAACTGGAGCGGGTGAAAACCCAGATCATCGCCTCCGAGGTGTACAAACGCGATTCCATGATGGCCCAGGCCATGGAGATCGGCCGCGCCGAAGCGGTCGGGTTCTCCTGGCGCGACATCGACCGCATGCTGGAGAAGGTCCGCTCGGTCAGCGCCGAAGAAGTCCGGGCGGTGGCCAACAAATATTTCTCCGACGACAACCTCACCGTCGCGGTGCTGGATCCCCAGCCCCTGGAGCAGGCGGCGCCGCGCCCGCCGGCGGCCGCCCCCCGACATTGATTTTTCCGGACACGAAGCCATGAAGAAAAAGCTGCTGGGACTGATCGTGCTGGTCTTCGCCGCCGCCGCGCAAGCAGGTGTGGCCATTCAGCACTGGACGGCGCCTTCGGGCGCGCGGGTGTATTTCGTGGAAAGCCGCGCGCTGCCCATCGTCGATGTCAATGTGGACTTCGCCGCGGGAGCGGCCTACGATCCGGCCGACAAGAGCGGTGTGGCGGGTCTCATGCGCGCGCTGATGGGCGCCGGCGCCGGCGACCTGGACGAGGAAAAGATCGCCGGACGTCTGGTGGATATCGGCGCCCGCCTGGGCGGCGCCACCGACCTGGACCGGGCCGGCTTTTCCCTGCGCACCCTCTCTTCCCCCAAGGAGCGCGCTGCCGCCCTGGACCTGATGCGCACCGTGCTGCAGGCGCCGACCTTCCCCGAAGCGGTGCTGGAGCGCGAGAAGGCGCGCACCATCGCCGGCATCCGCGAGGCCGACACCCGCCCCGACAGCATCCTGTCCAAGCGCTTCTGGGCCGCGGTCTACGGCGGACATCCCTACGGGCGCAATCCCACCGTGGACAGCGTCCAGCGCATCACCCGGGACGATCTGCTGCAGTTCTATCGCAGCCACTACGGGGCCAAGAGCGCGGTGGTGTCCGTTATCGGCGATCTGTCGCGCGCCGAGGCCGAGGAGCTGGCGCAGCGCCTGACCGACGGCCTGCCGCCGGGCGCCGACAACGCCCGCCTGCCGCGGGTCACGCTGCCTGAGAAAGACACGGTGCGTATCCCGCACCCGGCAGCCCAGGCCCACGTGGCCCTGGGCCTGCCGGCGGTGCGCCGCGGCGACCCGGACTACTTCCCCCTGCTGGTGGGCAATTACGTATTGGGCGGCGGCGGTTTCGTGTCGCGCCTGACCAAGGAAGTGCGGGAGAAGCGCGGCTATGCCTACAGCGTGTACAGCTATTTCCATCCGCTCAGGCTGGAGGGGCCGTTCCAGGTGGGGCTGCAGACCAAGCGCGAGCAGGCGGCCGAGGCGGTGCAGGTGGTCCAGGCGACCTTGGAGGATTTCCTGGAGCGTGGACCCACGGCGGCGGAGCTCGCGACCGCCAAGCAGAACCTCATCGACGGCTTCGGCCTGCGCATCGACTCCAACCGCAAGATCCTGGAATACCTGGCCGTGATCGGCTTCTACCAACTGCCCCTGACCTATCTCGACGACTTCCCCAAGCTCGTGGCCAAGGTGAGCGCCGAGGATGTGCGCGCGGCCTTCCGCCGCCACGTCAGGCCGGAGAACATGGTGACGGTCACGGTGGCGGCCGACTGAGCCGGCCGCCGTGGCGCGCGTCCGCATCATCGGCGGGGCCTGGCGCAGCCGCCTGGTCCAGGTGGACGGCGTCAGGGGCCTGCGGCCCACGCCGGACGCCGTCCGGGAAACCCTGTTCAACTGGCTGGGCCAGAATCTGGCGGGGCTTGCCTGCCTCGACCTGTTCGCCGGCAGCGGCGTGCTGGGCTTCGAGGCCGCGTCCCGGGGCGCCCGCCATGTCACCCTGGTCGAGCGCGATGCGCGCGCCTTCGCCCGCCTCAAGGAGAACGCCGCCGCCCTGGGCGGCGACCCGCGGCTGGAGCTGGTGCGGGCAGATGCGCTAAAATTCCTCCCCCGCGCGGCCCAGCGCTATGACCTGCTGTTTCTCGATCCGCCGTACCATCGGGGCTGGATTGAAAAAATCGAGCCCTGGCTGCCTCGCGTACTGACCGCGGACGCCCGCATCTATGTTGAAGCCGAACATCCCCTGGAAACGCTGGGGGAATGGACCGCCGTTCGGCGCGGACGCGGCGGCCAGGTGTTCTATCAACTGCTGCAGCGGGGGGAAACATGAGCAACGATGTCGCCGTCTATCCGGGAACCTTCGATCCGATCACGCGCGGCCATGAGGATCTGGTGCGGCGCGCCTCGAACCTGTTCCAGAAGGTGATCGTGGGCGTGGCCGACAGCCGCTCCAAGCGGCCCTTCTTCAGCCTGGAGGAAAGGGTGGGGATGGCGCGCGAGGTGCTCGTCGGCTATGCCAACGTGGAGGTCCATGGCTTCGACTGCCTGCTGATGGATTTCCTCCAGAAGCAGAATGCGCGCATCATCCTGCGCGGGCTGCGGGCGGTGTCGGATTTCGAGTACGAATTCCAGATGGCGGGAATGAACCGCAATCTCTATCCCGATGTCGAAACCGTGTTCCTGACGCCCGCCGAGCAGTACATGTTCATTTCCGCCACCATGGTGCGCGAAATCGCGGTACTGGGAGGCGACGTAGGCAAGTTCGTTCAACCGTCGGTGCAGGCGCGGCTGCGGCAGAAGATCGGCGCCGGTATCCCGGGCAAGTAGTGAAGGAAGCAGTATGGCTTTGATGATTACCGATGAATGCATCAACTGCGACGTGTGCGAGCCGGAATGCCCCAACGGCGCCATCTTCCAGGGTGTCGAGATCTACGAGATAGACCCGGACAAGTGCACCGAATGCGTCGGGCACTTCGACAAGCCCCAGTGCCAGGAGGTGTGTCCGGTGGACTGCATCGTCGTGAATCCGGACCACGAAGAAACCAAGGATCAACTCATGGCCAAGTTCATGCAACTGGGCGCGGCCAAGGCCGCCTGACGCAGTAAAATCAGTCTCAGGCTGCCAGGGCGTCCCGGCCCGACAGCCCTTCCGCCGCCCGCAAGTTGCGGTGCAGGTCCCCGGCGATCCGGTTCAGTTCGGCGAGCTGGGCCTCCAGCGCCGCCTGCATGTGGGTCAGTTCCCTGATCCGCTCTTCCAGGGTGTCGGTCGCCTGGTGGATGCGTTTGACGCTTTCCAGGCGGCGCTTCAGCTGCAGCTGATACTCCCGCACCTGGGTCTCCAGCGGCGCCATGATGGCGCGCAGCCAGTGGTCCACGTCCCGATTGGCCTGCTCGAAGATCTTGCGCACCTGCAGGGCGATGGTCTCGAAGAAGCGCTGGGTGAGATTGCGCTGGGCGTGGGTCACCAGGTTGAGGAAAGTGTTGAACTGGGAGTTGCACACCCGCTCCAGGCGGCCGATTTCCTTCTCGTAGCGCAGTAGGGAAAACGCCACGGGTGCGCCCAGCTCGAGGCCGTGCTCGGTGCTGAAGCGGGCATACATGGCCTCCATCATGGAGATGATCTCGTTGATCTCGTCGTTGGAGCGGCGCAGGTTCAGGCGGATGTTCTCGAAGTAGCGGGTCATGGCGTCGCGCATGCCTTTGGAGAACATCGCGGCGAGCATGGCCTCGCGCGTGCGGCGCGTCTGGTCGCGCAGGGCGTCCAAGCCCAGGTGGGTGAAGAGGCTGTTGGTGAGGTTGGAGAACACGCTGCGCACGGCGTAGAAGCGCTGCAGGCCCTTCTCGAAATCGTCCTTCTCCTGCTTCACCTTGCGCATCATGTACTCGATGACGGCCTCGTTCTTGCCGCGCAGGTCGTTGAGCTCCAGCAGTTGTTCCTCCACGCCGCCGACGCGGGCGTCCAGCAGCCGCCGGGTGCGGCCGATCACGTCGCCCACTTCCGCCTCGGTGTTGTCGCACACGATCTCCCGCTTGGCGGGGATCAGCTCGCGCGACAGTGCCCGCTCCAGCTCCGGCAGGCGGCTGCGGCGCAGCAGCGCCTCGTCGCCGTTGATCTTGGCCACCAGACCCTTCTGCGCCGAGACGGGGAAGATGCGGTCGGCGGGCAGTTCCAGGATCTGCGAGCAGGTCGTCACCTGGCCGGCGATCTCCTGGTCGATCTCGCGCTCGCTGCGCAGCCCGTCCCACAGCCCGTCGATCTTGTTGAGCACGGCGATGCGGCCCTTCTGGCGCGTGCGCGAGCCGTTCACGTGGTCGCGCCACACCGCCAGGTCGGATTGGGTCACGCCCGTGTCGGCGCCCAGGATGAACAGGACGGCGTGGGCGCTGGGCAGCAACGACAGGGTCAGCTCCGGCTCGGCGCCGATGGCGTTCAGGCCCGGGGTGTCGAGGATGACCAGGCCCTGCTCCAGCAGCGGATGGGGGAAGTTGATGACGGCGTGACGCCAGGCGGGGATGTCCACCCGGCCGTCGGCGTCGGGCTTGAGGCCGTCCTCGCCTTCCGCGTCGATGGCGAAGCCCAGTCGGCCCGCCTCCTCGATGGACACGCGCCGCTGCTCGCCCACCCGGCGCAGGGTCTCCTGCATGGATTCCGCTGAGCCGATGTCCAGCGGGAACGAGCGCCACTCCTCGGGGAAGCGCTTGTACTCGCTCACCGCCGTGTGGGTGGCGCGGGTCTCGATGGGCAGGAGCTCGATCGCCGGCGGCTTGGCCTCGTCGAACAGCAGTTCGGTGGGGCACATGGTGGTGCGGCCGGCGCTGGAGGGGAGAATGCGGCTGCCGTATTCGGAGAAGAACACGGCGTTGATGAGCTCCGATTTGCCGCGGGAGAACTCGGCGACGAAGGCGATGATCAGCTTGTCTTCGCGCAGGCGCTCCAGCAGTTGCTGCAGGCGCAGGTCGGTCTGGGCGTCGCCCAGCTCGTTTTCCGCCAGCCAAGTGCGCAGGCGCTCCAGGTTCTCGCCCAGCGTGGCGCGCCAGTTGCTGTAAGCGGAAAACTCTTGCACCAGGCCCATGTGCTCCTCCCCAGCCTATGAAATCCGGATAACTCTAGCACAAGCCCGCGCGCCCGCGGCGCCTGCCGGTCGCGGCGGCGGCGCCGTTCGTCAGCGCTGGCAGCGCGGGCAGTAGAAGGTGGAGCGGTTGCCCTGGCGCAGGCTGCGCACGGTGCCGGCGCATTTCCGGCAGGGTTGGCCGTCCCTGTCGTAGACGTAGTACTGCTGCTGAAAGTAGCCGGGGCTGCCGTCGCTATGGACGAAATCCCTGAGGCTGCTGCCGCCGGCCGCCAGGGCGGCCTCCAGGGTCTGCTTCACCGCCGGCACCAGGCGGGCGCAGCGCGCCGCCGACAGCCGTCGCGCCGGCGTGCGCGGATCGATGCCGGCGCGAAACAGGCTCTCGGACGCATAGATGTTGCCCACGCCCACCACCACGCGGCTGTCCATGAGCACCTGCTTGATGGCGGCGCTGCGGCCCCGGGTGGCCCGGTGCAGCCACTGGGGCGTGAACGCCTCGGACAGGGGCTCGACGCCCAGGTGCGCCAGCAGGGGATGGTGCTGCGCCGGGGGGGTGAGCCACAGCAGGGCGCCGAAACGGCGCGGGTCGTGCAACCGCAGCGCGCGGCTGCCGAACACGATGTCCACATGGTCGTGCTTGTCCAGCGGAGCGCCGGTGGGCACCAGGCGCAGGCTGCCCGACATGCCCAGGTGCGCCAGCAGCACCCCGTCGACGAAATCGAACAGCAGATACTTGGCGCGGCGCTCGACGCCGGCGAGGACGCGGCCGACCATGCGCTGCGCCAGATCGGGCGGCACCGGGTAGCGCAGGCGCGCTTGGCGCACCACCAGCGCCGACACTCTCTTGCCGGCGAGATCGGGCAAGAGGCCGCGGCGCGTGATTTCGACTTCGGGCAATTCCGGCATGGCTGTTGCTGGCTGTTGGCTTGCCCGCCAGGGCAAAACCTCCTAACATCGTCCGAGAACCCGATTCTACCGTTACGGCTCTAACAGACTCTATCTGGCTTCGATCCCCCTCTCCCGACCGATTTCATGCCATCGCTATCCCGCCCGCAACTCGCCGCGGTCTGCCTTTCCGCCGCTGCCGTGCTGAGCGCTTGCGCCCAAGCGCCCGCCAAATCCCCCGTCGCCCGGGCGGCCGCCGAACAACAGGCGCGGCCGCCACGCCCGGTACCCAGGCCGCCGCGCGAGGAGCCGCTGCCCAGGCAGGAACTCACCGCCCAGATCCTGTACCAGACCATGCTGGCGGAGATCGCGGCCCAGCGCGGGCAAGCGGATTTCGCGGTAAGGGCCTACCTCGACCTGGCGAAGACCACGCGCGACCCGCGCATCGCCCGCCGCGCCGCGGAGCTCGCCCTGTTCTCCCGCGACCTGGCCAGCGCCGTGCAGGCCGCCAAGCTGTGGGTCGAGTTCGACCCGGGGTCGGCCCAGGCGCGCCAGACTCTGGCGGGCATGCTGGTGGCCGCCAACCGCCTGGAAGAACTCGTACCCCACGTGACGCAACTGCTCGCGCAGGAGGGCGACAGCCTGGGCGAGGGCCTGCTGCGCCTGAACCGGCTGTTCGCCCGCCAGCAGGACAAGAAGGCCGTGCTGGGCGTGATCGACACGCTCACCGCGCCTTACCTGGGTCTGGCCGAAGCGCATTTCGCGCGCGCCGAGGCCGCCGCCGCGGCCGACCTGTTCGACCGTGCGCTGGAAGAAATCGACCAGGCCCTGGTCCTGCGGCCCGACTGGGAGCAGGCGGTGATATTCAAGGCGGAAGTGCAGCGGCGCGACTCCGTCGCCTCGGCCCTGGACACGCTGCGCCGGCATCTGGGCAGGTATCCGCTGGCGCGGGAAGTGCGGCTGACCTACGCGCGCGCCCTGGCCGGCGACCGCCAGTTCGAGGAGGCGCGCCGCGAGTTCCAGCGCCTGATGGCCGACTTCCCCGAAAGCGACGACGTCGCCTATGCGGTTGGCATTCTGTCGCTGCAGCTTAAGGATTACCCCATGGCCGAGGAGGTGTTCAAGAAGCTGCTGGCGGTGGACTACGGGGAATCCAACAACATTCGCATCTATCTCGGCCAGATCGCCGAGGAGCGCAAGCGCTACGGCGAGGCCTTGAACTGGTATTCCCAGGTGACCGCCGGTCCGCAGTTTGTCTCCGCCCAGGTGCGCTATGCCAACGCCCTGGCGCGCAGCGGCAAGCTGGAGGAGGCGCGCCGCCATCTACAGCAGGCAGCGGCCACCGGCCCGGCGGAGCGCGTCCAGTACCAATTGGCCGAAGCCCAACTGCTGCGGGAGAACGGCAAGGTGCGGGAGGCCTTCGATTTCCTCCAGGCCCTGCTCGCCGCCCAGCCCAACCAGCCCGATCTGCTCTACGAGACCGCCATGCTGGCCGAGAAGCTGGAGCGCATGGACATCCTGGAAGCGCATCTGCGCAAGCTGATCGAGATCAAGCCGGACCATGCCCATGCCTACAACGCCCTGGGCTACTCCCTGGCGGACCGCAACCAGCGGCTGGACGAGGCCCAGCAGCTCATCGCCAAGGCGCTGGAACTGGCCCCGGAAGATGCCTTCATCCTCGACAGCATGGGCTGGGTGCTGTTCCGCAAGGGCGATCACCAGGGCG
>DYIB01000075.1 GCA_020723855.1 Uliginosibacterium gangwonense
CAGGTTGCGCAGCTCGATCAGGTCGTTGCTGACGCGGAAGTTGGCGTAGAACTCGTCGATTTCCCGAGCGAGCAGGCGTATGCGGTGCTGCGCCCGTTCGAGGCGCTTGCTGGTGCGCACGATGCCGACATAGTCCCACATGAAGCGGCGCAGCTCGTCCCAGTTGTGGGAAATCACGATCTCCTCGTCGGCGTCGGTCACGCGGCTCTCGTCCCAGTCCGGCAGGCGGGGCACGTCGCGCAGCGCATTGGCGAGTATGTGCTCGGCGGCGGCGGCGGCGAATACCAGACATTCCAGCAGTGAATTGCTCGCCAGGCGGTT
This sequence comes from Uliginosibacterium gangwonense, assembly GCA_020723855.1. Taxonomy (GTDB): domain Bacteria; phylum Pseudomonadota; class Gammaproteobacteria; order Burkholderiales; family Rhodocyclaceae; genus DYIB01. The sequence goes on from DYIB01000075.1 coordinate 322, forward strand.
GGCGCCGTGCAGACCGGTATAGGCCGTCTCGCCCACCGCATAGAGCCCCGCAACGTCGGTGCGGGCGTTCAGGTCGGTCACCACGCCGCCGCAAGTGTAATGGGCGGCCGGCACGACGGGAACCGGTTCACGGGTGATGTCTATGCCCAGTTCCAGGCAGCGGGCGTGAATGGTGGGAAAGTGCTTGACCAGGAAATCCGCGGGCAGGTGGGTCATGTCGAGATAAACGCAGTCCAAGCCGTGGCGCTTCATCTCGAAGTCGATGGCGCGCGCGACCACGTCGCGCGGCGCCAGCTCGGCGCGCTCGTCGTGTTCCGGCATGAAGCGTGTGCCATCCGGCAGGCGCAGGATGCCGCCCTCGCCACGCATCGCCTCGGTGATCAGGAAGGACTTGGCGTGGGGGTGATAGAGGCAGGTGGGATGGAACTGGATGAACTCCATGTTCGCCACCCGGCAGCCGGCGCGCCAGGCCATGGCGATACCGTCGCCGGTCGCGGTGTCCGGGTTGGTGGTGTAGAGATAGACCTTGCCGGCTCCGCCCGTGGCGAGCACCGTGGCCGGGGCTGCGAAGGTTTCCACCCGATCCTGGGCGATATCGAGGACGTAGGCGCCGAAGCAGCCCCCGTCCGCCAGATTGAACTTGGCGCCGGTAATCAGATCAACGGCGATATGATTTTCGAAGACGGTGATGTTGGGGTGGCTGCGTACCTTGCGCGCGAGCGTCGTCTGCACCGCCGACCCGGTCGCGTCGGCCACGTGGATGACACGACGATGGCTATGGCCGCCCTCGCGCGTGAGGTGGTAGCCCAACTCGGAGCCGTCGTCCGGCGTGAAGGGGACCCCCTGCTGGATCAGCCATTCGATGGCGACCCGGCCGCGCTCGACGACGAAGCGCGTGGCAACGGGATCGCACAGCCCCGCGCCGGCGACCAGGGTGTCCTTGATATGCGCTTCGACCGAATCGGTGGCGTCGAGCACCGCCGCGATTCCTCCCTGCGCCCAACTGCTGGCGCTTTCCTCCAGCAGCTTCTTGGTGATCAAGGCGACTTTCTTTTTGTCGGCGAGCTTGAGGGCGAGAGATTGTCCGGCGACGCCGCTGCCGATGATTAAGACGTCAAAGATCCGCACGGGCCCGTTTTTCTCTGGGACGAAAAAAATTGACTATAGCACGAGCCCGGGCGGCGCCGGCCGCCACCCCACGCCAAAACCATGCTGATATCTGAACTATTTCAGCACACTGCTGTCTGTGGCTGAGAAGCGCGGCGCTGCCGACGGCAGCTTACGGGCATCGGTTATACTTGGCGGTTACCGGCATGGCCGGGAATAAAAACTCTTGGCAGAAAAACCGCTCAAATGGGAGACCGCGAAGTAGACCAGCAGTTGGTTGCACGCGCGCAACGCGGCGACAGGCAGGCGTTCGGGCTTCTCGTATCGAAGTACCAGCGCAAGCTCGCGCGTTTACTGTCGCGGCTCGTCCGCGATCCGGCGGAGGTCGAGGACGTCGCCCAGGAAGCCTTCATCAAGGCGTACCGTGCGCTTCCGACTTTTCGCGGCGATAGCGCTTTCTACACCTGGCTCTATCGCATCGCCGTGAATACGGCGAAGAATTACCTGGTATCGCAAGGCAGGCGGGCACCGACGTCAACCGAGTTCGACTCGGAGGAGGCCGAGATCTTCGAAGAAGGCGAGCAACTGCGCGACGTGGACACACCGGACCGGCTGCTGCTGTCGAAGCAGATCGGCGAGACGGTGAACGCGGCCATGGAATCGCTGCCGGAGGAGCTCAAGACGGCCATCGTGCTGCGCGAGATTGAGGGTTTGAGCTATGAGGAGATCGCCCAGATCATGGACTGTCCCATCGGCACGGTTCGTTCGCGCATTTTCCGGGCGCGTGAGGCGATCGCAGAAAAACTGAGGCCGTTGCTCGATACGGCCCCTGATAAGAGGTGGTGAGCGATGCGGGAAAATGTTTCTGCCCTGATGGACGGCGAACTGGACGACGCGGGCGCCCAGCGGGCCCTGGAAGCGATAAAGCGCGATCCGCAACTGCACCGGACATGGTCGTCCTACCACCTGATCGGAGATGCCCTGCGCCGCCATCCAGGACTCGCCGCGAATTATGCCGAACGTGTATTGGAGCGCCTGCAGGCGGAGCCGATGATGATGGCGCCGGGGGCGCTGCGGCGGCAATCGAGACCCGGACGACTGGCCATGCCGATTGCGGCCTCCCTGGCGGGGGTCGGCATGGTCGCCTGGCTGGCGCTCTCCATGAATGATCAGTCGGCGGCGCCGGCTCGGGCGGGCGCGGTCGCGTCGCCGCCGCCCGTCGCCGCGGCGGCGCCGGTGCAGCCGGCGACTCCGGCGGTGCCTGCATCCGCGGTACTGCCCAGCAGCGCCATCAAGGAGTATCTGTTCGCGCACCAAGGCTACTCGCCCAGCAGCAGCATCCAGGGCATGGCTCCCTACATGCGCACCGTCACCGAAAAACGTCAGGCAACGGCTCAATGAAACGCACCCTTGCGCTTCTCGCGCTTGGCGGGTGCCTGGTCACCGCGGCCCAGGCGGAAACGCAGCTCGATCCGGTCTCCTGGCTCGGGCGTATCGTCGCCGCGGCGCAGAAGCTGAATTACACCGGCACCTTCATCTACCAGAGCGGCAACCATTCCGAGACCTCGCGCATCACCCACATAGTCGACGGCAGCGGCGAGCGTGAAAAGCTCGAAGTGCTCGACGGCAGCCCGCGGGAGATCATCCGCAACAACGAAGAGGTGAAGTGCTACCTGCCCCAGGACAAGGTGGTGATCATAGAACGCCGCAGCCAGCGCAAAACCTTCCCCGCTTTGCTGCCCTCCGCGGTCACCACCCTTGCCGAACATTACAACATCAAGAAGGGCGAGGTGTCCCGGGTGGCGGGACTGGACAGTCAGTTGATCATTCTCGAGCCCAAGGACAAGATACGCTACGGGCACATGCTGTGGGCCGACGTCACCAGCGGGCTGCTGCTCAAGGCGCGCATGGTGGACGACAAGAACGAGCCCATCGAGCAGTTCGCATTTACCCAGGTCCAGATCGGCGGCCACATCGACAAGGCAGCCCTCAAGCCGAAGTTCGCTGCCCAGGCGGCGGACTGGCGCGTGCAGAACGCCTACACCACGGAAGCGAACATGGACGATGGCGAGTGGCGCTTCCGTACCGAAATACCGGGGTTCAAGAAGAGCATCGGCATGAAACGGCGTGTGCAGAACGAGGCGCCGGAAATGACCCACGTCGTGTTCTCCGACGGGCTGGCGGCGATTTCGGTGTTCATCGAACCGCTCTCCGGCAAGCAGGCGGCGCAGCAGTCGGGCCTGTTTTCCGTGGGGGGCATTAACGTCTATAAACGCGTTACCGACGACCACGCGCTGACGGTGTTGGGCGAAGTCCCCGCCGCGACCTTGAAACGCCTGGGCGACGGCATCGAATACCGCAAGAAACAATGATAGAAACCCGGGCGGTCGTCACGCGCAGCGAGGGCGAGGACGCCTATGTCGAAGTAAACGAGTCCGCCGGCGGCTGCGGCCATTGCGACGAGGCGGGGGGATGCCGCAGCTCCCTTCTCGGCGACGCCTTCGGCGCCCAACGGCGCGTTTTCAGGATCGCCAACACCTTGCATGTCGTCGCCGGACAAAGCGTAGTCATTGGCACCGAGGATTACGCCACCCTGCGCGCCGCCGTGCTCGCCTACGGCGTGCCGCTCGTCCTGCTCCTGACGGGGGCCGGCCTGGGCACGGCCATCGCGCCTGCCGTGCACGCGGATCTCGCCGCTGCCGGCGGCGCCCTTGCGGGGTTGCTCGGTGGCTTCGCATTGGCGCGCTTTCTGCCCCTTCGCAGCGCGCGAATCCGTCAATGCCGACCCGTGATGCTGCGCAAATATTCGAGTGTGACTGTTGAGGACGAGAGGCCATGATAAGGAAAATTCTTTTCAGCTTTTGTCTCGGCTTTGTCGCCCTGGGGGCGGGCGCCCAAGGGCCCAACCTGCCGGATTTCACCGACATGGTGGAGAAGCAGGGGACGGCGGTGGTAAACATCAGCACCACCCAGATCATCCGCGGCCGCCAGCTTTCCCAGTTTCCCGGGCTGGACGAAGACGACCCCATGTTCGATTTCTTCCGGCGCTTCATTCCCCGCCAGCCGGGGCAGCCGCGCGAGTTCGAAAGCAAGTCGTTGGGCTCGGGCTTCATCATCAGTTCCGACGGATACATCCTGACCAACGCCCATGTGGTCGAGTCGGCCGACGAGGTCCTGGTCAAGCTCACCGACAAGCGCGAGTTCAAGGCCAAGGTGATCGGCGCGGACAAGCGCACCGACGTGGCGCTGATCAAGATCGATGCCAGCGGGCTGCCCAAGGTGGCGCTGGGCGATCCAAACAAGCTCAGGGTGGGCGAATGGGTGGTGGCGATCGGCTCTCCCTTCGGTTTCGAGAACACCGTCACTGCCGGCATCGTCAGCGCCAAGGGACGCTGGCTGCCCCAGGAGAATTACGTGCCGCTGATCCAGACCGACGTGGCCATCAACCCGGGCAACTCCGGCGGTCCGCTGTTCAACATGAAGGGCGAGGTGGTCGGCATCAACTCCCAGATCTACAGCCGCACGGGCGGCTGGATGGGGCTGTCCTTTGCCATACCCATCGATCTGGCCATGGAGGTGCAGCAGCAGCTCAAGACCTCGGGCCGGGTAAGCCGGGGCCGCATCGGCGTGGTGATCCAGGAGGTCACCCGGGAGCTGGCGGAATCCTTCGGCTTGAACAAGGCCTCGGGCGCCCTGGTGAACTCCGTCGAGAAGGGCGGGCCGGCGGACAAGGCGGGGATCGAGCCGGGTGACATCATCCTCAAGTTCGACGGCAAGGAGGTGGCCAGCTCCAGCGACCTGCCGCGCATCGTCGGCAGCACCAAGCCCGGGACCCGCGCCGCGGTGACGGTGTGGCGCAAGGGCGCGACGCGCGACTTCTCCTTGACGGTGGCCGAGATCCCCGACGACAAGCCGGCGCCGCGCGCCCAGAGGCGAGGGCGGAGTGAGGCCCAGTCGAACCGCCTGGGCCTGGCGCTGAGCGAGCTCACACCGGAGCAGAGGCGCGAGCTGAAGGTCAGCGGCGGACTGCTGGTGGAGGACGTGTTCGGCCGCAGCGACCTGCGTCCCGGCGACATCATCCTCTCGATGATCCTCAAGGGCACCAGCCACGAGGTGAAGACCGTCGAGCAGTTCAACCGCCTGCTGAGCCAGTTGGACAAGTCGGCCAGCGTGACATTGCTGGTGCGCCGCGGCGATCTCCAGACCTTCATCACCATCAAGGGTGGCGGTGAGCGCTGAGGGAGGGGAGCCGCCGCTGCGGCTCACCCTGTACGGGCGGGCCTGGTGCCATCTGTGCGACGACATGCTGGCCGCCCTGGAGCCGTTCAAGGCGGAATTCGGGCTGGCGATCGAGGTGGTCGACGTGGACCAGAATCCCGAGTGGGAGGAGCGCTACGGTGAGCTGGTGCCGGTGCTAACGCACGGTGAGCATCGGCTCTGCCACTACTTCCTGGACGAGGCCGCGGTCCGTGCTTATTTGCTGAAATTCCGCTAAAATTTCGGCTTTGCCGCCGGAAAAGGGTGCCTTTCGAGCACCCTTTTTTGGTTTCGGGAGGCGGCTTTGCAGCTATTTTCCTTGTCACGATGGATCACATCCGCAATTTTTCGATCATCGCCCACATCGACCACGGCAAGTCCACCCTGGCGGACCGCATCATCCAGCTCTGTGGCGGCCTGTCGGAGCGGGAGATGGAAGCCCAGGTACTCGGTTCCATGGACCTGGAGCGCGAGCGGGGCATCACCATCAAGGCCCAGACGGCGGCGCTGCAGTACCGCGCCCGCGACGGCAAGGTATACAACCTCAACCTGATCGACACCCCGGGCCACGTGGATTTCTCCTACGAGGTGTCACGTTCCCTGTCGGCCTGCGAGGGGGCGCTGCTGGTGGTGGATGCCTCCCAGGGCGTGGAGGCCCAGACCGTCGCCAACTGCTACACGGCGATAGAGCTGGGCGTGGAAGTGGTGCCGGTGCTCAACAAGATCGACTTGCCAGCGGCCAACCCGGAGGCGTCCATCGCCGAGATCGAGGATGTCATCGGCATCGACGCGCACCAGGCGGTGCGCGCCAGCGCCAAGACGGGCGAGGGCGTTGAGGAGATCCTCGAGTCCGTGGTTCATCTCATCCCGCCGCCCAAGGGGGACCCGGCCGCGCCCCTGAAGGCCCTGATCATCGATTCCTGGTTCGACAATTATGTCGGCGTCGTCATGCTGGTGCGGGTGGTGGACGGCGTGCTGCGCCCCAAGGACAAGATCCTGCTGATGTCCACCGGCGCCCAGCATCTGTGCGAGCAGGTGGGCGTGTTCACCCCCAAGTCCCAGCAGCGGGCCCAGTTGTCGGCGGGGGAGGTGGGCTTCGTCATCTCGGGCATCAAGGAGCTGAAATCGGCCAAGGTGGGCGACACCATCACGACCGTCGACCGGCCGGCGGACCAGCCCCTGCCCGGCTTCAAGGAAATCAAGCCCCAGGTGTTCGCCGGCCTGTATCCGGTGGAGGCGAACCAGTACGACGCCCTGCGCGACGCCCTGGAGAAGCTCAGGCTGAACGACGCCTCGCTGCAGTTCGAGCCCGAGGTGTCCCAGGCGCTGGGCTTCGGCTTCCGCTGCGGCTTCCTCGGGCTGCTGCACATGGAAATCGTGCAGGAGCGCCTGGAGCGCGAGTACGACATGGACCTGATCACCACGGCGCCGACGGTGATCTATCAGGTCGTGCTGTGCGACGGCACCATGCAGATGGTGGAGAACCCGGCCAAGCTGCCGGACCCGTCCAAGACCGAGGAGATCCGCGAGCCGATCATCACCGCCACCATCTTCGTGCCTCAGGAGTACGTCGGCACCGTCATGACCCTGTGCACCCAGAAGCGCGGCAGCCAGGTGAACATGCAATACCACGGCCGCCAGGTCATGATGACCTACGATCTGCCCCTGGCGGAGGTGGTGTTCGATTTCTTCGACAAGCTCAAGTCCGCTTCGCGCGGCTACGCCTCCCTGGATTACGAGTTCAAGGAGTACCGGGCGGCGGACGTGGTGAAGCTGGACATCCTGGTGAATGGCGAGCGCGTCGATGCCCTGTCGGTCATCGTGCACCGCGCCAACGCCCCTTACCGGGGGCGGGAGCTGGCGGCCAAGATGCGCGAGCTGATCCCGCGCCAGATGTTCGACGTGGCGATCCAGGCCGCGATCGGCTCACAGATCATCGCCCGCAGCACGGTCAAGGCGCTGCGCAAGAACGTGCTGGCCAAGTGCTACGGCGGCGACATCACGCGCAAACGCAAGCTGCTGGAAAAGCAGAAGGCGGGCAAGAAGCGCATGAAGCAGGTCGGCAACGTGGAGATTCCCCAGGAAGCCTTCCTCGCCGTGCTGCGGGTAGACGAAAAATAACGGAGCCCTCATTTGAACTTCGCTCTCCTCCTGTTCGTACTCACGCTCGCCACCGGGGCGGTGTGGGCGTTCGATTTCTTCGTGGCGCGCAAGCGCCGTCCTGCCGATGCCAAGGAGCCCTGGTGGGTCGAGTACGGCGCCAGCTTCTTCCCGGTCATCCTCATCGTCTTCCTGCTGCGCTCCTTTCTGGTGGAGCCGTTCCGCATTCCGTCGGGATCGATGATCCCGACCCTGCTGGTGGGCGATTTCATCCTGGTGAACAAATATACCTACGGCATCCGCCTGCCGATCGTGAACAAGAAGGTGGTCGAGGTGAACCAGCCCCAGCGCGGCGACGTGATGGTGTTCCGCTATCCAGACAACCCCTCGCTGGACTACATCAAGCGGGTGGTGGGCCTGCCCGGCGACAAGGTGACATACCGCAACAAGCGGCTCATCATCAACGGCCAGGAGGTGCCGGTGCGGCGGGTGGGGGACTATCTGCACAAGGATCGGCTCTACTACTCCCAGCAGTACGTGGAAAAGCTCGGCGAGGTCGAGCACCGCATCCTCAACGACGCGGACGCGCCGGTCTTCGTGCCCCAGCCCATGCAATTCCCCTACCGTGACAATTGCAACTACAATAGCAGCGGCTTCACCTGCGAAGTGCCCCCGGGGCACTACTTCGTCATGGGCGACAACCGGGATTCCAGCAACGACAGCCGGGTGTGGGGATTCGTGCCGGACGAGAACATCGTTGGAAAGGCCTTTCTGATCTGGTTCAACTTCGGGGATCTGCAGCGCATCGGCAGTTTCAAGTAAGACAGGGGGAAGGATGAGAAGACAGCGCGGACTGAGCCTGGTTGGCTTGATCTTGGTCGGCGGGTTGCTGGTGATGGTCGCCCTGGTGGGCATGAAGGTGGCGCCCTCGGTGATCGAGTACTTCACCATCCTGCGCAACGTCAAGGCCATGGCCGCCAGCGGCGAGCTGCGCGGGGCGACCGTGCCCGATGTGCGCAAGGCGTTCGACCGGCGCGCCGACGTGGACGACATCAAGAGCATCACCTCCAAGGACCTGGAGATCACCAAGGAGGGCAACGACGTGGTCATTTCCTTCGCTTACGAAAAGCGGGTGCATCTGTTCGGTCCGGTGAGTCTCATCATCGACTACCAGGGAAGCAGCGCGCCGGGCAGATAGCCCGCCCTTCATCCATGAATACGGCCCAGCTCGAACGGGCGATCGACTATCGCTTCAAACGGCCCGAGCATCTGCTCCAGGCCCTGACCCATCGCAGCTACGGCACCCCCCACAACGAGCGGCTGGAGTTTCTCGGCGACAGCGTCCTCAACTGCGTGATCGCGGGCGCCCTGTACCAGCGCTTCGCCCAGGTGCGCGAAGGCGACCTGTCGCGCCTGCGGGCCGGCCTGGTGCGCCAAGAGACCCTGTTCCGGATCGCCCAGCAGCTGGACCTGGGCAACTGCCTGCGCCTGGGGGAGGGGGAGCTCAAGAGCGGCGGCTTTCGTCGGCCGTCCATCCTGGCCGATGCGCTGGAGGCCCTGTTCGGCGCGGTGTTCCTGGACGGCGGTTTCGCCATGGCCGAGACCGTGATCCTGCGCCTGTACCAGCCTTTCCTAGCGGATATCGACCTGCGCAGGTCCTCCAAGGACCCCAAGACGACCCTGCAGGAGTACCTGCAGAGCCGCCGCCTGCCCTTGCCCAGGTACGAGCTGCGCATCACCCGCGGCGAGGCCCACGCCCAGGAGTTCGAGGTGGAGTGCCATGTGCCGCAGTTGGGCGTGATCACGGTCGGCGTCGGCTCCAGCCGCCGCGCGGCGGAGCAGGAGGCGGCCAAGGCCGCTTACGAGAAGGTGTGCGCGAAATGAGCAACGAGGGCAAACAAGGCGGATTCCGCGCCGGTTACCTGGCCATCGTGGGCCGGCCCAACGCGGGCAAGTCCACCCTGCTCAACGCCCTGGTGGGAGAGAAGATCAGCATCGTCTCGCGCAAGCCGCAGACCACACGCCATCGCATCACCGGCGTGCTGACCACGGACGATACCCAATACATCTTCGTGGACACGCCGGGCTTCCAGACGCGCCACAAGAACGTCCTCAACCGCCTCATGAACCGCAACGTCACCCAGGCGCTACAGGACGTGGATGTGGTGCTGTTCGTGGTGGAGGCGGAGCGCTACGGCGAGGCCGACCGGCAAGTCCTGGACCTCCTGCCGGCCGCGCGGCCGGTGATCCTGGTCATCAACAAGACCGACGCCCTGAAGGACAAGAAGAGCCTGTTGCCGTTCATCGCCCGGATGAGCGCGCAGCGCGACTTCGCCGAGATCGTTCCCCTCAGCGCAAGCAAGGGCAAGGGCACGGCCGAGCTGTTGCGCGCCGCCGCCAAGTACCTGCCCGAGGGCCCGCCCCTGTTCGAGCCGGACCAGATCACGGACCGCAGCGAGCGCTTCATCGCCGCCGAGTTCATCCGCGAAAAGCTGTTCCGCCGCCTAGGCGACGAGCTGCCCTATAGCCTGACGGTGGAGATCGAACGCTTCGAGACGGAGGGCGGTCTGCGCCGCATCCACGCTGTGGTAGTCGTGGATAAGGAAAGCCATAAGGGCATCGTCATCGGCAAGGGCGGCGAGCAGTTGAAGGTGATAGGCACCGAAGCGCGCAGGGACATGGAGAGGCTGTTCGGCGGCAAGGTGTTCCTGGAGATCTGGGTCAAGGTCCGGGGCGGCTGGGCCGACGACGAGGGGGCGCTGAAGAGCCTGGGTTACGAGTGAGCGCCGCAGACAAGGCAAGGGTGGACGGCCAGCCCGGCTATGTGCTCCACACCTATCCCTTTCGCGAAACCAGCCTGATCGCCGAAGTCTTCAGCCGCGATTACGGCCGGGTCGGCCTGGCGGCGCGCGGCGCGCGCCGCCCGCGCTCGGCCCTGCGCGGCGTGCTGATGGCCTTTCAGCCCCTGGAACTGGGCTGGTTCGGCCAGGGGGAGGTGCGTACCCTGGCGAAGGCCGAATGGGTGGGCGGGCAGCCCTTGCTGCAGGGGGAGTCGCTGCTCCTTGGCTATTACCTCAACGAGTTGCTGCTGAAGCTCCTGCCGCGCGAGGATCCCCATCCCGCCCTGTTCGACGCCTACCGGGAGGCGATCGCGGCCTTGGCCTGGGGCGAGCCCGGGCAGGCCTCGCTGCGGCGTTTCGAGAAGTCCCTGCTGAAGGAACTGGGCTACGAGATCCCGCTGGAGACCGAGGTCACCACCCGGGAGCGCCTGGACCCGGACAAACGGTATATTTATCTCATCGAATGTGGGCCGACCGAGGCGGTCGGCGCCGCCGGCGATGCCCCGGTGTTTACCGGGCGGGCGCTGCTGGCGATCGCAGCGGACGACTATTCCGAGGCGGAGACGCGCCTGCAGGCGCGCCAGCTCATGCGCATGCTGATCAACCACTATCTCGGCGGCCAGCCCCTGAGCTCGCGCCGGGTCTTCATGGAGCTGCAGGAACTGTGATCGAACTGGGCGTCAATATCGACCACGTGGCGACGCTGCGCCAGGCGCGCGGCACGACCTATCCCGATCCAGTGCGCGCCGCGCTGCTGGCGGAGGAGAGCGGCGCAGACGCCATCACCCTGCACCTGCGTGAGGACCGGCGCCACATCCAGGACCGGGACGTGGAGATCCTGCGCGGCAGGTTGCGCACGCGCATGAACCTGGAGGCGGCCGTCACCGACGAGATGATCGCTCTTGCCTTGCGCATCCGGCCCCAGGACATGTGCCTGGTACCCGAGAAGCGCCAGGAACTGACCACCGAAGGCGGCCTGGATGTGATCGGCGGCTTCGAGCGCGTGCGCGAGGCCTGCCGCGTGCTGGGGGAGGCGGGCATCCGCGTGTCCCTGTTCATCGACCCGGAAACGGCCCAGATCGACGCTGCCAAGCACGCCGGCGCACCCGTCATCGAAATCCATACCGGCGCCTATGCCGAGGCCGAGGAAGCGGACAAGGTCGCCCGGGAGCTGGAGCGCATCCGCCTGGCTGCCGCCTATGCCCAACGCGCCGGGCTGAAGGTGAACGCCGGCCACGGCCTGCACTACGGCAACGTGCAGGCGGTCGCCGCCATCCCGGAGATCGCCGAGCTCAACATCGGCCATGCCATCGTGGCGGAGGCGGTATTTCTCGGCTGGCGCGAGGCGGTGCGGCGCATGAAGGACCTGATGCTCCAGGCACGCCCGTGATCTACGGCATCGGCACCGATCTGGCCAGCATCAGCCGCATGGGCCGCTCCTACCAGCGCCACGGGGAGCGGCTGCTGGAGCGTATCCTCACCCCCGCCGAGCGGGCGGAATGTCGCGCCGTGGGTGCCCCGGCGGCCTTCCTGGCCAAGCGCTTCGCCGCCAAGGAGGCCTGCGCCAAGGCCCTGGGAACAGGGCTACGCCACCCGGTGACGCTGCACAACCTGACGGTGACCCACGATGAACTGGGGCGCCCGAGCTTCGCTTACGGCCCGGAGCTGGCCGACTACCTGGCGGCGCGCCGCCTGAAAGTGCACCTGAGCATCAGCGACCACGGGGACTATGCGCTGGCTTTTGCCCTGGCCGAACGACTGGAACCATGATCACCACGACCACTCCCACTACATCCATGCCCGGTCCCATCATGCTCGATCTGGCCGGGCCGCAGCTCGGCCCGGAAGAAAAGGAGATGCTGCAGCACCCGCTGGTGGGCGGGGTCATCCTCTTTTCCCGCAACTACCAGGCGCCCGAGCAGTTGTGCCGGCTCACCGCCGACATCCACGCCGCCCGCACCGGGTTGATCATCGCCGTGGACCACGAGGGCGGCCGGGTGCAGCGCTTCCGCGACGGCTTCACGCCGCTGCCCGCCATGGGCGCCCTGGGCCGGCTGTGGCAGCAGGACCCGGCGGCGGCGCGCGCCGCTGCCCGCGCTACCGGCTATGTCCTGGCGGCGGAACTGTGCGCCTGCGGCGTGGACCTGAGCTTTACGCCGGTGCTCGACCTGGACTACGGCGCCAGCAGCGTCATCGGGGACCGGGCGTTCCACCGGGATCCGCTGGTGGTCAGTGAGCTGGCGCGGGAGCTGATCGCCGGGCTGGGGCAAGCGGGCATGGCCGGCGTGGGCAAGCATTTCCCCGGCCACGGCTTCGTGGCGGCCGATTCCCATCTGGCCGTGCCGCGCGACGAGCGGGAACTGGCGGCGATCCGAGCCGACGACATGGTGCCTTACCTGCGGCACCGGGAAATGAAGCTGGCGGCGGTCATGCCGGCCCACGTGATCTACGAGCGGGTCGACCCGAACCCGGCCGGCTTTTCCCCCTACTGGCTGAAGACCGTGCTGCGCGGCGAACTGGGCTTCGACGGAGTGATCTTCAGCGACGACCTGTCCATGGAAGGCGCCAGCGTGGCCGGCGGGATCGTGGAGCGGGCCGAGGCGGCCCTGGCGGCCGGCTGCGACATGGTGCTGGTATGCAACGCGCCGGAATCCGCCGCCCGCCTGCTGGACGCCTGGCGGCCCCACTTCCCGCCCGAGAGCGGGCAGCGGCTGCTGCGGCTGCTGCCGGCGCAGCCGGGCATGGCGCGCGCGACGCTGGAGCGGCAAGCGGCCTACCAGGCGGCCCGGCAGACGGCGGCGGGACTGGCGCCGCCCAGGGCCTGACATGGAGCAGCTCCTCGACTGCCGCGCCTGCCCGAGGCTGGCGGCCTTCCTGGAGGACATCCGGCGCGACTATCCGGACTACCACGGCCGGCCGGTCCCGCCGTTCGGCGACGAGCGGGGGCGGCTGCTGATCGTCGGCCTGGCGCCGGGCTTTCACGGCGCCAACCGCTCCGGCCGCCCATTCACCGGGGATTATGCCGGTATCCTGCTGTACGACACCCTGCACCGCTACGGCTTTGCCAGCCGCCCCGAGTCGGTATCGGCCGACGACGGCCTGCGCCTCATGGACTGCCGCATCACCAACGCGGTCAAATGCGTGCCGCCAGAAAACAAGCCGGAGACCGCCGAGATCCGCCGCTGCAACCGCCACCTCGCCGGCGAACTGGAACGCTGTCCTGAAGTCAAAGTGATCTTGGCCCTGGGGCTGATCGCCCACAACGCCGTGCTCTTGGCGCGCGGAATGAAACGCAGCGCCCATGTCTTCGCCCACGGCGCGCGCCATGTCCTGCCCGACGGCACGGTGCTCTACGACAGCTATCACTGCAGCCGCTACAACACCCAGACCGGACGGCTGACCGCGGCGGCCTTCCACCGGGTCTTCGAGGCCATCCGGTGCGAGCTGGCCTGAGGCGCCATGCTTGACTCCAAGGCACTCATCCGATCGCTGCCCGACGAGCCGGGCGTCTATCGCATGCTCGGCGGTGAAGGAGCCGTGCTCTACGTCGGCAAGGCGAAAAACCTCAAGAAACGGGTGTCGTCCTATTTCCAGAAGACCCACTTAAGCCCGCGCATCCAGCTCATGGTGCAGCAGGTGGAGCGCGTCGAGATCACCGCGACGCGCTCCGAGGCCGAGGCCCTGCTGCTGGAAAGCAATCTCATCAAGAGCCTGGCGCCCAAGTTCAACATCCTATTCCGGGACGACAAGACCTATCCCTACATCGAGCTGTCGGCCGACGCCTTTCCGCGCGTGGCCTTCCATCGCGGCGCCTTCGACAAGAAGGCACGCTATTTCGGCCCGTTTCCCAACGCCCAGGCGGTGCGCGAGAGCATACAACTGCTGCAGAAGGTGTTCCTGCTGCGCACCTGCGAGAACAGCGTGTTCCAGAACCGCTCGCGGCCCTGCCTGCTGCACCAGATCCACCGCTGCACGGCCCCCTGCGTCGGCCTGGTGTCGGCCGAGGAATACGCCGCCGACGTACAGCTCGCCGAGCTGGTCCTCAAGGGACGCCACGGCGAAGTGGCGGACCGCCTCACCGAGGCCATGAACCAGGCCTCCGCCCGACTGCAGTTCGAGCGGGCGGCGGCATTGCGCGACCAGATCCGGTCGCTACAGCAGGTACTGCACCGCCAGGTCATGAGCAGCACCCGGGAGGAGGACGTGGACATCGTGGCGGCCGTGTCGGAAGCGGGCGTGCTGTGCGTCAACCACGCGATGGTGCGCGGCGGCCGGCACCTGGGTGACAAGGCCCATTTCCCCCAGAACGCGCGCGACTACGCGCCGGCCGACGCCCTGGAGGCCTTCCTGGAGCAGCACTACACCCAGCATCCGGCGCCCCTGCGCATCCTGGTGAATCAGCCTGTGGCCGAGGAGTTTCGCGGCGAGCTGGCGGCCGTGCTGGGCAAGCGCGTGGCCATCACGGCGCCGCGCCACGAGACCGAGAAGGCGTGGATGGCGCTGGCGGAGAAGAACGCGCGCCATGCCATCGCCGCCGAGCTGCAGGTGAAATCGACCGTGGACAAGAAGCTGTCGGCCCTGGGACGGGCGCTGGGCCTGGCAGAGGCGCCGCGGCGCATCGAGTGCTTCGACATCAGCCACACCCGAGGCGAGGCCGCGGTGGCCTCCTGTGTGGTGTGCGCCGACGGGCGCATGAAAAAGGGCGAATACCGCCGCTACAACATCGCCGGCATCACCCCGGGCGACGACTACGCCGCCATGCGCCAGGCCCTGGCGCGCCGCTACGAGAAAGTGGCGGCGGGGGAGGGGGTGCGTCCTGACCTGGTGCTCATAGACGGCGGCAAGGGGCAACTCGACGCGGCACGGGACATCCTCGCCGAGCTGAGCCTGGAGGATATCCCCGCCGTGGGTATCGCCAAGGGCGAGGAGCGCAAGGCCGGCCTGGAGGCGCTGATCGTGCCGGGCCTGGAGGAGCCGCTGCATCTGCGCCCCGACGACCCGGCCCTGCATCTCATCCAGGAGGTGCGCGACGAGGCGCATCGCTTTGCCCTGACCGGCCATCGGGCGGCCCGCGCCAAGGCGCGCGGCAAGTCGCGCCTGGAGGATATCCCGGGCATCGGCCCGGCGCGGCGCAAGCGCCTGCTGGCCCAGTTCGGCGGCCTGCAGGGCGTGCTCGCCGCCACGGTAGAGGACTTGTGCCGCGTGGCGGGCATCAGCCGCAAACTGGCGGAAGACATATACAATCGGCTGCACTAAGAACCGAATACCTTCCATGCCACTCAATCTCAATTTGCCGAACCTGCTCACCTGGGGACGCATCCTGCTGATCCCGCTGTTCGTGGGGATCTTCTATGCGCCGCACCACTGGTTCACGCCGGACGAGCAGAACCTCATTTCCATGGTCATCTTCATCGCCGCTGCGCTCACCGACTGGCTGGACGGCTATCTGGCGCGCAGCGT
>DYIB01000076.1 GCA_020723855.1 Uliginosibacterium gangwonense
CGCGCTGCACGCCACCCGCGCGGCGGTCGAGGAAGGCATCCTGCCGGGCGGCGGTGTCGCCTATCTGCGGGCGCGCGAGAGCCTCGCCAGCCTCAAGGGCGCCAACCATGACCAGGACGCGGGCATCAAGATCGTGCTGCGCGCCCTGGAGCAGCCCCTGCGCGAGATCGTCGCCAACGCCGGCGAGGAGCCCAGCGTGGTGGTGAACAAGGTGGTCGAGGGCAAGGGCAACTTCGGCTACAACGCCGCCACCGGCGAGTACGGCGACCTGGTGCAGATGGGCGTGCTGGACCCGACCAAGGTCACCCGCACCGCGCTGCAGAACGCCGCTTCCGTGGCCGGCCTGATGCTCACCACCGACGCCATGGTGGCCGAGCTGGTGGAAGAGAAGCCCGCCGCCGGCGGCGCCGGTATGGGCGGCATGGGCGGCATGGGCGGCATGGGCATGGACATGTAAGTCCGCGGTTATTGCGGACAGCGTTGCTGCCGCAATAACCCGCCCCGTAGTACAGGAAACCCCGCGTGAGCGGGGTTTTCTTTATGGTCGGATTTCGGTAGCGGGAGCAGACGGAGACTGGGTCGGCGACGCTGCTTAGAAATGCTTTGGCAGACCTGCCTGCTTTAGCACGGCATTGGCTGTGTGACGAGACTTGATCTTGCTATCCACGGGAAAGCGGATGCCCGTGTGCGGTGAGAACCAGATCTCGTGGTCTCCCTTGCCGGGCCGTTCGAAGCGGCAGCCGGCTTCTTGCAGCAGGCGTTTCAGTTCTGGCGTGAGATTGCCGCCCATCAGCGGGTAGCCCGATGTGCAACAGAGAACTTGCGGGCCAATAGCTCGAACGGCACCTCAGGGCCATCGGGATAGCCGTTTGCATCCAACAGTTCCGGGACCAGGATTTCCAGCTTTGCAGACAAGGCTTCCAGCGTATCGGCTTCGGTGGCCAAGCCCGGCACGTCATCGGATGTTGCCACCCACACTTCAGCATCGGCGTCCCACTCCGCCCGTATGAATAGAACCTTGGTCATGGGTTTCTCCACATGTTGGCTTTTGTATTGTATGCCTGACAGCCTTATCGAGTGACTATCACACGGTGATGCGCGTGCCGAGCTCGATTACCCGGTCGGCGGGGATGTTGAAGTACTCGACAGCGCTCGGCGCATTGCGCTGCATCCAGCGGAACAGTTCCCGGCGCCAGGTAAACAGCCCGCGCTTCTTGGCGGGCGCGATGGTGGATTTCCCCAGGAAGAACGTGGTGTCGTCGAGATTGAAGCGCAGCCCGTGGTTATCCAGCAGCTTCAGCGCACGCATCATGTCCGGGTCTTCCATGAAGCCGTAACGGAGCGTCACCTGATACAGCCGCCTGGGCTCCAGCACGTGGACTTCCGTGCGTTCCTTGTCGGGGATGCGCGGCTCCTCTTCGGTGACGATGGTGACGAACAGGATGCGTTCGTGCAGCACCTTGTTGTGCTTGAGATTGTGCAGCAGGGTGGTGGGCACGCAGTGCGGGTCGGCGGAAAGGTAGATGGCCGTACCCGGCACGCGTGCCATGTTCCCCAGCCGTTCGAAAAAGCCCTCCAGGGGCAGGCGCTTGCGCGCCTCATTCGACTCGATGATCTCGCCCGCCCGTTTCCAGGTCGAAAGCATGGTGAAAATGGCCAGGCCGCACAGCAGCGGGAACCAGCCGCCGGCGGCAATCTTGGTGGCGTTGGAGGCGAGGAACAGGAGTTCGGCGAGCCCGACCACCAGCAGCCCGGCGGCGACAAGGGGGCGGGCACGGGGCAGCAGGGCCCACGCCACCAGGGTCACCAGTCCGGTTGTCAGCAGCATGGTCCCGGACACTGCGATGCCATAGGCGGCGGCCAGATTGGACGAGGAGCCGAAGCCCAGCACGAGCAGAACCACGACCACCAGCATCGCCCAGTTCATTTGCGGGACATAGATTTGGCCGCGCTCGGACTCGGAAGTGTGCTTGGCGGGGATGCGGGGCATATACCCCAGACGGGAGGCTTGCTGCGTGATCGAGAAGGCGCCGGAGATGGTCGCCTGGGAGGCAATCACGGTGGCGGCCGTGGCGAGCCCCACCAGCGGCAGCAGCAGCGGCTCCGGCGCGAGCAGGTAGAACGGGTTTTTCACGGCGGACGGATCGCGCAGCACCAGCGCGCCCTGTCCCAGGTAGTTGAGCATCAGCGAGGGGAACACGAGGGCGAACCAGCCGATGCGGATGGGGTTCCGCCCGAAGTGTCCCATGTCGGCGTACAGTGCCTCGGCTCCGGTCAAGGTGAGGAATACCGCGCCCAGCGCCAGGAAGGCCGATCCCGGGGATTCGAGCGCGAACGCGAGGGCGTGGCGCGGATCGAGCGCGGCCAGGATGCCCGGCGTTTGCACGACGCTGGAGAGCCCGAGCCATGCCAAAGTCAGAAACCAGGCGAGTGCGACCGGTCCGAAGAATCGGCCCACGCCCCCCGTGCCGTGGCGCTGGATGGCGAAGAGCGCGGCGAGGATGGCGATGGTGAGCGGAACCACCCAGTGCTCGAACGCCGGGGTGGCGACCGACAGGCCTTCCACCGCCGACAGGACCGAGATGGCGGGGGTGATCACCGCATCGCCGAAGAACAGGGAGGCGGCGAAGATGGCGATGGCCGCCGCGAGCCAATGCAGTCTGCCATGGTCGCGCTTAAGGCGACCGGAATACGCAAGCAGGGCCAACACCCCGCCCTCGCCCTGGTTGTCGAAGCGCAGGACGAACAGCACGTACTTGAGGGAAACAATCAGTGTCACTCCCCAGAAGATCATCGACAGCACGCCCAGCACGTGCGTCTCGGTGACGTCCAGCGGATGGTGGCCACCGAAAGCTTCCTTGAAGGCGTACAAGGGGCTGGTGCCGATGTCGCCGAACACTACTCCCAAGGCGCCCAGGGTGAGCGCGGCGAGGCGGCTGCGGCCGGAAGTCGGTACCGACACCGAGGTCAACGAGGGGTTGGGCAAGTGGTGCTCCTTCGCTTTTTTGAGGCGCCTAGTCTACGCCATTGCCGGCGCCGTCCAGGCCAAGAAAAAGCCCCGCCGCAGCGGGGCCCGATCGAGCGTAGTCGTGCGACTACCGGCCGGCGGGCTTACCGCCGCCTTGCTTGGCCGCCTCCTCCTTGAGTGCGCGCTGGATCGCGGCCATGGGGTCTTCGTCCGCCGGGGCGGCCGCGCCGTCGCCGGGCTTGCCATCTTCTTGGGGCGGCTGTTCTTCCTGGGTGCCGTAGTCGGTCACCGGAATCTCGATCTTTATCTTGTCCAGGTCGATCTTTTCCTGCTTGCCCAGGCCCATGGTGACCATCTGCGGGAAGGCGATCACCAGGCCGACCATGATCACCTGGATGATCACGAAGGGCACGGCGCCCCAGTAGATGTCCGTGGTCTTCACCGATTTCGGCGCCACGCTGCGCAGATAGAACAGGGCGAAGCCGAAGGGCGGATGCATGAACGAGGTCTGCATGTTCACCCCCAGCAGCACCCCGAACCAGATGAGATCGATGCCCAGCTTCTCCGCCACCGGCCCCAGCAGCGGCACCACGATGAACGCCAGCTCGAAGAAATCGAGGAAGAAGGCCAGCAGGAACACCAGGATGTTCACCACGATCAGGAAGCCCACCTGTCCGCCCGGCAGGTCGCTCAGCAGGTGCTCGACCCACACGTGGCCGTCCACCCCATAGAAGGTCAGGCTGAACACCCGTGCGCCCACCAGGATGAACACCACGAAAGCGGTGAGCTTGGCGGTGGAGGTCATGGCCTGCTTCATGAGCTGCAGGTTCAGGCGCTTGCGCGACAGCGCCATGATCAGGGCGCCGGTGGCGCCCATGGCGCCGCCCTCGGTGGGGGTGGCCACGCCCAGGAAGATGGTGCCCAGCACCAGGAAGATCAGGGCGAGCGGCGGGATCAGCACGAAAGTGACCTTCTCCGCCATGCGCGACAGCAGGTTCAGGCGCGCGAGCTTGTTGATCACCGCCAGCACGAAGGCCATGCCCACGCCCACCGACAGGCACACCACGATCACTTCGTCGGTGGGCGCTTCGGCTTTGGGGTAGTTGTAGGCGAAGCCCACCGCCGCGGCGACCGACAGCACGGCAAGGATCAGCAGGGAGGGCAGGCCGCTGCTGCCGCTGGGCTCCTTGATGGTGCGGGCCTCCGCCGGCAGGGCCGGCGCCCATTTGGGCTTGACCAGGGTGATTAGCACCACATAGGCGACGTACAGGCCCGTGAGCACGAAGCCCGGGATGAAGGCGCCCTTGTACATGTCGCCCACGCTGCGGCCCAACTGGTCGGCCATGATGATCAGCACCAGGCTGGGCGGAATGATCTGCGCCAGGGTGCCGGAGGCGGCGATGACGCCCGTGGCGAGCCGCGTGTCGTAGCCGTAGCGCAGCATGATGGGCAGGGAGATGAGACCCATGGAAATGACCGAGGCCGCCACCACGCCGGTGGTGGCGGCCAGCATGGCACCCACGAAGATGACGGCGAAGGCCAGCCCCCCGCGCACCGGGCCGAACAGCTGGCCGATGGTATCGAGCAGGTCCTCGGCCATGCCGCTGCGTTCCAGTATCAGGCCCATGAAGGTGAAGAAGGGGATCGCCAGCAGGGTGTCGTTGGACATGATGCCCCAGATGCGATCGGGCATGGCGCCGAACAGGGCCGGCGGCAGCAGCCCCAGCTCGATGCCGACGATGCCGAAGAACACCCCGCAGGCGGCGAGCGCGAAGGCGACCGGATAGCCGACCAGCAGGAAGATCACCATCGCCCCGAACATCAGCGGCGCCATGTTGTTGCTGATGAATCCGATCATTTGCCTTCCTCCTGCATTTGCCGCCGGCGCAGTTCTTCGATGAGCTCCTCTTCGGCAGTGGGCGCCTTGTGCTTCTCCGCCGGGTCGGCGATCAGCCCCTTGAGGAAGGCGATGCGCTTGATGAGCTCCGACAGGCCCTGCAGTACGAGCAGAAGGAAACCGAGGGGGACCAGGGTCTTGGCCGGCCACACGATCAGTCCGCCGGCGTTGGACGACATTTCCTGGGACTGGAAGGAATTGACGGCAAAGTGGAGGGACAGCCACAGGATCATGAGCGCCATCGGCAGCAGGAACAACAGTGTGCCGAAGATATCCACCCAGGCATGCCCGCGCGGGCTCAGCTTGCCCACCAGCAGGTCGATGCGCACGTGCTCGTTATGCAAGAGCGCATAGGCACCGCCCAGCAGGAAGATGGCGGAGAATAGGTACCATTGCAATTCGAGAAAGGCGTTGGAGCTGATGTTGAAGGCCTTGCGCACCACGGCGTTGACGGCGCTGATCAGCACGGCCGCCAGCACCAGCCAGATGATGGTGCGCCCGACCCGCTCGGTGAGCCAGTCGATGAACCGAGAGATTTTCAATAGGAAGTTCATATGTTCTCCTGTCGGCGCATGCGCCGCGATCCTGAACCGGCGCGATTTTCCTCCAAAAAGCAGGCAAAATGAACGGCTTTGCGGGTAAACCCCTACGGGAGGCCTGCAGCCGATACGGGGAAATAGCGTGGGCAAGACGATTCTCTGCCTGGTTCGCCATGGCGAAACCGCCTGGAACGCGCAACGTCGCATCCAGGGACACATCGATGTCGCGCTCAATGCCAAAGGCATTGAGCAGGCGCGCCGTGCCGCCGAGGGGCTCAAGGACGAAACCTTCGCGGCCATCTATAGCAGCGACCTCAAGCGGGCGCGCGATACCGCGCACACCCTGGCGCAGGCGCTGCGCCTGCCCGTGCGCTTGCGGCCCGAGCTGCGCGAACGCCACTATGGTATGTTCGAGGCCCTCACCTATGACGAGGCGCGCCGGCGCCACCCGGAGGCTTACGGGCGCTTCGAGGCGCGCGACCCCGATTTCGATTTCTCGGGCGGCGAGAGCCTGAAGGCTTTCGCGCAGCGGGTGACCGACTGCCTCGAGGCCCTGGTGCGGCAGCATGGCGGCCGGCGGATCCTGGCGGTCACCCATGGCGGCGTGCTGGACATCGTTTTCCGCCATGCTACCGGCCGCGCGTTGACGGCCCCGCGCGATTTCGACATTCCCAATGCCGCCTGCAACTGGCTCGAATACGCCGCAGGCGTGTGGTCGGTGCTGCGCTGGGCCGACCGCCGCCACCTGAGCGACACGTTGGACGAATTGCCGGCCTAGAGTCCGTTATGGCTGAGCTGCAAGCCGCGCAAATCCGCGACGACGTGCCCCGGCGCCTGCTGGCGGTGATCGCCCGCCTGGTGGCAGAGACCCACGCCGGACGGCCGCGCCCGGTTGCCCTGGACAGTGACCTGGAGCGCGACCTGGGCCTGGACAGCCTGGCGCGGGTGGAACTGGTGCTGCGCCTTTCGCGCGAGTTCGGTGTCACCTTGCCCGATGCCGCCCTGTCCGATGCGGCGACGCCGCGCGAGCTGCTGTCCTATCTGGGGCACACCGGGCATGTTGTGTCCCCGGCGGCGGCGCTGCCGGACATCGTGCGCGGCACTGTGGCCGGCTTCCCGGAAGGCGCGCAAACCCTAGTCGAGGTGCTGGAGCATTTCGTCGCGCGGGTGCCGCAGCAGACCCACATCCTGCTCTACGGCGAGGGCGACCAGGCCGAGGCCATCACCTACGGCACGCTGTTCGACGAGGCACGCCGCATCGCCACCGGGCTGGTGGGGCTGGGGCTACAGCCCAGGCAGACGGTGGCGCTCATGCTTCCCACCGGGCGTGCCTATCTCGCCAGCTTCTTCGGCGCGCTGCTGGCGGGCGCCATCCCCGTGCCCATCTACCCGCCGGCGCGCCTGTCCCAGATCGAGGACCACCTGCGCCGCCATGCCCGCATCCTGGACAATGCCGGCGCCGCCTTCATCATCACCGTGCCCCAGGCCAAGCCGGTGGCGCTGCTGCTGCGCGCGGCGGTGCCCACGCTGTGCGACATCGTCACCCCCGAGGAGCTGGCGGTGGCGCCCATGCCGCTGCTGTACCGGGCCGCCCCGAAGGACATCGCCTTCCTGCAATACACCTCGGGCAGCACCGGCGATCCCAAGGGCGTGGTGCTGACCCATGCCAATCTGCTGGCCAATATCCGCGCCATGGGCCAGGCGGCGGCGGTGACCGCCGAGGATGTGTTCGTGAGCTGGCTGCCCCTGTACCACGACATGGGCCTGATCGGCGCCTGGCTGGGCTCCCTGTGCCATGGCTTCCCCCTGGTGCTCATGTCGCCGCTCGCCTTCCTGGCGCGGCCGGCGCGCTGGCTGCAGACCTTGTCGCGCCATCGCGGCACCCTGTCGGCGGCGCCCAACTTCGCCTACGAGCTGTGCGCGCGCAAGCTGGACGACGCCGACCTGGCCGGAGTGGACCTGTCCGCCTGGCGCCTGGCCTTCAACGGCGCCGAACCGGTCAGCCCGGCGACCCTGGCGGCCTTCAACGGCCGCTTCGCGCGCCATGGCTTGCGTCCCACCACCCTCACGCCCGTCTACGGCCTGGCCGAATGCTCGGTGGGCCTGGCCTTCCCGCCGCTCGGACGCGGTCCCCTGATCGACCGGGTGCGGCGCGAGCCCTTCCTGCGCCGCCAGGTGGCCAAGCCGGCGGGGGAAGCCGCGGACGCCCTGGAGATCGTCGCCTGCGGCTGCGCCCTGCCCGGGCACGAGATGCGCGTGGTGGATGGGGCCGGCGCCGAACTGCCCGAGCGGCACGTGGGCCGGCTGCAGTTCCGCGGACCGTCCGCCACCTCCGGCTACTACCGCAACCCGGAGGCGACGCGCCGGCTGTTCCAGGGCGACTGGCTGGACACGGGCGACTACGCCTATCTCGTGGCGGGAGAGGTGTACCTCACCGGCCGCGTCAAGGACATCATCATCCGCGCCGGGCGCAACATCTATCCCTACGAGCTGGAGCAGGCGGTGGGCGAGCTGCCCGGGGTACGCAAGGGCTGCGTGGCGGTGTTCGGCAGCGCCGACCCCGCCGGCGCCACCGAGAGGCTGGTGGTGCTGGCGGAGACGCGCGAACAGGATCCCGAGGCGCGGGATGCCCTGCGCCGGCGCATCAACGAAACGGCCCTGGACGTGATCGGCATGCCCGCCGACGAGATCGTCCTGGCCCCGCCCTACACGGTGCTGAAGACCTCCAGCGGCAAGATCCGGCGCGCCGCCTCGCGCGAAGCCTACGAGCAGGGGCTGGTGGGCCGGGCGGCACCGTCACGGCTGCGCCTGCTGGCCCGGCTGTTCGCCGGGGCGGGCCTGGCGCGCGCACGCTTCGGTCTGCGGCATTTCCTGTCCTGGGCTTACGGCGCCTATGCCTGGACTTTGTTCGTGCTGCTGGGCCTTCCCGTCGCCGCGCTGGTCATGGTGCTGCGCCCGCCGCGCCTGGCCCGGCGCATCGCCCGGCTGGGGGCGCGCACCTGGCTGCGGGCGGTGTTCCTGCCGGTGGAGGTGCGGGGCCTGGAGCGCCTGCCGCGCCAGCCCCACATCCTCCTGGTGAACCATGCCAGTTACCTGGATGGCCCCCTGCTGACGGCGCTGCTGCCGCCCCGTTACGCTTTCGTCGCCAAGCGCGAACTCACCGGCCAGGGCTTCTTCCATGCCTTCCTGCGCGGCCTGGGCACGCGCTTCGTGGAACGCTTCGACGCCGGCAAGGGGGTGGAGGACGTGGACGACCTGGTTGCCGCCGTGCAGTCGGGCCAGAGCCTGGTGGTGTTTCCCGAGGGCACGTTCTCCCGCGAGGCGGGGCTGAAGCCGTTCCGCATGGGCGCCTTCGTCGCCGCCGCGCGTGCCGGCGTGCCGGCGGTGGCGGCTGGGCTGCGCGGCGTGCGCCACATCCTGCGCGACGGCACCTGGCTGCCGCGGCGCGGGCCCATCGAGCTGGAGATCGGCACCGCCCTGGCGCCGGCGGACACGGAGTGGGCCGAGGCCGCCCGGCTGCGGGAAGCGGCGCGCGCCGAAATGCTGCGCCTGTGCGGCGAACACGATCTGTCCCGTTAGCCCCTGGGAAGTCTTGACGGTTCTCGCCCGAGGGCCATGCCCGGGCGCGCCAACGCCTCGTGCTACAATCCTTTTTTACCGAATCCGAGAAGTCAACCCCATGTTTTCCAAGCAAAACACTCTGGCCAAGGTGGATCCCGAGCTGTGGCAGGCGATCCAGGGCGAGAACCGCCGCCAGGAGGAGCACATCGAGCTGATCGCCTCCGAGAACTATGTCAGTTGGGCCGTGCTGGAGGCCCAGGGCTCCCAGCTCACCAACAAGTATGCGGAAGGCTACCCGGGCAAGCGCTACTACGGCGGCTGCGAATACGTGGATGCGGCGGAGCAGTTGGCCATCGACCGGGCCAAGAAGCTGTTCGGCGCCGACTACGCCAACGTCCAGCCCCATTCCGGCTCCCAGGCCAACCAGGCGGTGTACCTCTCGGTCCTGCAACCCGGCGACACCATCCTGGGCATGTCGCTCGCCCATGGCGGGCACCTGACCCACGGCGCCAGCGTCAACCTTTCGGGCAAGATCTTCAAGGCCGTGACCTACGGCCTGCATCCGCAGACCGAGGAGATCGACTACGACGAGGTGGAACGCCTGGCCAGGGAGCACAAGCCGAAAATGATCGTGGCCGGCGCCTCGGCCTACGCCCTGGTGATCGACTACCAGCGCTTCCGCCAGATCGCCGACGCGGTGGGAGCCTACCTGATGGTGGACATCGCTCATTATGCCGGCCTCATCGCCGCGGGCCATTATCCCAGCCCGGTGGGCATCGCCGATTTCGTCACCTCCACCACCCACAAGACCCTGCGCGGCCCGCGCGGCGGCCTGATCCTGGCCAATGCCGAGCACGAGAAGATCCTCAACTCGTCGATCTTCCCGTCGCTCCAGGGCGGCCCGCTGATGCACGTCATCGCCGCCAAGGCGGTGGCGTTCAAGGAGGCCATGAGCCGCGAATTCCGCGACTATCAGGAGCAAGTCATCGACAATGCCCGCGTCATGGCTCGGGTGCTATCCGAGGAGCGGGGGCTGCGCATCGTCTCCGGCCGCACCGACTGCCACCTGTTCCTGGTGGACCTGCGCCCCAAGAACATCACCGGCAAGGATGCGGAAGCGGCCTTGGGCCGTGCCCATATCACGGTAAACAAGAACGCCATCCCCAACGATCCCCAGAAGCCCTTCGTCACCTCCGGCATCCGCATCGGCACGCCGGCCATGACCACCCGTGGCTTCACCGAGATCGAGGCGGAGCAGGTGGCCCATCTCATCGCCGACGTGCTGGACGGCCCCAACGACGAAGCGAACCTGGAGCGGGTGCGCGGCAAGGTGGCGGATCTGTGCCGGCGCTTCCCGGTCTATGGCCAGTGACAGATGAGGCGTGACGCGTGACGGGCGACAAAATACCGAGGCGCGCTCGTCACCCGTCACCGGTCACCAACCATGAAATGCCCCTACTGCGCTGATCCCAACACCCAGGTCATAGACACCCGGGAGAACGAGGAGGGGGACACCGTCCGCCGCCGGCGCCGCTGCCTGGCCTGCGACAAGCGCTTCACCACCTATGAGCGGGTGGAGCTGAAAATGCCGGTCATCGTCAAGAAGAACGGCAGCCGCGCCGACTACGACCGCGACAAACTGCAGGCCAGCCTCATGCTGGCTCTGCGCAAGCGCCCCGTCACCACCGAGAGCATAGACGCCGCCATCGAGCGCATCGAGGAACGGCTGCTGGCCCTGGGGGAACGGGAAGTGCCCAGCGAGAAGGTGGGCGAGCTGGTCATGCGCGAGCTGCGCAAGCTGGACAAGATCGCCTACGTGCGCTTCGCTTCCGTGTACCGCAATTTCGAGGACGTGGACGAATTCCGCGAGGCCATCCGCGAAGTGAAGAAGCCGCGCGCACGCCGCGTTTCCAAGGCGTGACGAGCGGCGGCTGCCCCGCCATGGCCGACAACGCGTTTTCCCCCGCCGACTACGTTTTCATGGCCCGCGCCCTGCAGTTGGCGGAGCGCGGCCTGTTCACCACCACGCCCAACCCGCGCGTCGGCTGCGTCATCGTGCGCGACGGCGCGGTGGTGGGCGAGGGCTGGCACGTGCGCGCCGGCGAGCCCCATGCCGAAGTGCATGCCCTGCGCCAGGCGGGGGAGGGCGCGCGCGGTGCCACCGCCTACGTCACTCTGGAACCCTGCAGCCACCACGGACGCACGCCGCCCTGCGCCGATGCCCTCATCCAGGCCGGCGTGGCGCGGGTGGTGGCCGCCATGGAGGACCCCAATCCGCAGGTAGCGGGCCGGGGCCTGGCCCGGCTGCGCGCCGCCGGCGTCAACACCGCCGTCGGTCCCCTGGCGGCCCAGGCGCGCGAGCTCAACATCGGCTTCGTCTCGCGCATGACCCGCGGCCGGCCCTGGCTGCGCCTGAAACTGGCCGCCAGCCTGGACGGCAAGACGGCGCTCAGTAACGGCAGCAGCCGGTGGATCACCGGCCCCGAGGCCCGGCGCGATGGCCATCGCTGGCGCGCCCGCGCCTGCGCCGTCCTCACCGGCATCGGCACGGTGCGCGACGACGATCCCCGGCTCACGGTGCGCGACATCGAGACGCCGCGCCAGCCCTTGCGCGTGGTGGTGGACAGCCGGCTGGAGATCTCGCCGGAAGCGCGCATCCTGGGGGGCGGACCGGTGCTGATCGCCGCCGCCTGCGAGGACGCGGCCAAGGCGGCGGCCCTGGCCCAGAGGGGCGCCGAAGTGCTGGTGCTGCCCGATGCCCGGGGCAAGGTCGATCTGGGGCAACTGCTGGCGGAACTGGCGCGCCGCGGCGTGGGGGAAGCCCATGCCGAGGCCGGCTTCAAGCTCAACGGCTCCCTGGTGCGCGAGGGTCTGGTAGACGAATTCCTGATCTACCTGGCGCCCTGCCTGATCGGCGACGCCGCCCGTGGCATGTTCGATTTGCCGGAGTTGACCGAGCTGGCCGGGCGCCGCGACCTGGCCATACGGGACATGCGCATGGTGGGCACGGATCTGCGCATCCTGGCGCGACCGGCGTAACCTACGCCGACCCGCACACGGTGCAGCCCGGATCCTTGGCGAGCTGGATGGAGCGCCATTCCATGTTCAGGCCGTCGAGCAGCAGCAGCCGACCGTTCAGGGACTGGCCGCAGCCGGCCACCAGCTTCAGGGCCTCGGCCGCCTGGGTGGTGCCGATGATGCCGGTGAGCGGGGCGAAGACGCCCATCACGGCGCAGCGCACCTCCTCCACGTCCGCCCCTTCCGGAAACAGGCAGTTGTAGCAGGGGCTCCCGGGCTGGCGCTGGTCGAACACCGCCACCTGGCCGTCGAACTGGATGGCCGCCCCGGACACCAGGGGCTTGCGATGCCTGACGCAGGCGCGGTTGATGGCGTGCCGGGTGGCGAAGTTGTCCGAGCAGTCGAGGACCACGTCGGCCGCCGCCACCTGGGCCTCAAGAGCCTCGCCTTCCAGGCGCTGCTCCAGGGCGATGACTTCCACTTCCGGATTGATCAGCGCCAGCGTGTCCCGCCCCGAGCGGGCCTTGGGCCGACCCACGTCCCGGGTGTGATGCAGCACCTGGCGCTGCAGGTTGGTGAGATCCACCGTGTCGCCGTCGCACAGCACCAGGGTGCCGACGCCGGCCGCGGCCAGGTACAGGGCCGCCGGCGAGCCCAGGCCGCCGGCGCCCACCACCAGGGCGCGGGCAGCCAGAAGCTTCTCCTGGCCTTCGATGCCCAGCGGGTCGAGCAGGATGTGGCGGCTGTAGCGCAGGAGCTGCTGGTCGTTCATGCCGCGCTACTTGTATTCCCGCACGTCGGGCGGCGTATCATCGTGGTCGCCGTGGGGATGGTGTTCATAGGCCTTGATATAGACTTCGTTGGATTTCTTGATCAGCCGCTCCGGCTGCTGCAGGTTGTCGAGCTCCGTCTCCTCGCTGAAGACGATGAGGGCACGCATGCTGCGGCACAGGAAGGAGTCGTCGAGCCGGAAGCCCTCGTCCGCCAGCCCCTGGATCAGCCCGCTCAGGGTGTAGTCGGCAAGGTTGTAGCGTACGAACAGGCAGCACGGGTGCTCGCCCACGCGCACTTCCATGTTCTGCAGCCCCTTGAACAGGGCGGCCGCCTTCTCCGCCTGGCCGGGCGGATCGGGATGAAAGCGCAGCTCGCGCTCCTTCCACAGTTCCTCGTAGGGCAGCACCCTTTCGCGGGAATGTACGGCCGGAGGGCGTTTCATCGCCGCTGCGTCATTTGGCGGCGTGGTTGCTCTGGACGATCTGCAGTCCCTTGAGCAGGTTGAGCGCCTGGGCCAGTTGATAATCGTCCTTGGACGCCAGCTCGATGGGCTTCAGGTCCTCTTCCGCCTCGACCTTGGGCTTTGCCGGTCCCTTGCCCTGGGGCTTGGCCTCTTCCGGATCCTTGTCGTTGCCCAGGTGCCGGTCCAGATCCGCCTCGCGCAGGCGCGGCGTGCTCACGCCGTTGGGTCGTTCCTCGACGACGATGTCGGGCACGATGCCCTTCGCCTGGATGGAACGGCCGGCGGGCGTGTAGTAGCGCGCCGTGGTGAGCTTGATGGCGGTGTTGCCGGTCAGGGGCAGGATGGACTGCACCGAGCCCTTGCCGAAGGTCTGGGTGCCCATGACGATGGCACGCTTGTGGTCCTGCAGCGCGCCCGCCACGATTTCCGAGGCCGAGGCCGAGCCGGCGTTCACCAGCACCACCATGGGCACGGTCTTGACGGCGGGCGGCAGGTCCTTGAGGAAGTCACCCTTCATGCCCCGCAGATAGTCCTCGGGTGTGGCCAGGTACTTGCGCTTGGCGTCCTCGGTGCGGCCGTCGGTGGACACCACCAGGGCCTTGGGCGGCAGGAAGGCCGCCGCCACGCCCACGGCGCCGTGCAGCAGGCCGCCCGGGTCATTGCGCAGGTCGAGCACCAGGCCCTTGATCTGGCCTTGCTTGTAGAGCTTGTCCAGGTGCTTCACCATGGTGGCGGCGGTGTCCTCCTGGAACTGGGTCAGGCGCAGGTAGGCGTAGCCCGGCTCGATCATCTTGGACTTCACGCTCTGCACCTTGATGATTTCCCGCGTCAGGGTGACGATGATGGGCTTGGTCTCACCCTTGCGCGCGATGGTCAGGGTGATCTGGGTCTTGGGTTTGCCGCGCATGCGCTTGACCGCGTCGGTCAGGGTCATGCCTTTGACCGGGGTCTCGTCCAGCTTGACGATCAGGTCGCCCGCCTTGATGCCGGCGCGGAAGGCGGGGGTGTCCTCGATGGGGGACACCACCTTCACGAACCCGTCTTCCATGCCTACTTCGATGCCCAGGCCGCCGAATTCGCCCTGGGTGTTGACTTGCAGGTCCTTGAAGGCGTCCGCGTCCAGGTAGGCCGAATGGGGATCCAGGCCCGACAGCATGCCGCTGATGGCGTAGGTGATGAGCTTCTTGTCGTCCACCGGCTCCACATAGCCCGCCTTCACGGCGTTGAACACGTCGGTGAAACTGCGCAACTCCTCGTAAGGCAGGGGGGCAGCCGAGTCCTTGTTGGCGATGGCCGAGAAATTGAGACTGATGAGGACGCCGGTGACGATTCCGGCCAGGACCAGTCCCGCCTGCTTGATCTTGCTGTGCATCGTGCTTACTCCGTGAGGAGCGAAGGGTGGCGGGAGAGGGGCTGTATCGCGCCGGCCTCCCGGCATTTCCTCCTCGACCCTTGAGCCTTCCCGCTCACTTCAGTGTTACCCATTTCATCGGGTCAAGAGGCTGACCCTGATGTCGTATTTCAAAGTATAAACCCGTTTCCGGGTTGCCGCCGCTGTTGCCTATGGCGGCGATGGTCTCGCCGCCCTTGACGCTCTGGCCGACCTCCTTCAGCAGGGATTCGTTGTTGCCGTAGACGGACAGATAGCCGTCGCCGTGGTCCAGGATGATCAGGTTGCCGAAGCCGCGCAGCCAGTCGGCGAACACCACCCGCCCGGCGGCGATGGCCTTCACCGCGCTGCCCGCCGCGGCGCGGATGAACAGCCCCTTCCAGGTGGTGCCGCCTTCGTCGTCCCGTCGAGTGCCGAAGCGGTTCAATAGTTCCCCGACCGCCGGCAGCCGCAGCCGGCCCTTCAGGGCCGCGAAGTCCTCCCCGGAGAGGGAGGCGTCGGGCGTGCGCTCGTTGCGCGCCAGGGGCTGGGCCGGCGCAGCCGGGTTGCGGGGGCGGCTGACGATGCGGGACAGGCCGGCGATGAGCCGGGCCAGGCGCTTCTCGTCCCGCTGCAGCCGCTCCACCTGTTTGCGCTGGAGCTTGATCTTGTCGGAAATGCTCGCCAGAACCGTCTGGCGCTTCTTCCTCTGCTCCAGCAGTTCGGCGCGCTGCGCCTGCTGCTGCCGCTCGATTTGCGCCAGTTCCGCTTCCTTGGACCGGGCCGCCTGGGCCAGCCGCTGCTTCTCCTCCAGGCTGGCGCCGAGGCTGCCGATGAGCTCCAGCTTGGCCTTGGAGAGGAGGGACAAATAGTAGTGGTCGCGCGCCAACTGATCCTTGTCCTGGCTGGACAGCAGGTGGCGCAGGCTGTCCGCGTCGCCCGCCAGGTACTGGCGGTGAAGCAGGCGCGCCAGTTGCTCCTTCTGCTCGGCAATGCGGCTCTCCAGCCTGCGGGACTGGGCGGACAGCTCGGCCAGTTCCGCCTGGAGCGCCTCGCGCGTCGCGCCCAGCTCGTGCAGGCGCCGGTTGGCTTCGGAAATGGCCTTCTCGGTCGCCTTGAGCTGGTCGGCGACGTCGCCCTTGGATTCCTCCGCCTGGCCGATCTCCTTCTGCAGGGCCTGGATGCGCGACTGCAGCTCCTTGAGCTCGCCGCGCCTGGCTTCCGCCCGGTCCTGCGCCGCGGCGGGCTGAGCCAGGATCA
>DYIB01000077.1 GCA_020723855.1 Uliginosibacterium gangwonense
GCACCACCTTGACATGGTGGGGGTCGTTGGTTCGAGTCCAATCGCGCCTACCAACATTCCTGGACGAGCGGACAATGACTTTGCGAGCTTGCACTACGACGGTGGTTCACCAAAACTAGACGGGTTCGCCTTTTGCTTTGCTCCAAAAAAGTGCGGCTCGCCCGCACTTTTTTTTTAGATTACGCGATGCCCCGGAGACACGATGCCTGATATCAAACTGCCCGACGGATCGGTTCGCTCCTTCGACAGACCCGTGACGGTGGCCGAGGTGGCCGCCGCCATCGGCGCCGGCCTGGCGCGCGCCGCCCTGGCCGGCAAAGTGGATGGCAAGCTGGTGGACACTTCCTATGTCATCGAGCGCGATACCCAGGTGGCCATCGTCACCGACAAGGACCCGGAAGGCCTGGAATTGCTGCGCCACTCCACGGCCCACCTGCTGGCCTATGCGGTGAAGGAGCTGTTCCCCGACGCCCAGGTGACCATCGGCCCGGTGATCGAGAACGGCTTCTACTACGACTTCGCCTACAAGCGGCCGTTTACGCCCGAGGATCTCGCCCGGATCGAGCAGCGCATGGCGGAACTCGCCAAGAAGGACTTTCCGGTGGTGCGGGAAGTGTGGCCGCGCGACAAGGCCGTAGCCTTCTTCAAGTCCATCGGCGAGATCTACAAGGCGCAGATCATCGAATCCATTCCTGCGGAAGAAGACGTTTCCCTGTACCGGGAAGGCGACTTCATCGATTTGTGCCGCGGCCCCCACGTCCCGTCCACGGGCAAGCTCAAGGTCTTCAAGCTGATGAAGGTGGCCGGCGCCTACTGGCGCGGCGATTCGCGCAACGAGATGCTGCAGCGGATCTACGGCACCGCCTGGGCCAGGAAGGACGAGCTGGACGCCTACCTGCACATGCTGGAGGAGGCGGAGAAGCGCGATCATCGCCGCCTGGGACGCAGCCTCGACCTGTTCCACATGCAGGACGAGGCGCCCGGCCTGGTGTTCTGGCATCCCAAAGGCTGGAACATCTGGCAGGAGATCGAGCAGTACATGCGTCGGGTCTATCGCGACAACGGCTACCAGGAAGTGCGCTGCCCCCAGATCCTCGACCGCTCCCTGTGGGAACGCTCCGGCCACTGGGAGAACTACAAGGACAACATGTTCACCACGGAGTCGGAAAAGCGCGACTTCGCCATCAAGCCCATGAACTGCCCGGGCCACGTGCAGGTGTTCAACTCCCACCTGCGTTCCTACCGGGACCTGCCGCTGCGCTACGGCGAGTTCGGCTCCTGCCACCGCAACGAACCGTCCGGAGCCCTGCACGGCCTCATGCGCGTGCGCGGCTTCGTCCAGGACGACGGCCACATCTTCTGTACCGAGGACCAGATACAGGGCGAGGTGACGGCGTTCAACGCCCTGGTGCTGAAGGTCTATGCCGACTTCGGCTTCAGGGACGTGGCGGTAAAGCTGGCGCTGCGCCCGGAAAAGCGCGTCGGCTCGGACGAGAGCTGGGACAAGGCGGAAGAGGCGCTGCGCCGCGCCTTGCGCGCCAGCGGCATGGAGTGGGAGGAGCTGCCCGGGGAGGGCGCCTTCTACGGCCCCAAGATCGAGTTCCACATCAAGGACGCCATCGGCCGCTCCTGGCAGTGCGGCACCATGCAGGTGGATTTCTCCATGCCCGCCCGGCTGGGCGCCGAGTACGTGGGCGAAGACAATGCCCGCCACGTGCCGGTGATGCTGCATCGGGCCATCCTCGGCTCCATGGAGCGGTTCATCGGCATCCTCCTGGAAAACCATGCCGGGGCGCTGCCCCTGTGGCTGGCGCCGGTGCAGGTGGTGGTGATGAACATCTCCGAGTACCAGGCGGACTACGCCGAGCAGGTCGCCGCGACCCTGCGCGGCGCCGGGCTGCGCGTCGAAGCGGATTTGCGCAATGAAAAAATTAACTATAAAATACGAGAACATAGCTTGCAAAAGCTGCCTTACCAAGTCGTTGTCGGCGACAAGGAGAAGGCCTCAGGGTTGGTCGCCGTGCGCGCCCGGGGCGGTCAGGATCTCGGGCAAATGTCCCTGGAATCATTGGTGGAACGCCTGAAGCGCGAGTACCAGGCGCGGGGCGGGGCGGCCTGATTTTTTTTTCGATTGTGGAGACTTGAACCATCGTCCAGAGCAACAAGGCGCAGCGCGTCAATGAAGAGATAACGGCCCCCGAAATTCGTTTGATCGGGGAAGACGGAGAGCAGGTCGGCATTGTTTCACTGCGAACGGCACTGAACATGGCTGAGGAGGCGGGAGTCGATCTGGTGGAGATCGCGCCGCTGGCAAAGCCGCCGGTCTGCCGCTTGATGGACTACGGCAAGTTCAAGTACCACGAAGCGAAGAAGGCCCACGAGGCCAAGCTCAAGCAGAAGCAGATCCAGGTCAAGGAGATCAAGTTTCGGCCTGGAACGGATGAAGGCGATTACCAGATCAAGCTGCGCAATCTGGTGCGCTTTCTCCAGGATGGCGACAAGGCGAAGGTCACCTTGCGCTTCCGCGGCCGGGAAATGGCCCACCAGGAGTTCGGCATGCGCCTGCTGGAGCGCGTCAAGGCCGACCTGGAGCCCTATGGCACGGTGGAGCAGTTTCCCAAGATGGAGGGGCGCCAGCTCATCATGGTGATGGCGCCCATCAAGAAGCAGAAATAGCAACAGGAGACGCAGAAGTCGCCGCCGCGAGGCGGCGCACCGGCGGGCCGTGGCGGCCGGCCGGATACACAAGTGGTTCGGGTCGCTCAAGCGCCTCCGCGGCGGAGGACACCCGGAACCATGCTAGAAGAGGAGTTGTTCGATGCCGAAGATGAAAACCAAGTCGGGCGCTGCCAAGCGCTTCAAGGTGCGGCCGGGAGGCAGCATCAAGCGTTCCCAGGCGTTCAAGCGCCACATCCTGACCAAAAAAACCACCAAGGCCAAGCGCCATTTGCGCGGCCCGGCCGGGGTTCATAAGGCGGACGCGCAACTGGTGCGTGCCATGCTGCCCTACGCGTAAGGAGGTCCCCCATGCCACGAGTCAAACGCGGTGTAACGGCCCGCGCCCGTCACAAGAAAGTTCTCGCCCAGGCCAAGGGTTACCGCGGCCGCCGCAGCACGGTCTATCGCATCGCCAAAGAAGCGGTGATGAAGGCCGGGCAGTACGCCTATCGCGATCGCCGCCAGCGCAAGCGCCAGTTCCGCTCCCTGTGGATCGCCCGCATCAACGCCGCGGCGCGTGAATTGGGCCTGACCTACAGCACGCTGATGAACGGCCTGAAGAAGGCCTCCATCGAGATGGACCGCAAGGTCCTCGCCGACCTGGCGGTAGCCGACAAGGCGGCGTTCGCGAAGATCGCCGATCAAGCCAAGGCAAGCCTCGCGGCCTGAGCTTGGATAAGCTGAAAAAAGGAGGCCTCCGCCTCCTTTTTTTTCTTCTGACACTATGAGCGACGTAGAACAACTGGTTGCCGCGGCGAGCGCCGAGTTCGCCGGCATAGACGATGCGGCGCAGCTGGAGCAGGTCAAGGCGCGCTACCTGGGCAAGAGCGGTTCGCTGACCGAACTGCTCAAGGGGTTGGGCAAGCTGCCGCCCGAGGAGCGCAAGGCCCGGGGTGCGGCCATCAACAGCGCCAAGGAAAGGATAGAGGCGGCGCTGCAGCAGCGGCGCGAGGCCATCCGGGCGGCGGTCCTGCAGGCGCAACTGCATGCGGAGGCGCTCGATGTCACCCTGCCGGGGCGGGGCATGGGCGTGGGCGGGCTGCATCCCGTCACGCGCACCCTGGAACGCATCGAGGAACTGTTCCGCTCCATCGGCTTCGACGTGGCCGACGGCCCCGAGATCGAGGACGATTTCCACAACTTCACGGCACTCAATACGCCGGAGAACCATCCGGCGCGCTCGATGCACGACACCTTCTACATCGAGAACACGCCCGGGCTGCTGCTGCGCACCCATACCTCGCCCATCCAGGTGCGCCACATGGAAAGCCACAAGCCGCCCCTGCGCGTCATCGCTCCGGGACGGGTATATCGGGTCGACTCCGACGCCACCCACTCGCCCATGTTCCACCAGGTCGAGGGCTTGTGGATCGACGAGGATGTGAGCTTCGCCGATCTCAAGGGGGTGTTCACCGATTTCCTGCGCCGCTTCTTCGAGAAGCCGGAACTGCGCACCCGGTTCCGCCCCTCGTTCTTTCCGTTCACCGAGCCGTCGGCGGAAATCGACATGAGCTGCGTGTTCTGCGACGAGGGCGGGGTCAACCGCGGCTGCCGCGTGTGCGGCCACACCGGCTGGCTGGAGATCGCCGGCAGCGGCATGGTGCATCCCAACGTGCTCAGGCACGTGGGCATCGACAGCGAGAAGTACATCGGCTTCGCCTTCGGCATGGGACCGGATCGCCTCACCATGCTGCGCTACGGCGTGAGCGATCTGCGCCTGTTCTTCGACGGCGATCTGCGCTTCCTTTCGCAATTCAAATAAGACTATGCAGTTCTCGGAAAACTGGCTGCGGGAGTTCGTCAATCCGTCCCTGGCCGCGCAAGAGCTGGCCCGGCTGCTGACCATGGCTGGCCTCGAGGTGGAGTCCCTGCAGAGTGTCGCGCCGCCGTTCGACAAGGTGGTGGTGGCGCAGGTGCTATCGGTCGAAAAGCATCCCGATGCCGACAAGCTGAAGCTGTGTCGCGTGGACGCGGGGGGTAGCGAGCCGCTGCAGATCGTGTGCGGCGCGCCCAATGTTGTCGCGGGCATGAAGGTGCCCTGTGCCCTGGTGGGCGCTAGGCTGCCGGGCATCGACATCAAGGCGGCCAAGGTGCGCGGCGTCGAGTCTTTCGGTATGCTGTGCTCGGCGCGCGAACTCGGCCTATCGGAAGATCACGGCGGCCTGCTCGCCCTGCCCGCGGATGCTCCCGTGGGCCAGGACGTGCGGCGCTACCTGGATCTGGACGATCAGCGCTTCACCCTCAAGCTCACCCCCAACCGGGCCGACTGCCTGGGCGTGTACGGCATCGCGCGGGAAGTGGCGGCCCTGACCGGCGCGACCCTGCGGCCGCTGCGGATCCCTTCCGTGCCGGCTACCGTTCCCGACCGCCTGCCGGTCAAGGTCGCGGCGCCCGATCTGTGCGGACGCTTCTCCGGGCGGGTGATCCGCGGCGTCAACGCGCGCGCCGCCACGCCCGACTGGATGCGCCGGCGTCTGGAGCGCTGCGGCCTGCGCTCCATCTCGGCCCTGGTGGATATCTCCAACTACGTGATGCTGGAGCTCAACCGGCCCAATCACGTCTTCGACCTCGCGCGTATCAAGGGCGGCCTGGAGGTGCGCTGGGCACGCGCGGGCGAGCGCCTGCTGCTGCTCAATGGCCAGGTGATCGATCTCGCCCCGGACGTCGGCGTCATCGCCGACGAGTCGGGGGTGGAGAGCCTGGCGGGCATCATGGGCGGCGAGACGACCGCCGTGTCCCTGGAAACCACCGACATCTACGTCGAGGCGGCCTTCTGGTGGCCCGACGCCATTCAGGGACGTGCCCGCCGCTACGGCTTCACCAGCGATGCCGGCCACCGTTTCGAGCGCGGTGTCGATTTCGCCGACACGGTGGCGGGCGTCGAGCGCGTGACCCGGCTGATTCTGGAAATTTGCGGCGGCCGCGCGGGGCCGGTCGACGATCAAGTCCTGCGCCTGCCGGAAAGAAAGCCCGTGCGCCTGCGCACCGCGCGCGCGGCGAAGATCCTGGGAATCCCGATTTCGGCCGAAGAGATCGCGGCGATTTTCGGCCGCCTGGGACTGGCCTGGGAGCGCA
Source organism: Uliginosibacterium gangwonense (assembly GCA_020723855.1). Lineage (GTDB taxonomy): Bacteria > Pseudomonadota > Gammaproteobacteria > Burkholderiales > Rhodocyclaceae > DYIB01. The sequence goes on from DYIB01000077.1 coordinate 5,794, forward strand.
GCGGGCAGGACTTCCTGGTGACGCCGCCGTCCTACCGCTTCGATCTGGCGATCGAAGAGGACCTGATCGAGGAGATCGCCCGGCTGCATGGTTACGACCGGATCCCGGTGCGCGTCGCCCGGGCGTCCATCCCCATGCTGCCCCGGAGCGAGAGCGCGCGCAGCCCGTGGCGGCTGCGGCGCCTGCTGGCGGCGCGCGACTACCAGGAGGTGGTCAACTACAGCTTCGTGGACGGCCAGTGGGAGCAGGATTTCTGCGCCAACCGGCAACCGGTGGTGCTGGCCAATCCGATCGCCAGCCAGATGGGCGTTATGCGCTCCAGCCTGATCGGCGGCCTGGTGGGCAATCTCGCCCACAACCTGAAGCGGCGCGTGGAGCGGGTGCGGGTGTTCGAAGTGGGCCGCTGTTTCCTGCGGGATGCCAAGGGCGACCAGATCGAGGGTTTTCTCCAGCCCCAGCGCATCGGCGGGCTGGCCTATGGCACGGCGGCCCCGGAGCAGTGGGGCATCAAGCCCGACCGGCAGGTGGACTTCTACGATGTCAAGGGCGACGTGGAGGTCTTGCTGGAGCCTTTCGCCGCCACCTACGAGCGCCTGGAGCACCCGGCGCTGCATCCCGGCCGTGCGGCGCAAGTGCTGCTGGCGGGCGTGCCTGTCGGTCTGCTGGGGGAACTGCATCCGCGCTGGGTGCAGAAGTACGAGCTGGGCACCGCGCCCGTGGTGTTCGAGTTGGATCTGGACGCCTTGTTGCGGCGCGAACTGCCGCGCTATGCGGAAGTGTCCCGCTTCCCGCCGGTGGTGCGCGATCTGGCCCTGGTGGTGGCCCAGACGCTGCCGGCCGAAGCGCTGTTGCAGGGCTTGCGCAAGGCCGCGCCGGCCGTGGTGCGAGACATCCGCCTGTTCGATGTCTATGCCGGAAAGGGCATCGAACAGGAGAAAAAAAGTCTTGCGTTTCGGGTAGTTATGCAAGATACTGAAAAAACTTTGTCAGACGGCGAAGTGGAAGCGGTGCTGGCGAAATTGATCGAGGCTGCCCAGCGCAACTTTGCCGCCAAGCTGCGGGCATAGGGAGCAACAAGATGACATTAACAAAGGCGGAACTCGCCGACTTGCTGTTCGAGAAGGTGGGGCTGAACAAGCGCGAAGCCAAGGATATGGTGGAAGGCTTTTTCGAGGAAATCCGTACCGCCCTGGAAAACGGCGAGAGCGTCAAGCTTTCCGGGTTCGGCAACTTCCAATTGCGCGACAAGCCCCAGCGCCCCGGGCGCAATCCGAAAACCGGTGAAGAGATACCCATCACCGCCCGCCGCGTCGTGACCTTTCATGCGAGCCAGAAACTGAAGGCAGCCGTCGAAAAGGTGGGCCATGGCAACGCCAACCAAGGATGAGCTTCCGCCGATCCCGGCGAAGCGTTATTTCACCATCGGCGAGGTGAGCGAGCTGTGCGGCGTGAAGCCGCACGTGCTGCGCTATTGGGAGCAGGAATTCACCCAGCTCAAGCCGGTCAAGCGCCGCGGCAACCGGCGCTATTATCAGCACCACGAAGTGCTGCTGGTGCGGCGTATCCGCGATCTGCTGTACCAGGAAGGTTTTACCATCAGTGGCGCGCGCAACCGGCTGGAGGAAGGGCACGGCAAAGATCACGGCACCGCACGGCACGCGGCTGCGATCGAGCCCAGGAGCCTGCGCGCCGAGATCGCGGATGTCATCCATCTGCTGCGGGCGTGATTGCGTACGGAACTTTTCCCCTTCGCGCGCAGTATCGCCAAACAATTCTGTTATAATTTCAGCCGTTCGGGGCGTAGCGCAGCCTGGTAGCGTACCTGCATGGGGTGCAGGTGGTCGGAGGTTCAAATCCTCTCGCCCCGACCATTCGAATTCTTTCGTGGGTTCTTTCTTCCGCCCGCGCGCAGCGCGTGCCTGTCCGACACCATGCGCATCCTGCTGAGCAACGACGATGGCTACTTTGCGCCTGGTATCGAAATCCTCGCCCGAGCCCTGTCCGATCTCGCCGATGTCACCGTTGTGGCGCCCGAGCGCGACCGCAGCGGCGCCAGCAATTCCCTCACCCTTGATCGTCCCCTGTCCCTGAAGCGCGCCCACAACGGCTTCTATTTCGTCAATGGCACGCCGACGGACTGCGTCCACCTGGCGGTGACCGGCATGTTGGACGAACTGCCGGACATGGTAATCTCGGGCATCAACCATGGCGCAAACATGGGGGACGATACGATCTACTCGGGGACGGTGGCGGCGGCGACCGAGGGCTACCTGCTCGGCGTTCCGTCCTTTGCCATTTCCCTGACCAGCCACAAGGGCGCCCACTATGAGACGGGTGCGGCGGTGGCGCGGGGGCTGGTGCAGCGCTTCCAGCGCCAGGCGATACGGGAACCGGTGCTGCTCAACGTCAATGTGCCCGACATTCCTCTCTCGGAAGTGAAAGGCATGCGCGTCACCCGCCTGGGGAAACGCCACAAGGCCGAGCCGGTGATCAAGATACTGAGCCCGCGCAATGAGCCCATGTACTGGGTCGGCCCCGCCGGGGAAGCGCAGGACGCGGGCGAGGGCACCGACTTCCATGCGGTGGCGAACGGCTATGTCTCCATCACCCCCCTGCAGATCGATCTGACCCACGGCGCCCACATTCCCCTGGTGCAAAGCTGGCTGGATACATGAACAACCGCGTGCAGGGCATCGGGATGACCTCCCAGCGCACCCGCGCGCGCATGGTGGAGCGGCTGCGCGAAAAGGGCATACGCGACGAGCGGGTGCTGGCGGCGATGGGTGTGGTGCCGCGCCATCTGTTCGTGGAGGAGGCACTGGCGAGCCGCGCCTATGAGGATACGGCGCTACCCCTGGGCTTCCAGCAGACCATCTCCCAGCCCTTCGTCGTGGCGCGCATGATCGAGCTGGCCCGCGCCGGCCGCGAACTGGGCCGCACCCTGGAGGTCGGCGCCGGCTGCGGCTACCAGGCGGCGGTACTGGCACAACTGGCGCAAGAGGTGTATGCGGTGGAGCGCATCGCGCCCCTGCTGGCGCGGGCGCGCAGCAACCTGCGCCACCTGCGGCTGCCCAATGTCCGTCTGAAACATGCCGACGGCAATCTGGGCCTGCCGGAAGCGGCGCCTTTCGATACCATCATCGTGGCGGCGGCGGCGCCGCAGGTGCCCCAGGTGCTGATGGGGCAACTGGCAGTAGGGGGACGCATGGTGTTGCCGGTCGGCCAGGCCGAGCAGATGCTGTGGGTGATCGAGCGTACATCCCAGGGCTATAGCGAGGCGCGGCTCGATGCGGTACGCTTCGTACCGTTGGTGTCTGGAGTGGAATGACAGTGTCTTGGAGAAGGGACGGGACGGTGCTTCGGCTGGCAGCCCTGGCGGCGCTGGTCTTTATGTCCGGCTGCGCCACCAAGTCGCCCGCGCCGGTGGTGGACCGCACGGTCGCTCCGGCGAAGCAGGTCGCCGCCGTTCCCGGCGGCGCGGTGTATCACACCGTGAAGAAGGGCGAGACGCTCTACAGCATCGCCTTGGAATACGGCCACGACTATCGCGAAGTGGCCGCCTGGAACAACCTGGAAAATCCGGCGGCGATCAAGGTCGGGCAGCAGTTGCGGGTGTCTCCGCCCGCGGCGGCCCCTTCGCCCCAGACCCCGGCCGTGGAAGTCAAGCCGATCGCCGGTCCGGCCGTGGTCGAGGCGCGTCCCTTGGGGGAGGCGGCGGCGCCGGTCCCGAGTGAAAATTTCAAGCGCGAACCCAAGGGAGGCAAGCTGCCCTATTCGGACCAGGCCCTGGCCCAGGTACAAAAGGGCGAGGCGCCGGTGCAGGCGGCCCCGGCCAAGCCCGAGGCCAAGCCGGAATCCCGTCCGGCGGAAGCTGTGACCAATGAGGAAGATGGCGTCGAGTGGACCTGGCCTTATACCGGCCGGCTGTTGGCGGGATTCTCCGAGGGCGCCAACAAGGGACTGGACATCGCCGGCAAGGAGGGCGATCCGGTGCTGGCGGCAGCGAGCGGCAAGGTCCTGTACGTGGGCAACAACGTACGCGGCTACGGCAACCTGGTCATCGTCAAGCACAACAACGTATATTTGTCCGCCTATGCCCACAACAGCAGGATTCTGGTGAAGGAAAACCAGAACGTCGCGCGAGGACAGAAGATTGCCGAGCTGGGCGCCAGCGATGCCGATCAACCCAAGCTGCATTTCGAGATCCGGCGCCAGGGCAGGCCCGTCGATCCCCTGAAGTATCTGCCGCAACGATAGGAGAACCATGCGGGACGAGATCCTCCCCGAAGACGGCGAACCCCTGGAGCAGGTCGTGCCGGCGGAGCCCGCTCTCGCCGAGCCGTCGCCGCCGGAAACCGAGTTCTTCAACGACGTCACCCAGCTCTACCTCAACGAGATCGGTGCCAATCCGCTGCTGACGGCAGAAGAGGAGCTGGCGTTGTCGCGCCGGGCCAAGCTGGGGGACGAGGACGCGCGCCAGAAGATGATCGAGCACAATCTGCGGCTGGTGGTGAACATCGCCAAGCACTACCTGAACCGCGGCATACCCCTGCTCGATCTGGTGGAGGAAGGAAACCTGGGGCTGATCCATGCCCTGGAGAAATTCGATCCGGAGCGTGGCTTCCGCTTTTCGACTTACGCCACCTGGTGGATCCGGCAGAACATCGAGCGCGCGATCATGAACCAGTCGCGCACCATTCGCCTGCCGGTTCATGTGGTGAAGGAGCTGAACTCGGTGCTGCGTGCCATGCGGCATCTGGAGGCGTCGAGCGCGCGCGAGACCACGGCCGAGGAGATCGCCCAGTTGCTCGACAAGCCGGTGGAGGAAGTGCGCCAGGTGCTGGCCCTCAACGAGCACGTGGCGTCCCTGGACGCGCCGCTGGAGATCGATCCCAACCTGTCCATCGGCGAGTCCCTGGCGGACGAGCAGGCCGAGAGTCCCGAGGTGCAGATCCATCACGCCGAGGTGGAGAACCTGGTCAACGAATGGATCGGCCTGCTCAACGAGAAGCAGCGCCAGGTGATCGAGTTCCGCTACGGCATCAACGGCTGTGAGACCGCCACCCTGGAAGAACTGGCGGCCAGGCTGGGCCTGACGCGCGAGCGGGTGCGCCAGATCCAGCTCGAAGCGCTGGCGCAACTGCGGCGCATCCTCAAGCGCCGCGGCGTGTCCAAAGATGTCCTGTTCTAGCAGCCTTCATTTCCCCGCCAGCTCGTGCGCTTGGCGCGCCGCCCGCAGCTCGCGGCTCAGCTCGTACACCGCCATGGCATAGAAGCTGCTGCGGTTGTAGCGGGTGATGACGTAGAAATTGTGCAGGCCGAGCCAGTACTCGGTGGGCTGATCGGGCGTGACCAGATCGATCACCGCACACAGAGCGTCGATGGGTAAAGGCTGCGCCGGGTAGACGCCGTAGAGGGACAGCTCGGGCAGGCTGAAGCGCGGCTTGACCTCGCCAGCCGCCACCGTCGTGTAGCGCTGGTCCACGATGTTCGCCGGCACGGCCACCATGCCGTCCTTCTCCCAGCCGTGTTCCTTGAGAAAACGGGCGACGCTGCCGATGGCATCAATCGGGCTGCCGCGCAAATCGATGCGCTTGTCCCCGTCGAAGTCCACGGCGTAGCGGCGGATGCTGCTCGGCAGGAACTGGGGCAGGCCCATGGCCCCGGCGAAAGAGCCGCGCGCTTCCTGGGGATCGGCGCCGGTTTCCCGGGTGAGGAGCAGGAAGGCCTCCAGTTCCCGCCGGAACGGCTCTGCCCGCGGCGGATAGTCGAAGGCCAGGGTGGTGAGGGTGTCCAGCACCGGGAAGCGGCCCATGTGCCGGCCGTAGATGGTTTCGACGCCGATGATGGCGACGATGATTTCCTCCGGCACCCCGTACTCCCGCCGCGCTGCCTCCAGGGCGGCGCGGTGGTCCTGCCAGAAGCTCAGGCCCCATTCGATGCGCTTGGGCTCGACATAGCGCGAGCGGTAAGTCTGCCAGGAGCGGATACCCGGGTCCTTGGGCGGCATGATGGCCTTGATGGCGGCGGCCTGCGGTTTCACCCGGGCGAACAGGCGCAGCAGAGGGGCGCGCTCGAAGCCGTGGCGCTCGTGCATCTCGGCGACGAACTGGCGCACGTCTTCCCGCTCGTCATAACGCGGTTCGGCCGCCGCGCCGGCGCCGAGCGGCAGGAGGCAGAGCAGCAACAAGCGGGGGAGGCGGCAGGGCCGCCGCGAGTCGGTCATGGGTCTCGTTTGGCGTTGAATCGGCCCACTCTTGCGGTCAGTTCATCGAGTGCTGCGGCATTATCGCCCGAGCCGTAGCGCAGGCCAATGTACAGGGAGGCAATGATCTCGATGTCGGCGGCGGCGGCCGGCAGGGCCGCGGCGACGCGCCGCGCATAGTCGCGCGGACCTTCCCAGGGGCGGCGCGCCAGCCCGCGGCGGGCCAGCTTGCGGCTGAGGCGGTTCCAGGCGCGCAGCGCCGCATCGGTGCGCTGCCGCTGGTACAGCGCCCAGGGAATCATGGCCAGGAAGAAAATTCCGCACAATACCACCAGCACGGCGGTCATGTTCTTCCAGTCCGGCTCGCCTAGCCCCAAGCGCGACAGCACCTCGCGCTGGCGCTGGGGGGTGTAGCCCAGCATCCACTGGTTCCAGCCGTTCGACAGGGCTTCCCACTGCAGGCGCAGCTTGCGTAGCCAGCTCAGGTCGGCGCGTACCATGAAGGGCAGGGGTTCGCCTGCGCCCACGGCGGAGGCGATGCCCGCTTCGATGCGGCTGGGGGCGATGGCGGCCGTGGGGTCCACGCGTACCCAGCCTTTCCCCTCGAGCCACATCTCGGCCCAGGCGTGGGCATCCGACTGGCGCACGGTGAGATAGCCGTCCGCCTGATTGATTTCACCGCCCTGGTAGCCGGTGACGACGCGGGCCGGGATGCCCGCGGCGCGCATGGCGAAGACGAAGGCGCCGGCGTAATGCTCGCAGAAACCGCGCCGGGTGGCGAACAGGAACTGGTCGATGCCGTCCTCGCCCAGGGGCGGCGGCTGCAGGGTGTAGACGAAGGTCTGGCTGCGGAACAGGTGCAGCATGCGGCGCGCGATCGCCTCGTCGTCGGCAAGCTCGCTGCGCCATGCGGCGGCGAGCGCCCGGGTGCGGGGATTACCTCCGGGCGGCAGCTGCAGGTTGGCCTGGAGCAGGGAAGGCCTTGCCTGTTCTCCTGGTCGCGCCGCGGTCGCCGAGCTCAGCTCGTAGCGCACGCGCTGCCGTACCGGCGTGCGCGACAGCAGCAGATAATCGCTGCCCAGGGCGCTGTCCGGCGGCAGGCGCAACGGCAGCTCCAATGCGAACAGCCAGCGCTGGTTGTGGGGTTCCAGGGTTACGCTGTAGTCGTAGAGGGGACCGGCGGCGGCCGCAGGGGCCGACTGCAGGGGTTGGTCCCGGTGCACGCTGCGCCAAGTGTGGCCGTCGAAGTGATCCAGCACCGGGCCACGCCAATAGAGCTGGGAGCGCGGCGGAACGGCGTCGGCGAACTTGGCGCGAAAAGCGATTTCGTCCGACAGGATGAGCTGGCTGATGGAACCGGGGCTCATGGTGTCAGACAAGCCCGAGCGGGCGGCCGCGGCATCGGCGGGCAGGCCCCACAGGGGTCCCTGGACCCGGGGAAACAGCACGAACATGACGAGCATGAAGGGCAGGGCCTGGGTCAGCATTTTCCCCGCCAGGCGCAGGTGGTCTGCCGGTGGTCGCCGCCCGGGGCCCAGGCTGGCCAGGGCGGCGGTGATGACCAGCACCACGGCGAGGGCCGCCGCTGCCGCCAGAGGCGCCTGGGAGTGGAAGAACAGGCTGAACACCAGGAAGTAGCATAGGAAGGCCAATATCCGTGCATCGCGCGCGCCGCGCATCTCGAACATCTTGAGGGCGAGAAACACCATCAACAGGGCCACACCCGGTTCGCGCCCGAAGATGGTCTTGTAGTGGCCGAGCACGGCTCCAGTACCCGCCGCTGCCAGCAGGATGATCAGCTCGCGTCCGGGCAGGGGGCGGCGCTGCCACCAGGTTTTGGCCCGCCACAGGAGCAGCAGCAGGGCCAGGGCGGACAGCCAATAAGGCATGTGGAGCCCGTGCAGGCCCAAGGTGAGCAGCGCGGCGCACCAGAGCCAGGCTTCCTGCTCGCGGGCAAGGGGGATGGCGTGCAGCCTAGGTTTCGCCATACAGGGCCAGGGCCTCCAGGCAGGCGCGGAAATGGACTTCCCCGTGGCCTGCCGGCAGCTCGCGGCCGGGCAGGCGCAAGGCGTAGTCCAGACCTTGCTGCTGGGCGTCGAGCACCCAGCGGGTGAGGCGCGACAGGCGTGCCTCCGTGTCGAGGGCTGGCGGCAGCCCGTGCCAGTCGAGCACGACCCGGGCGGCGGCGCCGCCGCTGAACTGCTTGGTGAGCAGGGGCGCCTCCCGGGCCACGGCCTTCCAAGCGATGTGGCGCGGCGAATCGGCCGGCTGGTGGCCGCGCAGGCCGGTGAAATCCTCGCTGCCCGAACGGCTCTGCCGCATGCCGCTGCCTTCCGCGCTCGGCGGGGGCAGGGGCGGCGGCGACTTCTCCGGACAGGGATAGACCAGGCAGGCGACATCCGGCTCCACATAGCTCCAGGCCCGCACCAGGCCCAGGGGATGGCGCGTTTCCACCCGCACCCGCCCCAGACGCAGGCGGCCGCGCCGGGCGGTGGCAACGGCCAGGGTCACGCGCGCGCTGTCGGCAGCGGCAATGTCGGTGACGGCCGGAGGGGCGTCCGCGCGATGGAACATCAGGGCATAGCGTCCTTCGGCGCGGCGATTGGTCAGCTCCAGGGCAAAGAGGGCGCGTTCGCCGACGAACACCGGCTCGCAGCGCAGGGGGGCGATCTCCAGCCGCGCCAGGTTGCGGAAGGTGTGGAGGATGTGCACGATGCCCAGTCCGGCCAGCAGGAAGGTCAGGGCGAAGCCCAGGCTCAGGGCGTAGTTGATGGAGCCGGCCAGCATGAGCAGAAGACAGATGGCGAACACCAGCCCGGCGCGGGTGGGCAGCACGAACACTCTGCGCTGTACCAGGACGATGGGCGCGGCCTCCGGCCCGCCCAGGCGGAACAGCCAGGTCTTCAGTACCGTGCCCGGAGTCACCGTGCGATCCGGTGCAGGCAGCTCAGGGGATGGGTACGGCGCGCACCAGGGCAGCCGCCAGGTCTTCCGCGGAGCACGCCTGGGCGTTGTCATGCAGGCGCAGCCGGTGGGCGGCGATCCCGGGCAGGACCGCCTGGACGTCCTCCGGCAGCACCAGCTCCCGGTCATCGAGGAAGGCCCAGGCGCGCGCCGCGGCGAGCAGGGACAGCGCCGCGCGCGGGCTCAGGCCGGTGTGGAACTCGGGCGCACGCCGGGTGTGCTCGATCAGCGCCTGCACGTAGTCGATGAGGGCATCGGCGGCACGCACCTCGGACACGGCGCTTTGCAGCTCGATCATCTCCGCCGGCTCGAGGCAGGGCTCCAGGCAGACGATCATGTCGCGCCGGTCGGCTCCTTTCAGCAATTCGCGCTCGGCCTTGCGATCGGGATAGCCCAGTTCGATGCGCATGAGAAAACGGTCGAGCTGGGACTCGGGCAGGGGAAAGGTGCCCACTTGATGGGACGGGTTCTGGGTGGCGATGACGAAAAAGGGCTCGGGCAGGTGCCGGGTTTCGCCTTCCGCCGTCACCTGGTGCTCTTCCATCGCCTCCAGCAGGGCGCTCTGGGTCTTGGGGGTGGCGCGGTTGATCTCGTCGGCCAGGATCAACTGGGCGAAGATCGGCCCCGGGTGGAACTGGAAGCTGCCGCTGGCGCGATCGAAAATCGATACGCCGATGATGTCCGCCGGCAGCATGTCGCTGGTGAACTGGATGCGATGGAAGTTGAGCCCCAGCAGCCGTGCCAGGACGTGAGCCAGGGTGGTTTTGCCCACCCCCGGCAAGTCCTCGATGAGCAGGTGGCCGCGGGCCAGCAGGCAGGCAAGCGCGAGCCGGATCTGTTTTTCCTTGCCCAGGACCACTTGACCTGCGCGGCGG
>DYIB01000078.1:0-15587 GCA_020723855.1 Uliginosibacterium gangwonense
GATTTTCCTTCGCGTCCTTTGCGTTGCTTCGCGTCCTTTGCGTTAAGTGCGGTTTTCAGGTTGAATCGTCGTTGGGGTCGGGAAGGCGTGGCGCTTTCCGGCATCGTCGAAGGCGACGAAGCGGGCGAACTCCTGGCGCCGGCGAATATGCCCCGGGGCGTGAAGCTGGCCACGTGCAATTCGTAGATCACCGCCTCCTCCCAGCGGCGGCCGCGCCAGGCGCCGTCCTCCAGGCATAGATCGACTTGGCGCGCGCTCGGCGCCCACAGGCGAAAGCGCACGCCGCCGGGGTGGTCGGCGCCGCGCCGCATGCCGTCCGCGTAGCGGGTGTCGAGCATCGCCCATCAGCGTCTGGCGCCGTCGGGCTGCGGCAGGACGAAGGGAATGGGCTCGTGATGGGCGTTGATCAGCGTCCGAGTTTACCAGGTCGCTCAGGGTGAAATCGACGATGCGGTAGCGCGCGCCGAAAGGCACGGCGGGCGTGGTGCGCTCCGCCGTCAGGGGACTGAGCCGGGTGCCCGCGCCGCCGGCAAGGACCATGGCGAGAATGCGGACGGTATTCATGATCTCCTCCTCAAGATTGGATCAGGCGGATCAGGGCGTGCACCGGGATGGGCAGCCAGGCCGGGCGGTTGTCCTGCTCGTAACGGATTTCGTAGAGCGCCTTCTCGATGGCGAACAGATCGATCAGCCGCGCCGCGTCGGCCTCGTCCCGGGGATAGGCGCCGCAGCCGGCCACCGTGTCCCGGTAGGCTTCCAGGAAGGCCCGGGCCGCAGCCCGCTCCCAGGCGTTGGCGAAGGGACCCAGCACCGCCCGGTCATTGGGACGCGTGGCGCAGAACTGGTCCAGGGCCACCGCCGCGGCATAGCTGAAGGAGCGCAGCATGCCCGCCACGTCGCGCAGCGGGGAATGCTTGGCACGCCGCTCCGCAATCGATCGGGCCGGCTCGCCTTCGAAGTCGGTGATGATGAAGTCGTCCTGGTGCACCAGCACCTGGCTCAGGCGGTAGTCGCCGTGGTAGCGGGTCTTCATCAGTCCGGCAACGCTCGCCGGCGCAAGCGCGGCAATGCGGTCCAGCAGCCTGCCGCGCAGCCCCAGCAGCTCGATCACCGCCTGGTGCACCGCCGGCTCGAACTTGTCCCGCCGGGCCTCCAACCGGTCCAGGGTGCTGACCGCGTCGGCCGATACGCGCCGCATCCAGGCACGCACGTCCTCCTCGCGCACCGGCTCCGGCGTGAAGGCCGGATCCGGCGAGCCGGCGCACAGCACTTGGTGCAGCTCCCCCGTGCGCCGGCCCAGGGTGCGCATGAGGGCGAGATAGCTCGCGTGGTTGGTCGCCTCCCCCGGCGGCCCCTCGGGCGCCTGCTGGGCCAGGGCGGACTCGAACACGCGCTGCAGATAGTCGAGGGTGAAGTTCCAGCCGTTGCCCTGGTTTTCGCGGAAGCCCTGCACCAGGACCAGGGTCACCACGGCGCCATCCTTGCGCACATAGTCGAGCCCGCCCGCCACCGGTGCCACGTGGGCGAAGGACGACTCGGTCAGGAAACGGCCCATCTCCGCTTCCGGATTGATGCCCTCCTCCACCTTGGGGTAGGCCTTGAGGTAGAGCTGATCGCCGATGAACAGACCGATGTTGCTCTGCTCCAGGGATGGGCGCTGGATCGCCACGCCCGGATCCCGCACCAGGCTGCCATAGGCGGTAGTTTTCCAGAAACGCAGCGTCCCGCCACCGAGAGGAAATTCCCCCTGCTCGCCCATGGCCGCCACCAGGGCGCGGCAGAACACGTCATCGCCGAAGGCGCCGTAGAGCACGCCCATGTTCGCTTTCTGCCTGACCCGGGCGATGATCCAGGAACCGATCCCGCGCAGCCGTTCCTCGTCCTCGCCCCAGGCGATGGACATGGGCAGGAAGTAGGTCTGGGGCGCAAGGTCGCTGCACTCCACTCGCACGAAGGCAAGCAGCCAGCTTCCTTCGCGCGTGAGCCACTCGCCGTCCTCGACGATGTCTATGCGCTGGACGGGATGGCCCCTGGCCGCGAACCAGCGCTTGTTGGCAAGGTAAGGTCCCAGTACCTCCCGCTGGAGCTGGTCGCGGGTGCGGCTGGCCATGGCGCGCCGCACGTCGTTGGCGGCGGTGCGCGCCTGCAGGAAAGTGCGCCAGCCCTCCAACAACACCAGCAGCGGCAACTCCGCCCGCGGCATGGTCTCCTCGTGCCAGTAGGGCACGTCGATGTCCGTGGCCAGCTGGAACAGGTAGAAGCCATAACCCGGCAGCGTCACCAGGTAGGGCAGCTCGCCCACGGGCGGAAAGGCGTTGCGCCCCGTCAGTTCCACCGGCACGCGCCCGCGGTAGGCGGCCAGGTCCAACTCCACCGCCTGGGGCGAGCGGCACAGGTTGGCCACGCACAGCATCACCTCGTCGCCGTAACTGCGGATATAGGCGAGGATCTTGCGGTTGCCGGGACGCAGGAACTGGAGCGTGCCCCGGCCGAAGGCGCGGAAACTCTTTCTCACGCCGATGACGCGCTTGGTCCAGTTGAGCAGCGACCAGGGGTTGCGCACCTGGGCCTCGACATTGACCGCCTCGTAGCCGTAGATCGGATCCATCACCGGCGGCAGGTACAGGCGCTGGGGATCGCAGCGGGAAAAGCCGGCGTTGCGGTCCGGGCTCCACTGCATGGGCGTGCGCACGCCGTTGCGGTCGCCCAGGTAGATGTTGTCCCCCATGCCGATCTCGTCGCCGTAGTAGAGGATGGGCGAGCCGGGCATGGTCATGAGGATCCAGGTCACCAGCTGGATCTTGGCGCGATCGTTGTCCATCAGGGGCGCCAGGCGGCGGCGGATGCCCAGATTGAGGCGCGCCCGGGGGTCGGTGGCGTACATGCGGTACATGTAGTCGCGCTCCCGGTCGGTGACCATTTCCAGGGTCAGCTCGTCGTGGTTGCGCAGGAAGATGGCCCACTGGCAGTTGTCCGGAATGTCGGGCGTCTGCTGCATGATCTCGACGATGGGATGGCGGTCCTCCTGGGCCACGGCCATGTAGATGCGCGGCATCAGCGGGAAGTGGTAGGCCATGTGGCATTCGTCGCCGTCGCCGAAATACTCGCGCACGTCCTCCGGCCACTGGTTGGCCTCGGCCAGGAACATGCGGTTGCGGTAATGGGCGTCGAGCTGGCGCCGCATGTATTTGATCACCTCGTGGGTCTCGGGCAGGTTCTCGTTGCTGGTGCCTTCCCGCTCGCACAGGTAGGGAATGGCGTCCAGGCGCATGCCGTCCACCCCCAGGTCCAGCCAGAAGCGCATGACGCGCATCACCGCCTTCACCACCTGCGGATTGTTGAAGTTGAGGTCCGGCTGGTGGGAGAAGAAGCGGTGCCAGTAGTAGGCCTGGGCCAGGGGGTCCCAGGCCCAGTTGGAGCTCTCCGTATCGGTGAAGATGATGCGCGTGCCGGCGTACTTCTTGTCGCTGTCGCTCCACACGTAGTAGTCGCGCTTGACCGAACCCTTGGGCGCCCGACGCGCCGCCTGGAACCATGGATGCTGGTCCGAGGTGTGGTTGATGACCAGCTCGGTGATGACGCGCAGCCCGCGCCGGTGGGCCTCGCGCACGAAGCTGCGGAAATCGTGGCGCGTGCCGTACTCGGGCGCCACCTGGTGGTAGTCGGCGATGTCGTAGCCGTCGTCGCGCATGGGCGACGGATAGAAGGGCAATAGCCATACGGCATTGACCCCCAGGTCCTGGATGTAGTCCAGCTTGTGGATCAGCCCGGGAAAATCGCCCACGCCGTCGTTGTTGCCGTCGAAGAAGGCCTTGACCGGCACCTCGTAGATGATGGCGTCCTTGTACCACAGGGGGTCGTCGGCCAGGGGGAACGGGGAGCGCACTTGAGCCATGGTCACATCCTCGATCACCGCGCGGCAGCGTCCGTCTCTTGGCATGTTCACGTCCATCGCCGCTCCGGAACGTTGTGGCGCAGACCCGACCTACACCGGCCGGAAAAACAGCACCGCCGTGGTTGCCCATGCCGCTGCCGCCGTACCACTGGCTGTCGCTGTTCAGGCATTCGCGCCACCAGCCACCGCGCGGCACGCCGACCAGGTAGTTGTGGCGTGGCACCGGCGTGAAGTTGCACACCGCCAGGACCACGTCATCGGCATCGCGACCCTTGCGCAGGAAGCTCAGCACCGACTCTTCCCAGTCGTTGCAGTCCACCCACTCGAAGCCGGCGGCGGAGAAATCTTCCTGCCACAGGGCCGGCGTGGCGCGGTAGAAGGCGTTCAGATCCTTCAGCCAGCGCTGCACGCCGGCATGCAGGGGGTACTGCAGCACGTGCCACTCCAGGCTCTCGTCGTGCTGCCACTCGCGGCGCTGGCCGAACTCGCCGCCCATGAACAGCAGCTTCTTGCCCGGATGGCCCCACATGTAGCCCAACAGCAGGCGCAGGTTGGCGAACTGCTGGCCCTCGTCCCCGGGCATGCGCCCGAGCAGGGTGCCCTTGCCGTGCACCACCTCGTCGTGGGACAGGGGCAGCATGAAGTTCTCGGTGAAGGCGTACCAGATGCTGAAAGTGAGCTGATTGTGGTGATGCTTGCGATAGATGGGATCCCTGGAGAAGTAGCTCAGGGTGTCGTGCATCCAGCCCATGTTCCATTTCATGCCGAAGCCCAGGCCACCGGCGTAGGCCGGGCGCGATACCATGGGCCAGGCGGTGGATTCCTCGGCCACCATCTGGATGTCCGGATGGGCGCGGTAGGCGGACTCGTTCAGGCTGCGCAGGAAATGGATGGCGGCAATGTTCTCCTTGCCGCCGTATTCGTTGGGGATCCATTCGCCCGCCTGACGGCCGTAATCCAGGTAGAGCATGGAGGCCACGGCATCCACGCGCAGACCGTCCACGTGGTAGCGGTCCAGCCAGAACAGGGCGCTGGAGAGCAGGAAGGAGCGCACCTCGTGGCGGCCGTAATTGAAGATGTAGCTGTTCCACTCGGGGTGATAGCCCTGCTTGGGATCGGCATGCTCGAACAGGTAGGTGCCGTCGAAGTATGCCAGGCCGTGCTCGTCGCTGGGGAAATGGGACGGCACCCAGTCGAGGATGACGCCTATGCCCTCCTGATGCAGGCGATCCACCAAGTACATGAAGTCCTGGGGTGTGCCGTAGCGCGCCGTGGGCGCGAAATAGCCCGTCGTCTGGTAGCCCCAGGAGCCGAAGAAGGGATGCTCGGTCACGGGCAGCAGCTCGACGTGGGTGAACCCCATGTCCTTGACATAACCCGGCAACTGCTCCGCCAGCTCCCGATAGCTCAAGGGGCGGTTGTCTTCCTCGGGCACGCGGCGCCAGGAACCGAGGTGTACCTCGTACACGGCGAAGGGCGCGTCCAGCCCGTTCGCCGCGCGCCGCCGGCGCATCCAGTCGTCGTCGTGCCACTGGTAGTCGAGGCGCCACAGGCGCGACGCGGTCTTGGGCGGCGCTTCCCAGAAGAAGGCGAAGGGATCGCCCTTGTCCACCCGATAACCGTGGAAACGGGAAAAGATGCGGTACTTGTAATTCATCCCCGCCGCGACGCCCGGGATGAAGCCTTCCCAGATGCCGGAGCCGTCGCCGCGCGCCGCCAGCCCGTGGCTCTGGGGGTTCCAGTCGTTGAAGTCGCCGATCACCGCCACGCGTTCGGCGTTGGGCGCCCACACGGCGAAGTGCGCCCCCTGCCGGCCCCGGCACTCGCACAGGTGGGCGCCCAGCTTCTCGTGCAGCCGGCTGTGGCTGCCCTCCCGGAACAGGTAGACGTCGTGCGCGGTTATCGGGCTCGCGTCATGAATGACTTCGCCGACGAGTTCCATGATCGCCCATCTCCGCTACGCTGGTTTTCGGGAACAAAGCCTCGCCGCCTTCGCCCACGGGCAGAATGTGCAGGGGCGGCGCCTCGCCGCGCTTGTCCCGCCCCGGGTAGAGGGTGACATGAGGATAGGGAATCTCGATGCCGTTGTCGTCGAACACCCTCTTCAACCGCTTGTAGAACTCGCGCCGCACGTTCCACTGCTCGATGGGCAACACCTTGAAGCGGCAGCGCACCACCACGCCCGAGTCGGCCCAGCGCTCGACTCCGGCCAGCTCCAGATCCTCCAGGATGCGCACGCGCCACTCGGGGTCCTCGCGCATGGCGGCTGCGGTGCGGCGGATCAGGTCGTACACCTGGTCCAGGTCTTCCCGGTAGGCAACCCTGACATCGATGACCGAGTAGGCGAAGGTGCGCGTCATGTTGGTGACAGTGGTGACGCTGCCGTTGGGCACATAATGCACGTTGCCGTCGATCAGGCGGCGCGACAGCGCCAGCGCGATGGCCGCGAGAACGAGCACCAGCAGGATGTGGGCAAAGGTCTTGGCGAGCTCCACCAGGTAGCGCGTCTCGACGGCGTCAAGATTCATCCATGCTTCCATGGGCATCGGTTTCCGTGATTTGTTGCAGACGCAAGCAAGCCGCTCGGCCGTCGGCGCGGGGCGCGCCTCTAAACCGACCACTCGCGGCGCCGACAGTTCCGCATTTTTGCCATATCGGGCACAAAACGAGGCGAGCGACCTGGCCTTCATCGAGTGGTTTCACGGCAGAAACGGCGAGCTGCACGGCAATGCCGCGCCAATCTTGGAACGCGGCGGCTTTCCTGCTCGCCTGCCGGGCGCTGGAGCGGCGGATTTTTTAGTCAGTACTCCCGCCGCTCCAGCAGCGCCTGGGCGATGGTGCCCGCGTCCGTGTGTTCCAGCTCGCCGCCCACCGGCAGGCCGCGGGCGATGCGGCTGACCCTGATGCCGCGGGCATGGAGCATCTCGCCCAGGTAGTGGGCCGTGGCCTCGCCCTCGTTGGTGAAGTTGGTGGCCAGGATCACTTCCTTGACCACGCCGTCGCCGGCCCGCGCCAGGAAACGGTCCAGCTTCAGCTCCTTGGGGCCGATGCCGTCCAGGGGCGAGATGCGCCCCATCAGCACGTAGTACAGCCCGTTGTAGGCGTGGGTCTGCTCCATCATGTTGAGATCGGCGGGCATTTCCACCACGCACAGCAGAGCCGGGTCGCGCCGCGGCGAGGCGCAGCGCTCGCACACCTCGCTTTCGCTGAAGTTGTTGCAGCGGGCGCAGTGGCGCAGCACCTTGAGCGCATGGTCGAGCGCGTCGGCCAGGCGCTGCGCCCCCTTCTGGTCCCGCTGCAGCAGGTGGTAGGCCATGCGCTGGGCGGACTTGGGCCCCACCCCCGGCAAGCAGCGCAGGGCTTCGATCAGTTCTTCGAGGCTGGAAGGGGCAGACATGGGTCAGACGTGACAGGTGACGGGTGACGAGAACGTCGATACGCTGCCCGTCACCCGTCACCTGCAAACTCAGAACGGCAGCTTCATCCCCGGCGGCAGGCCCAGGCCCGCCGTCATGGCGCCCATCTTCTCCTGGATGGTCGCTTCCACCTTGCGCACGGCATCGTTGACGGCGGCGGCGACCAGGTCCTCCAGCATCTCCTTGTCGTCCATCACGGAAGGATCGATGCTGACGCGGCGCACGTCGTGCTTGCAGGTCATGACCACCTTGACCATGCCGGCCCCCGACTGGCCCTCGACCTCGAGGCTGGCCAACTGCTCCTGCATCTTGCGCATGTTCTCCTGCATCTGCTGGGCCTGTTTCATCAGGCCGGCGAGTTGTCCCTTCATCATGGCGTTTCGCTCCGCTTCAAAGTGGCTTGATCGACGCCTCGTTGATGGTGGCGTCGAAGGTTTCGATCAGGTCGCGCACGAACGTGTCCTGCTCCAGGGCCGCGATGGCCTTCTCGTGGCGCTCCCGCTGCTGCGCCTGCAGGCGCTGGGCCGGTGTCTCGCCGGCCAGCTCGCCCGTCTCGATGACCAGCCTGAGGGGCTGGCCGAAGTGCTTCTGCAGCTCCGCCTGCAGGCGGTCCTGGGGCGTGCGGTTCATCAGCAGGTGGCGATGGGCGTTGGACAGGCGCAGGATGACGCTCGTTGTGTTCCGTTCCACCAGTTCGCAGTGCTGGGCCAGCTCGCGCACCATGCCGCCCAGGCCCAGGGCGCGGATGATGCCCTGCCAGTCGTCACTTGCCGCCGGCGCCCGGGCCGCGGGCGGCGGCTCCGGGGCCGCTGCAGGGCGCGGGGCGGCGGCGGGCGGCGGCTCATCCGGCCGGGAGGGCGGCGCCGCGGGCGCGGCTGTCGCCACCGGCTTTCCCGGGGGGAGCCCCCCCGGGGTTTCCGGCTGGAAGGCCACCAGGCGCAGCAGGCTCATGGTGAAGCCGGCGTATTCGTCCGGCGCCAGGGCCAGGTCGTTGCGCCCGTGCACCGCGATCTGGTAGCACAGCTGCAGGAATTCGGCGTCGAACGCTTGCGCATAGGGCGCAAGCCGGGCGCGCTCGCCGGGATCGGCGATGGCCTCGGGGGCGAACTGGAGCAGCGCGATGCGGTGGAACAGGGTGGCCAGCTCCTGCAGGGCCGAGTCGAAGGACAAGCTGCGGGCGTCCATGGCATCGGCCACGGCGAGCATGCCCCGCGCATCGCGCGCCGCCAGGGCGTCGAGAATCCGGTACAAGTGGTCTTCGCCCACGGTGCCCAGCATGTCGCGCACCGCCGCTTCCTCCACCCGCCCGGCGCCGTGGGCGATGGCCTGGTCCAGCAGCGACAGGGCGTCGCGCATGCTGCCCGCCGCCGCCTTTGCCAGATGGCGCAGGGCCCCCGGCTCGAAGGGCACGGCCTCCGCCTCCAGGATGCGCGCCAGGTGCTCGACGATGTGCTGCTGCGGCATCTGCTTGAGGTTGAACTGCAGGCAGCGCGACAGCACGGTCACGGGGATCTTCTGGGGATCGGTGGTGGCGAGGATGAACTTGATGTGCTCGGGCGGCTCTTCCAGGGTCTTCAGCATGGCGTTGAAGGCCGAGTTGGAAAGCATGTGCACTTCGTCGATGACATATACCTTGTAGCGGCCCCGGGTGGGCGCATAGGTGGCGTTCTCCAGCAACTGGCGCATCTCGTCCACGCGCGTGTTGGTGGCCGCGTCCACCTCGATCAGGTCCACGAAGCGCCCGGTGTCGATCTCGGTGCAGGAACTGCACATGCCGCAGGGGGCGGCGGTGATGCCGGTCTCGCAGTTGAGGGCCTTGGCCAGGATGCGGGCGATGGTGGTCTTGCCCACGCCGCGCGTGCCCGTAAACAGGTAGGCATGATGCAGCCGCTGCTGCTCCAGGGCGTGGGTGAGCGCCCGCACCACGTGCTCCTGCCCCACCAGGGTGGCGAAGCTGCGGGGCCGCCACTTGCGCGCGAGAACTTGGTAACTCATGGCCCGATTCTACCAAATCGGCAGTCGGGTTCCGGGCGGAACGGGAAGGCCGGGAAGAGATGAGGGCGGCGAGCCTGACCCTCGGCACTTGCGATCAATGGCTGTGGCTGCTTCCTTCCGGACCTGACCAGGTTCACCACCTCGCAATGCGAGGAGACCCGCCGCAGCCCATTGTATCAGATATCATCCGCCCGCCCGCTGGTAATGGCGCTCGAAGCGGCGCATGAAGGCCTCCACCTGCTGCGCGCTGCAGCCGTTGAAGGCGAAGTCCACCCGCTGGCGCGGCAGGCGCACCGGCCCCAGCGCCAGGTCCTCGAGGGACGTGAGGGTGATCTGCCAGCGCCCGCCTCCGTCCGTCCCGCCGCGCAGGACGTCCCCCTCCGCCACGAAGGGTGTGTGTCCCACGGCGGCCGGCAGTAGCCGCAGGAAATCCGCCCGCGAGATGGTCATCTCATACTGGCGCTTGATCACCGCACTTCAGCCGCCGGCGATGGGCGGCCAGATGGCCAGCACATCGCCCTCGTGCAGCGCCTGCCGGGCGCGCATGCCGGGCGGAACGTAATGGCCGTTCACCAGGACCAGGTGCACCAGTCCGGGCGGCAGACGGTATTGATCGATGAGCTGGTCGATGGTCGTTTGCGGCGGCACATCGAGGGGGACCTGGTTGGTTTTTCTGGCCTCTTCCGGGAGATAGTCGGACAGGGTGGCATAGAGCTTGAGCGTGACCTTCATCTTGGCGTAATGGGGGCGGCGGGCGCCGCCCGTCGTCGTGGTGTCAGATCGGCCGCGTGCCCAGATAGCGGATGTCGGCCCGCTGGGAGCGGGCCAGATAGGCTTCCATGATCCGGGTCGGATCGTCCAGCAGCCTGTCCTTCCAGTCACCCAAGTGGGTGCGGCCCTGGATGAGGCCGCGCAGCACGCCCACGTGCTCGGTCAGGCCGATGGCGGTGGCGCCGATCAGGAGGTCGCTCTTGAATTGCAGCGACAGATAGCGGTAGTTCTTGTCGTCGGCGAGCTCCACCCCTTCGCCGCCCGCATCGCCCCACCATTGGCCGAAGGAGCTGGAGATCAGCCCCAGGGTGTCGAGCACGTTGATCGCCAGGCTGCCCTGGAAGCGGTTGGGATGGCCCGCCATGTTGAGGGCGGCCACCCGCGCCTGGTCGGCGGCATTGGGCTGGATGGCGTTGAGCACGCGCTTGCCGGAGATGAAGTCCGTCGCCTCGGTGACGTCGCCGGCGGCGTAGATGTCCGGCACCGTCGTCTGCATGCGCTCATCCACCAGGATGCCGGTTTCAAGCGCCACCCCCGAATCCTTGAGGAAGGCCACGTTGGGGCGCACGCCGGCGGCGCAGATGACCAGGTCCGCCACCAGGGTGTCGCCGCTGGACAGCCTGGCCGCCACGGCGCCCGGCTGCTCCGAACTGGGCGACAGGGCTTCCACCCGCGTGGCCGTATGCACGCGCACGCCCTTGTGCTCGCACCAGCGCTTGATCATCGTGCCGGCGCCGGGCGTCATCATGCGCGGCACCATGCGGTCGCCCATTTCCACCACGGTGAGCTGCACGCCGCGGGAGGCCAGCGCTTCCAGGATGATGCAGCCGATGAAGCCCGCCCCCAGCTGCAGCACGCGCGCGCCCGGCTGGGCCAGCCGAGCGATGTGGCGCGCGTCCTCCAGGGTCCAGCAGGTATGCACCTGGGGAGAATCGATGCCGGGAATCGGCGGACGGATGGGGTGGGAGCCGGTGGCGACCAGCAGCCGGTCATAGGTCAGCGTGGTGCCGTCGTCCAGCTTCACCGCCCGCGCCCGGGTATCGACGCTCTGGGCGCGCCCGCGCAACAGACTGATGCGCTGGCGCTCGAAGTGGGCGGCGTCCTTGCGCAGATAAGTGCCTTCTTCGCCGATCTGTCCTACCAGGTAGTAGGGCAGGGCCATGCGTGAGTAGGGCGGCTCGGGCTCGTCGCCCACCAGGGCGATGGAGGCATCGGGGCTCGCCTTGCGCAGGGTCTCCGCCGCCACCACGCCGGCCGGCCCGTTGCCGATAATGACGTGTTTCATGTCTTTGGCGTCCAAAAGGGGAAATGCGCCACGGAGCGCACGGATGCTCACGGATCCATCCGTGTCCATCCGTGCCAATCCGTGGCGTATCGGTTACAGGCCGAGCCGCGCCAGCGTCTCTTTCGTCGGCATGCCTTCCGGCGTCCAGCCGCGCACCTGGTAATACTCGGGCAGCATCTTGTCGATCTGGTTCACCAGGCCCTTGGCCGGGCCGGTCTTGGCTGGCTCGGTCTTGAGGCGCGGCGGCAGGTCGTCATCCTGGCGGGTGAAGCCGGCGGCATTGTTGAACCGGCGCTCCAGGTTCCAGATGCGCTCGCCGATCTCGTTCAGCTTCTCCAGGGAGAACTCCCCCTCGCAGGCCGCCTGCAACTGGGGCTGGATGTCGGCCAGGGTCCAGGCGAAGGAGGTGAAGATGCACAGGCCCGAGGAATCGAACACCGCCGTGGCATCCTGGAAAGCCTTGACCAGTTCCGCCTTGCCCTCGGGCGAGTGGGGATCGGTCTTGACCGGGATGCCCAGCACCTCGGAGGCCACCGTATAGCTGCGCAGATGGCAGGCGCCGCGGTTGGAGGTGGCGTAGGTCAGGCCCATGCCCTGGATGCCGCGCGAGTCGTAGGCGGGGAACTCCTGGCCCTTGACGCTCATGGACAGCTCGGGCCGGCCGTACTTGGCGCACAGGCGCTTGGAGCCCAGGCCGATCACCTTGCCGAAGCCCTCGCCCCGGGCGGTCATTTCCGCGATCCTGGTCAGCGCCTCGGCGGAGCCGAACTTCAGCGGGAAGCCCACTTCCTCTTCCTTGATCAGCCCCAGATCAAAGAGCTCCATGGCCGCTCCCACCGTGGCGCCGAAGGAGATGGGATCCATGCCGTCCTCGTTGCACAGGATGTTGGCATAGGTCAGCGCTTCCAGGTCGTCCACCCCGTTGGCGCAGCCCAGGCTCCAGGCGTTCTCGTATTCCAGGCCGCCGGTGGCGCCCCAGTATTCGGGCTTGTTCACCACCGTGTAGTGGGTCTTGTCCATGCGCGAGATGCGGCCGCAGGCGATGGTGCAGCCGAAGCAGGCGGCGTTGGTGACCAGGTTGGACTTGCCGTCCGTGGGCCGCTTCTCGTGCATGGCCTCGCCGGAGATCTTGCGCGCCCCCTCGAACTGCACATCCCGGTGGTTGCGCGTGGGTAGCGCCCCGACCTCGTTGATCACGTTCATGAGCACCTGGGTGCCGTAGGTGGGCAGGCCCTGGCCCGTCACCGGGTTCTCGGCCAGCACTTTCTTCTTCTCGAAGGTCACTTTCATGAACTCGGCCGGGTTGGCAATGCCTCCCACCCCCTTGGTGCCGCGCACGGCGACCGCCTTGAGGTTCTTGGAACCCATCACCGCCCCCACCCCGGAGCGGCCCGCCGCCCGGTGCAGGTCATTCACCACGCAGGCATACAGCACGCCGTTCTCGCCGGCGCGGCCGATGCTCGCCACGCGGATCTGCGGGTCCTGGTGCTTCTTCTTGATGGCCTCCTCCGTATGCCACACCGTGGTGCCCCACAAATCCTTGGCCGGCAGCAGTTGAGCGCTGTCGTTCTCGATGTACAGGTACACCGGCTCCGGCGCGCGGCCTTCGAAAATGATCATGTCCCAGCCCGCCTGCTTCAGTTCCGGCCCCCAGTGGCCGCCGGAGTTGGAACAGGCGATGGCGCCAGTGAGCGCCCCCTTGGTGATGACCGAGTAGCGGGCGCCGGTGGAGGCCATGGTGCCGGTGAGCGGCCCGGTGGCGAAGATCAGCTTGTTGTCCGGCGACAGGGGATCCACCTTGGGATCCACTTCCGAGACGAAATACTTGGTGCCCAGGCCGCGCTGGCCCAGGTAGTCCCGGGCCCACTCCATGTTGAGGGGCTCAGGGGTGCAAGTGCCCTTGGTGAGGTTCACCCGCAGAATGCGTCGTGCCCATGCCATGTTCTGTCCCTCCTCGATTCAAGCGCGCGGTTGCGTATCGGTCTTGGCAGCCCAGGCCTCCATGCGGGCGAGCCCGGTCCAGTCGGCGTCCACATAGGTGATCGCCCCGGTGGGACAGGCCTCGGAACAGGCCGGCTTGCCGCCGCACAGGTCGCACTTCTGCACCTTGCCGGTATCGTGCACGTAGTTGATGGTGCCGAACGGACAGGCGATGGTACACACCTTGCAGCCCACGCAGGTGGCCTCATACACCACCTTGGCGCCGGTCAGCGGATCCAGCTTGATGGCTTCCACGGGACAGGCGTGCATGCACCAGGCCTCGGCGCATTGGGTACAGGTATAGGGAACCTTGCGTCCCTCGTGTTCGAAATTGAACACGCGGATACGCGACTTGGCGTTGTTGAAAATCCCGTAGTTCTCGAACGAACAGGCCATCTCGCATTGGCGGCAGCCTGTACATTTGTTGGGATCGATGTGCAGCGATCTTTGCATCGCGGTCTCCTCCTCGTTGTGATCGTCTTGGACTGGCGGCGGCGAACGGTGCCGCCGGTCCCGCCCAGGCAGCCCATGATGGCATAGCTGGCGCAAGGCGCGGAAGCTGTCGCAAAATGCGACATACTGCCCTGCAGCGTTGCCCTACGGACACGCCGGCTGATAAATTCATTTTTAGACCATCCCCGGAGAAAGTCATGGCGCACCCGGTGGCCCCCTCCTTGCGTGACACGCAGCAGGCCCATGCCGCACTGCGGCAGCATGGCGAAATCCCCCAGGGACGCCTGTCGCCCGTCATCGAAGCGTCATGGCGCCGCTGCCTGGATGCCGGTCTGCACTGGCAAGGGCGGCCGGATATCGAACCGGTGCGGCGCGACACCCTGGACCTGATGCGCGACCGAAACTCCCAGCTCATGGCCCACGCCCTGCCGGTGATGGAAACCCTGTACCAGCAGATCGCCAACACCCAAAGCATGGTGGTCCTGTCGGATGCCGGCGGCTACGTGCTGCATTCCCTGGGCGATGCCGAATTCCTGGGACGGGCCGAGCGGGTGGCATTGGCGCCGGGAGTGGATTGGTCGGAGCCGGCCAAGGGCACCAACGCGATCGGCACCGCCCTGGCCGAACAGGCGCCGGTGGTGGTCCACGGCCCCCAGCATTATCTCCTCGCCAACCACTTCCTCACCTGCTCCGCCGCACCCATCACCGACGCCTACGGTCGCCTCGTGGGCGCCCTGGACGTGACCGGGGACTGGCGCAGTTTCAGCCCCCATACCCTGGCCCTGGTGAACATGTCGGTGCAGATGATCGAGAATCATCTGTTCGGCCACACCTTCGCCGACCTGGCGGTGCTGCGTTTCCATGCCCGCCCGGAGTTCCTGGGCACCCTGTGCGAGGGTCTGGCGGCCTTCTCACCCGAAGGCCGCGTGGTGTCGGTGAACCGCAGCGGTTGCTTCCAGCTCGGGCTGCCGCGCGAGGCGCTGCAGGGGCTCGGGTTCGAGGCCTTGTTCGGCATGCCGTTCGCGGCCGCCCGGTCACAGCTCGCGCGCGCTCTGCATCCCTTCCCCCTGCTGTTGCACAGCGGGGTGAGGGTGTTTGCGCGCTTGGAAGTGCGCGTCCCGGAGCGCGTCGCCATGCCTGCCGTGACGCGCGCCGGCGGGCGCCCCGCCGAGGCGGCGCCGTTCGTGGCGCAGGACGCCGAGCTGGTACGCCGCATCGAGCAGGGCACGCGCGCCCTGGAGAAAGGCATGCCGCTGCTGATCCAGGGGGAAACCGGCAGCGGCAAGGCCGCCCTGGCCCACTACCTGCACCGCCGGCATTTCCACGGACTGCAGTGGTGCGAAATCGCCTGCGGCACCGTTTCCGGCGACGAATTCGCTGCCGCCATCGCCCATGCCCTGGGGCGGCCGCGCCGGCCCGGCGCCCGCCCGGCGTTCCTGTTCCTGCGCGACGTGGACCTGCTGCCGCCGCCCCAGCAGGCGCGCCTGGTGGCCGCCCTGCGCAGCGACCGGCCCTTTGCCCATTTCGGCGCAGTCCTGCCGGTGGTCGTATCGTCTACCCGCGCACGCCTGAAGGAGCAAGCGGAAGCCGGCCAGTTCCGCGACGATCTCTACTTTCACCTGGGAGCGGCGAGCATCGCCCTGCCGCCCCTGCGCCGGCGCGGCGACCTCTGGGCGTTGGCCACGCAGTTGGCGGCGCAAGCGGGTAGCGGGGAGCTGGACGCGTCTCTGCGAGCGCTGTTCGAGGCCCATCAACTCATGGCCCGATTCTACCAAATCGGCAGTCGGGTTCC
>DYIB01000078.1:15597-15804 GCA_020723855.1 Uliginosibacterium gangwonense
AAACGTACGCCAGTTGCGCAATGTCCTGCAGGCCGCCGCCGCACAACTGGACGGCGAATCCGTGCTGCGCCCCTGCCATCTTTCCGAGGAATTCCTGGCCGAAGCGCGGGCGGCGGCCAAGCCGGGAACGGAGTCCGCCGATCTGGCCACCATCACCCGCCAGGCCATCGTCGCGGCGCTCCGCGGCCACGACGGCAACGTCTCGGC
>DYIB01000079.1 GCA_020723855.1 Uliginosibacterium gangwonense
TTTTTCTACCCGGAACGCCAGAGTTGGCGGGGCTTCGGGCCTTGCTGCGACGGACGCCACCGCCCCGGACAGCCCGGTTCCGGGCGTTTTTTCTCTCTCTGCTCCCGCCTATTCTCTGTTTCTGCGAAGGGGGACTTCGCACCTGACCCTGTAACTGCGCGGGTTTCCGGCTGCTTGTTCGTCGCGGAAGCCGCCTTCACGCAGGCGACCCGGCACTGAAATGGGCTACCCGTTCACGATAGGACGGACGTCCCAGGTGATTGGCATCCCTGGCCGGTATACGACCTCGTTGCCGAATTTGATGCTGGCCTTCAGATGCTCAGCCAGCGGCTTGTCGTACCTCTCAATCTGCTTGATGGTACGGTCAACCGCGTTGCGGAAAGCGTCCCGGACATTCTTGCGCTTGTCCCCTGTCCTGCGTTGCCGTCCTCCGAGGCCCTTGCCGCTTTCGATGTACTTGGTCAGGGCGGCCATCTCCTTCTCAATCTCCTCGATCCTGGCGTGATCGCCAATCTCTCGCGCCTCTTCCATCTCGCTGAAAAGTTCCTGGGCCAGTTGCCTACACTCCCGCAGTGCCTTCTTGTCCACGACGTCGCCCGCGTCTCCCAACGGTATGCCTTGGGTCACTTGGAAACCGTCTTCAATTTCTTCGGGTGCTACGCCTACGTTGTCGGGTATGTCGATGGCATTGACTGCGCTGCCGCAGGCAATCTCGTACACCGAGGTCTCCTTGTCTGGGAAGGCCAGCAGAATGTTTATGTACTCAGCCCCTTTGTCGACTCCAACCAGACAGATGGTGTTGCGGCCCTCGAATCGCGTCTCCCAGACCGCACCGCGCTTGCGAAAGAAGTTATCTGGCTGCTTTTCCTTCGGCGACACCGCTGGCACCGAGATCACCGATGCGGACTCATGTACCGTGCGAAGTAAGGCATCGCCTGGCATGGTGCGTTCCCGGATCGCTGTAGCATGGCGGCGAACCATCTCGTCTAGCGCGGCATTCACTTCGCTGGCGTGCCGCTTGTAGAGATCGAAAACGAGCTGGGCAGCCTGCGCAGTGCTGCCACCGAGGTAGCGCAACACCCTGTTCACCTCGGCGTATTTCGCGAGGAATTGCCCCACGTTCTCCAGCGAGCTCACTTGGTTGGCCCGCTCCAAGTAGGATGCGGACATGATCTTGTCGTCGTCCTTGTTCCGGCTCTGGGTGAACACGTCCGTCTTGTAATGCTCAATCGGATCGTACTGGTCGGCCTTGGCAGCGATGAGCGCAAAACGCCGGTCGATGCATTGCGAGCATAGGCCGCAGTGGGTATGCTGATTCGTCATCTCCCACGTGTGGGTGCAGGTCATCGAGTGCTTGATGAGGTCGGCGCAGCCCAGCTTGACGATCTGCTCGACGACTTCGGCCTTGGTCTTCCAGATATACGGGTTCTCGACCGTGAATGGCGCTTCAGCCACCATTGTGATGATGTCCTGGAAACCCTTCATCACCTTTGGGTGTGTCGTCCGTGTGGCGCGGCCGCCGACCACTTGAGCACACACCGGCAGATTCAGGCTGATCACGCCGTTTTCGTAGAAGCGCACGCTGCTCAGGCCGAGCATCTTGGCGATGGTCGCGCCAATCGAGACGAACAGGAACGAGCGGCTGCGCTGCGTGTATTCCCGGTTCAGCGGCTTCTTCTTGTGAACGCGCACGCTGATCTGATGCGGCGCGTTGTCTCCCGCTTTCTGCGCCAGCAGATCTTGGAGCGTCTTGTGCCGGGTGTTGAGCTTAGGCGTGGCCTTATGAGTAACCAGCACCACACGCCGCCTCTGGCCCAACACTTCGTCCAGCGCGCCTGCCAGTGAGTCCAAACCACCGGAAAACATCACCACCTGCTCCGGTTTGCCATACATGGTCTGTGCGTCGTTGAACTCCAGATAGTCCTGGAACGAATGATCCTGTTCCAGCTTGACGAAGCTGAACGCGTAGTTGTCGTCCGAGAGGAAGCCCAACGTCGAGGTGAGCGCGTTCTTCACCTCCTCGCCGTTCCAGAAATCCGGGTTGCGCACCGGCACGACGAAATGCAGGTCGCGCCGCCATCCATCGCCGAAGCTGTCAACGTCGTCTGCACCCCGCAGAATCACCTGATCGGCGCTGTAGACGTAGGTGGCGATTTCCAGCAGGTCATGGAACTTGGTCGGCACCGTACCGAACATCTTGCTGTGGATGTCCTCGATACGCAGCGTGACGTTGCCTTCTCCGTTCACGCCGGAGAGCCGAAGGCGAAGATCGTTCTTCGGATCGTCGCTGATCCCCTTGGCCGAGGCGTTTCCGCAAATGACGAATTTCTTAGTTTGCACCGGTGCGCGCCCCCATCTTCAATTCATCCTTCATCTTCTTCAGCGCGAAGCCAGCGAAGCCGTCGGACGATTTTCTTGAAATGTCACCGCCTTCCTCGTAGCGGTGTTTTGAGAACCATTGGGACGAAAATTCGCGTACGATCACCGATGCCTCCCTCGTATGAGTATCCAGCGCTTGATCGAAAAGCGCCTTCTGGTTCATCGTCGCAAAGCGCATCCCGTCGCCCACATGGGTCGCCAGCGTCTTGGACAGGAAATATTGGAGGCTCTGGTTGGCGAGCCGGTCGAAGAACGAGCGTGAAAGTTCGCCAAATTCCTTTTGCGTTCCCAGCCTAGAAAGCGCCGCGCGCATCGTGTCCTTGTCGTTCGGGAATAGACCGTTCAAGTGAGGCTGAAGTGCGTCGGCCACCGCGCCGACCAGCGCGCGTCCGGCGATCTCGGCGAGATCGGAACGCCTGCGGGAATGGTCGACGGCACGATCCAAGGCCTCGGTGAGACTCGCCGTCACATCGGGCAGTGTTGCGTCGTCAGGCAAGGAAATGCCGACGGATCGAAGATGGGCGTAGAGATCATCCTTTTTGGCGGCAATGGCCAATTGCGTCATCAGCCACACGGCCTCCGTGTACCCCTTGTCATCCATCACGAACGAGAACGCCTTTTCTGCGGCGGCGATGGTGGCGTTGGCAACTTGGGACACGTCTGCGCCAGCGGCGATCAGGCCGACGACCTCCTTCCACGCTTTCGTCCTTGGCAGTACCCCGAGCCGAACGTGCCCCATTCAGGATTCCCCTTGTTGAGATCAGTACATCGCGATCACTCGTGCCGTTTCACGATCACGATGCTCCGGGCTTTTTTTTCTTCTTTCCTCAAATACCCTTTGCGTACCAACTGCGCGATCTGTTCATGGGCGCTGGCGTGGCTGATGCCCAGCGCGTCGGCCAACTCCTTGACGGTAGGCGGCAGGCCTGTGCTGTCGAAGATTTGGCAAATCGCCCTCAGCGTTCTGGTCTGCGGCTCAGTGATGCCTTCTGTCTTGTGCTTGCTCATGGCATTCCTCCTCGCCGATTTCGAGAATATATGACCTGATAAACATCAGGTCAAATGGGGCGACCCGACGCGCAAAATCTTTGCCAGGACTATGGGCGCGCGGCGCGACGCCAGTCCCAAGGGGCTACCGGATGGGCATCACGCCAGAGTCCGACGCGACGGTCCCGTGCCGCTTGCTCTGCGACCTCGTAGGTGCTGGCGTCTTCGGCGGACTGCTCCCGTGCGTACTGGCGGTACCACCAAGCCATCCCGGCGGTGATCTGAGCCAACCCTGCATCCAGGGTCTTCGGACACGTACTCACTGCGCAGTAGGGAACGGCGACCAGTACCTTGCCAACCAGGCGTCCGTAGCGGTCGCGTTTGTTGCTCTTCACGACGACGTCTTTGCCGAATACGAGGTCGGACATTGACGCCTTGGATCTCTGCCCGAACGCCTGATTCTTCTCCGGCGCATTGATCCCAGCCACCCTGATCTTGTGCTGCGTCCTATCAGCATCAAGCACGGTGACCGTGTCCCCGTCGGCCACGCCAACCACTCTGCCCGTGATGGTCTCCGCGCTGGCACTCCACGCAGCCAGGGCGATCAACGTCGCCCAGAAAAATCTCCTCGAAATCTCGCTCTCCCTATCTGATGCACGCTGAAACGGGATACCCCGACCGCCCTGTGTGCATATTCTTCGTAACGGTCTGACAACTTTACTGGCTACCGAAATGACCGTCGAACAAACACTCCCTGAATTGATGTCCCCTCGCCAACGGGCGCGCGAGGCCGCGGAAATCATCGCAACCGCCATCGCGCGCTTGCATTCCACGCGCCCCAAAGATGGCGACATTCCTCTTGGCTTCTCGGCACCCGAGCGCGTTCATACGAACCCCTCTACAAAAGGAGTTTTGAAATGAACGCACCCGCAACACCCCTCTCGCTGGCGGCGCAAATCGCTAATCTGCCGAAGCTGCCCATGAAAGCTCTGTGGGCTATCTGGGACAAGTATTTCCCGCAGCGACCGCCGCACCATAACCGGGCTTATGTCGAAGGCCGCGTCGCCTACAAAATTCAAGAGGAAGCGCTGTGCACTACGCTACTTGTCCAAAAACAAATGGCGCGGATTGGCGAAGCCCAATCCAAGATCAAGACGCAGCGCGGCGTCGAAGTTCAGGTCATCCCCGGCACTGTGTTGGTGCGGGAGTTTGACAGCCGCGAACATCGCGTCACCGCGCTGGCAGACGGATCTTTCGAATACGAAGGCCGCCGGTTCAAAAGCCTGTCAGCCGTTGCCCGCCACATCACCGGCACCCAGTGGTCGGGCCCCCTGTTTTTTGGGCTTATCAAGAACAAGCGGCGAGGAGGCGGGAAATGAATAGCGTTGTGACCAAAAAGCGCTGCGCCGTCTACACCCGTGTCTCCACCGACGAGCGCCTGGATCAATCCTTCAACTCTCTTGATGCCCAGCGCGAAGCAGGCCATGCCTACATCGTGAGCCAGCGTGCCGAGGGCTGGTTGCCGGTCGCCGATGACTACGACGACGGCGGCTACTCAGGCGGCAACATGGAACGCCCGGCATTGAAACGGCTGATGGCCGACATCATGGCCGACCAGATCGACATTGTGGTCGTCTACAAGATCGACCGCTTGACACGCAGCCTGGCCGACTTCGCCAAGCTGGTGGAGCTCTTCGAGCGCCACAAGGTGTCGTTCGTGTCGGTGACACAGCAATTCAACACCACCACGTCGATGGGGCGGCTGATGCTGAACATCTTGCTGTCTTTCGCCCAGTTCGAGCGCGAGGTCACCGGCGAGCGCATCCGCGACAAGATCGCCGCCAGCAAGCGCAAGGGTCTATGGATGGGGGGATACACGCCGCTGGGCTACGAGGTCAGAGACCGCAAGCTCGTTGTTGTGGAAAAAGATGCGGAGGTCATCCGGCGAATCTTCATGCGATTTACCGAGACACGCTCCATCACAGACATCGTCCGCGAAATGGCCTTGGAGGGAATCACCACCAAGCCCAACCGCCTGAAGGATGGCTGCGTGCGTAACGGCACGCCAATGGACAAGAAGTACATCTCCAAGGTACTGCGCAACCCGATCTACGTCGGCGAAATTCGCCACAAGGGAGCGGTGTTTGCCGGGCAACACGAGCCCATCATCACGCGCCAGCTGTGGGACCGAGTGCAGGCCATCCTTGCCGAAGATGCCCATCAGCGCATGGGCAAGACCCAGACCCGGCACAAGACCGATGCCTTGTTGCGTGGCCTGATGTTCGGCCCTGATGGCGGCAAATACCACATCACTTACAGCAAGAAGCCATCCGGCAAGAAGTACCGCTACTACATCCCCAAGGCAGACAGCCGTTACGGCTACCGCAGCAGCGCCACCGGGATGATCCCGGCCGACCAAATCGAGGAGGTGGTGGTGAACCTGATTGTGGGGGCGCTCCAGTCGCCAGAAAGCATCCAGGGAGTCTGGAACGCGGTGCGCAGCAAGTACCCGGAGATCGATGAGCCCACGACCTTGCTGGCCATGCGCCGTCTCGGAGAGGTCTGGAAAGCCTTGTTCCCCGCTGAGCAGGTGCGGCTGGTCAATCTGCTGATCGAGCGCGTCCAGCTTCTCTCCGATGGCGTCGATATCGTCTGGCGCGAGTCGGGATGGCGGGAACTGGCCGGTGAGTTGCAGGCGGACAGCATCGGCGGCGAACTGCTGGAAATGGAGATGACCCCATGAACCGCACGTCCAAGAAGCTGATCGGCGATGGCATACCCCACGAGCGCCGCCATCCGCTGGAGGGGGGAGGTGTCCGGATCACGACTTTCGTGCCCTTCCATTTCAAGAAGCGCGGTATCAAAAAGGTAATCGTTGCCCCGGAAGGCGTCACCCAGCCAATTGCCATCACCAGTACCCCGGTACTGACCCCCGAACAGGATCGCCCACTGCTCAAGGCGCTGGGACGCGGTATCTACTGGCAGCAGTTGATCGACAACGGAACGGTGGCCAGCAGCGCCGAAATTGCCGAGCGGGAGTGCATCCACCGTTCCACGGTCAACGATCTGCTGCGGCTGGCGCTTCTCGCCCCTGACATTGTCCAGGCTGCATACGAAGGACGCCTGCCCCGGGCGGTGTCCTTGGAGGCCCTGCTGCGGGCCAAGGTGCCCCTGGACTGGAATGAGCAACGCCGTCTGATCGCGTCCCTCGGGTAGCAGAGGGTCCAGCAAAAAAATTTTCCGCTACGCCAAATGTAGCTGTTGCTACGCCGGATGTAGCGCCTTCCCCGATGAAGGCGTGCATCGGTCATCAACGGCCAGTACAGGACTGGCCACCGGTCGCGCCCGAATCCCTGAGCGGGAAGGAGCACGGCAATGGCCTATTCCATGGCATTGGCTGGGGGCTCCGGTGGAACACCGGCCCTCAATTCCGGCGTCGGCTTCAGTTCGACGCCCACCCCTGAAAGCACGGCGCTGTCCCAGCGCCGATTCCTGAGCGAGGTCGAGCTCGCCAATCGTTGGGGCATGTCCCCCAAGACCCTCACCAGGTGGCGCGGGATGGGAAAGGGCCCCTTTTTCGTCAAGTTCTCGAAGAAGGTGGCCTACCCCCTCGATGGCGAGAACGGGGTGCTCGATTACGAGAAACGCCACGTCTACGCCTCGACGTCCGAACGTGTGCCGGTGAAGGGAGGTCAGTCATGAAAGAACTGACCCTCTACCCAGCCGACCTCGCGGCCATGAGCACGCCCCAGTTGGCAGCGCTACCGATCAGCGACTTCGTCGCAGCCGAACGAAATGTCGATGAGGCCGTCGCTTACCTCAAGAACCTGCGCGCCAAGCTGGATGCCGCCAAGCTCCAGCGGTACGGCGAGCAGGCTCGAGCGGCCCTGCGCGCATCTGGCCGCGATTTCGGCACCGCCCACATTCGCGACGGGGCGCTGCACATCAAGTACGAACTCCCCAAAAGGGTGACCTGGAACCAGATCATCCTCAAGGAGATGGCCGAGCGCATCGTCGCTGCGGGCGACAAGGTCGAGGACTACATCGACATCAAGCTTTCGGTGTCCGAGACCCGCTACAGCAACTGGCCGCAGGCCTTGCAGCAGCAGTTCGCGGCTGCCCGCACGGTCGAGGAAGGCAAGCCGGTCATCACCCTGACGCTCGATGGGGAGGCCGCATGAAAAAGCTCCCCATCGTGTCCGCTATCGAGCGGATGGCCGAGCGCAAGGGCGTGAAGCTGCTGATGCTGGGCAAGTCCGGCATTGGCAAGACCACCCGGCTCAAGGACCTCGACCCGACCACCACGCTGTTCCTCGACATCGAGGCGGGCGATCTTGCCGTGGCTGACTGGCCGGGCGACACCATCCGCCCGGCATCGTGGCCGGAGAGCCGCGACTTCTTCGTGTTCCTCGCGGGTCCCGACAAGTCGCTGCCGCCGGAGGCCGCGTTCTCGCAGGCGCACTACGACCACGTCGTCGAGAAGTTTGGCGACCCGGCGCAACTCGACCGCTACCAGACCTTCTTCCTCGACTCGATCACGCAGCTCTCGCGTCAGTGCTTCGCGTGGTGCAAGACGCAGCCGGGCTCCGTCAGCGACCGCACCGGCAAGACAGACCTGCGCGCAGCCTATGGCCTGCTTGGTCAGGAAATGATCGCCGCGCTGACCCACCTTCAGCACGCACGCGGCAAGAACGTGGTGTTCGTGGCCATCCTCGACGAACGCCTCGATGACTACAACCGCAAGGTGTTCGTGCCCCAGATCGAGGGCAGCAAGACCGCCCTCGAACTGCCCGGCATCGTCGATGAGGTCGTGACGCTGGCCGAGATCAAGGCCGAGGACGGTAGCGCCTACCGCGCGTTCGTCACCCACACCGTCAACCCCTACGGCTTTCCGGCCAAAGACCGCAGTGGTCGCCTCGACCTGCTGGAGCCGCCGCATCTCGGCGCGCTGATCGCCAAGTGCGCGGGCGCAACCGCCACGCCTGCACGCGCCGCCACCCCTATCGAATCTCAGGAGTAATCGCCATGACCACCAACTGGAACGACTTCAACGATGCGGAACAGCAACAGGGCTTCGACCTCATTCCCAAGGGCACGCTGGTGCCGGTGCGCATGACTCTCAAGCCAGGCGGTTATGACGACCCGTCGCAGGGATGGACGGGCGGCTACGCCACCGAATCCTTCGAGACCGGCTCGATCTACCTCGCCGCCGAGTTCGTGGTCACGGCAGGCGACTACGCCAAGCGCAAGATGTGGTCGAACATCGGCCTGCACTCCAAGAAGGGCCCGACCTGGGGCCAGATGGGCCGCAGCTTCATCCGCGCCGTGCTCAACAGCGCGCGCAACGTCCACCCGCAGGACATGAGTCCGCAGGCCGCCGCCGCGCGGCGCATCCAGGGCTTCCATGAACTGGACGGCATCGAGTTTCTGGCCCGCGTGGACATCGAGAAGGACGCCAAGGGCCAGGACCGCAACGTGGTCAAGCTCGCGGTCGAACCCGACCACCCCGAGTACGCCAAGCTCATGGGCGTGCCGCCCAAGGCCAAGACCGGCGGCGGCACCTCGGGCGCTCCGGCGCAGGCAGCACCCGCGTATCAGACCTCGGCTACGCAACGCGCACCCGTGACGGGCAAACCGTCCTGGGCACAGTGAGGGAGGCCGTCATGAACGCATCCATGCTCACTGCCAGCCACTACGGCGTCGTGCATTTCGGAGATCTCGACTGCGAGGCGGTCGTGCTCACCACCGGCGAGCGCGGCTATGTCC
Source organism: Uliginosibacterium gangwonense (assembly GCA_020723855.1). Lineage (GTDB taxonomy): Bacteria > Pseudomonadota > Gammaproteobacteria > Burkholderiales > Rhodocyclaceae > DYIB01. The sequence goes on from DYIB01000079.1 coordinate 9,133, forward strand.
AGCGCCAACTGGCGCGTGCCTTGGGTCTGCGGGACAAAAGTCCGGGTACGCAAATCGGCGCTTTGATCCGCGAATTTTCCGCTAACTCATTGTCAGTATTCGAAAAAAAAGGGTACGCAAAGGTGCGCCTGCCGTCCGGCCAGATCGGCACGTTCTTCCCGGCGGGCATCCTGAGCGATGTGGCGCTGGGCATCATCGACGCGGCGCTGCAGGGGCGTTTGCATGCCAAGCGGCAGCACATCATCCCCAACTGCCGAAAGATTCTCTCGGCGCTGGCCACCACCGGCGAAGTCGCTCTCATCGACGAGGCCACGGGCTACCAGCACCACCGTGCGCCGGACGCGCTGCAGGAGCTGATCTCCAAGTTGCTGCGCCAGTCCTGCGCATCGTGGGAGCGCCGCTTCCACCCGGACTACTACCGCGCCATCTATCGGTTGTTCGGCTGGAAGTACCAGGGCCACGACCAGAACCCACCGCACGTCGTTGGCCAGATCACGCTGCGCTGGGTCTACGGGCCGGTGCTGCCAGAGGAGCTGCTGGATGAGATCCGCAATCGCAAGGGCATCTCGCAGAAGCATCACCAGTGGCTGTCCGATCAGGGACTCGCGCATTTGGAATCGCAGATTCACGCGGTCACGGCGATTGCGCGCAGCTCGATGAGCTATCCCGACTTCAAGCGCCGCTGCGAGGCCGCCTTTGCTGGCGCTGCCCTGCAGTTGGGCCTGCTGCTCGATGAACTCGAGGAGGGGGCATGAAATGCTGGGTCTGCAAACGACAGGCCCGGGGCTACGGCCACACCGACAACCGCCACAGTGTGGGCGATCCCCGGCGCTATCCCATCGACTGGGTGTTCTGCTCGCGTCGCTGCCAGGACGCATTTCACGCGCTGTACGGCAACTGGCAGCGGGCCAAGGAAGGTCGCATCGACAAGACGGAGGTCGCCATGATTGATCCGTCTGATGTCGAACTGGCCGCAATGCGTCATTGCCTCAAGGCCTTCGGCGAGGCAGCGAGCGAGATCGGCTTCACCAAGCCGCTGGGCGACTACTCCGAAGCCGAAGCTCTGCGGGTAATCGACGCCATCGTCACTTGCTGGTCGGACGCAATGGTCGCGCACCACGAGGAAACCAAGTTTCCGCCCGTGCGGGGCTTGCCGCCCACGCCTGATCCGTTGTCACCTGATGCCGCCAATCCCTTCGCGGATCTGGAGGACGACCTGCCTTGGGATGAACCGAAGGGGAAGAAGCCATGATCGACTTCAATTCCTCATCGAGTATCGCGGGCCAGGTCACCGCCCTGGTCGACGCCGGGTTGCAGTTGGCCCGCGCCCGCCAGTCTGAGCGCCAGTACCTCGGGGCCTCGCGCCTCGGGGTGGCCTGTGAGCGCGCGCTGCAGTTCGAGTACGCGCAAGCACCCGTCGACCAGGGCCGCGAGTCCGATGGCCGGATGCTGCGCATCTTCGAACGTGGCCACGTCATGGAGGACTGCATGGTCGCGTGGCTGCGGGGCGCAGGCTTCGACCTGCGCACGCGCAAGGCGGACGGCGAGCAGTTCGGCTTCTCGGTGGCCGATGGCCGACTGCAGGGCCACATCGACGGCGTCATCGTCGCTGGCCCCGAGGGCTTTGCCTATCCAGCGCTCTGGGAGTGCAAAGCCTTAAGCAACAAGTCCTGGCGCGAGCTGGAGAAAAAGGGCTTGGCCATCGCCAAGCCCATCTATGCCGCGCAAGTGGCGATTTACCAAGCCTATCTCGAACTGCACGAGCATCCGGCGATCTTCACGGCGCTCAATGCCGACACGATGGAGATCTACGCCGAGCGGGTGCCGTTCGACGCTGGGCTTGCGCAGCGCATGTCCGACCGGGCGGTGAAAGTCATCACCGCGACTGAAACAGGCGAATTGCTGCCGCGCGCCTTTGTCGATCCGACCCACTTCGAATGCCGGATGTGCCCCTGGCAGGACCGGTGCTGGAGGACGCAATGAACCATATCGAATCACACGCACCAGAGGCGGAACCGATGGTAGGGGCACGGCAAGCCGCCCGTTTGCTCAATCTGCCCACGTACTACTTCACCAAGCCACGGTGCCGCGCCTCCAAGCGCATTCCGCACTATCGGATCGGCCAGATGGTTCGGTTCCGAATGTCAGAGCTCACCGCGTGGGCAGCGGCAGAAGGAGGAGCCCATGACTGACTACCGTGTGCGCATCTCCGTACGCAATGCCCGTCTATTGCGCGCCATCGAGCAGGCAGGCTACCGACCAGGCGCGCGGTTCGCCGCTGCCGTTGGCATCAGCTACTACGGCGCACTGCTGCCCTACCTCAATCTCACGCGCTCTCCGCTGACACCGGATGGGCTGTTGCGGGAGTGCGCATGGGCTTTGTGCGACTTCCTGAATGCATCTCCCTCCGATCTGTGGTCGGATGCACAGCTCCAGCCGCTGGAAAAGAACCATTCCAGCATCGATCTGGATGCAGACAGCGTGCAAGCCCTGACCTGTGGAACGGCGTCTGCCGACCCGCTGCGGCTGGCCAGCCACGCGCAGGCAGGCCGCATCATTCAGGATGCCATCGATTCGCTAACGCCGCGTGAGGCGGACGTGATCCGCGAGCGCTTCTTTGCCGGAGCGTCGCTCGACGAGATCGCCGAGAAGATGAAGGTCACGCGCGAGCGCGTCCGCCAGATCGAGGGGAAGGCACTGCGCAAGTTGCGTCACGAATCTCGCATCCCGCAGGAGCTGGCCGGTGTCGCCGATGTGATCGGAGGTGCTGCCGATGCTTGACTTCAATGACACCCCAAAACCAGTCGAGCCCACGCGCATCCTTGATGACAGCAAACGCGAAGAACTGCGTGCCGAACTGCTCGCGCGTCTTGAATCCGTTCTGACCACCTTGTTCCCGGCGGGTAAGAAGCGCCGTGGCAAATTCCTGATCGGTGATGTGCTGGGCAGTCCTGGCGATAGCCTCGAGGTGGTGCTCGATGGCGAGAAGGCCGGACTGTGGACGGATCGCGCGACGGGCGATGGCGGCGACATCTTTTCGCTAATCGCCGGGCATTCTGGCCTCAATATCCATACCGAGTTCAGTCTTGTTCTGGGTGCGGCTGCTGATCTGCTCGGTCGCGCCCGCGAGATGCCAGTACGCCGATCCCGCAAGAAGGATGCGCCGGTGGACGAACTCGGCCCAGCCACCGCCAAGTGGGATTACCTCGATGAGGCGGGCCGTCTCATCGCCGTCGTCTACCGCTACGACCCACCGGGACGCAAGAAGGAGTTCCGGCCCTGGGACGCCAAGCGGCGCAAGATGACGCCGCCCGAGCCGCGCCCGCTGTACAACCAGCCGGGGATGATCAGCGCCGCACAGGTGGTGCTGGTCGAAGGCGAGAAATGCGCGCAGGCGCTGATCGACGTCGGCATCGTGGCCACCACCGCGATGCACGGGGCGAATGCCCCGGTCGACAAGACCGACTGGTCGCCGCTCAAAGACAAGGCTGTGCTGATCTGGCCCGACCGCGACAAGCCGGGCTGGGAGTACGCCGTGCAGGCGGCCCAGGCCATCCTGGCCGCCGGTGCCAAGTCCTGCCACATCCTCTACCCGCCCGAGGATGCCGCCGAGGGCTGGGACGCGGCGGACGCCATCGCCGAAAGCTTCGACGTCGCCACCTTCCTCACCCACGGCCCGCGTCTGCAGATGCACGACGTGGCCGATGTCGACGAACCGGTGGTCGGCAGCGATGAGTCCGTATGGGGTACGGAGGATGCGCTGGCGCTGGCCTTCACCCGCCGCTACCACCGGGATTGGCGCTATGTCGCGGCGTGGGGTCGTTGGCTGGTGTGGGATGGCCAACGTTGGCGCACCGAGGACACGCTGGCCGCCACCGATCTGATCCGCAGTGTCTGCCGCCAGACCGCCGTGCGCGCTGAAAACCCCAAGGTCGCGGCCAAGTTGGCCAGCGCCAGTACGGTTGGCGGCGTCGAGCGACTGGCGCGTGCCGACCGCAGGCATGCGGCCACCACCGACGAGTGGGATGCCGATCCGTGGCTGCTCAATACGCCCGGTGGCGTGGTCGATCTCAAGACCGGACGCAAGCGGCCAAATGAGCGCTCTGACCGGATGACCAAGATCACCACGGCCACCCCGGACGGCGAATGTTCGCAGTGGATGGCATTCCTGTCCGACATCACGGGCGGCGATGTTGATCTGCAGTCGTATTTGCAGCGCATGGTCGGCTATTGCCTGACCGGCGTGACCAGCGCCCACGCGCTGTTCTTCCTGTACGGCACGGGAGCCAATGGCAAGAGTGTGTTCGCCAACGTCATCAGCACCATCCTCGGCAATTACGCCGCCACGGCATCGATGGAGACTTTCGTCGAAACCCGTGGAGACCGCCATCCGACCGATCTGGCAGGCCTACGTGGCGCGCGCTTCGTGACCGCCATCGAGACCGAGCAAGGCCGACGCCTGAACGAATCCAAGGTCAAGGCCATCACCGGCGGCGACAAGATCTCCGCGCGCTTCATGCACAAGGACTTCTTCGAATACACGCCGCAATTCAAGCCCGTGATCGTGGGCAACCACAAGCCCGCCATTCGCAACATCGATGAGGCAATGCGCAGGCGGCTGCACATGATTCCGTTCACGGTGACGATCCCGCCGGATCGGCGCGATCCGCGCTTGACGGAAAAGCTGCTGGCCGAACGGGACGGCATCCTCGCATGGGCCGTGGCCGGATGCCTTGCCTGGCAGCGCGAGGGATTGAAGCCGCCCGCCAGCGTGCAAGCCGCGACCGAGGAGTATTTCGAGTCCGAGGACGCGCTGGGCCGCTGGATCGACGAGCGCTGTGTGCGGGAGGTCAACGCCAAGTCACTGACCGCAGAGCTGTTCACGGATTGGAAGCAGTGGGCCGAGGCATCGGGCGAGTTCATTGGCTCGCAGCGACGTTTCTCCGATCTGCTGATCACCCGCGGAATCGAGAAGTGGCGCAACGGCATGGGCGTGCGCGGATTCCGGGGCATTGGCCTCAAGCATCCGCCGATGCCTGCCTATACGCCCTATGCGGACGAATGACTCCTCTGAAAACCATGCCGCCTGACACAACCGACACATTTGCACTAAATCGCTCTACACGCGCGCGCACGCACGTGTAGAGAAGTTATGTGCGACTGCGCCAGTTGCGTCAGATCGGCAAGAAACCGGGACTGACCTTATGACCACGACCATCCTTGCCCTCGATCTGGGCACCACCACCGGCTGGGCGCTGCGCGGCAGCGACGGCCACATCACCAGCGGATCGGAAAGTTTCCGGCCACAACGTTTCGAGGGCGGCGGCATGCGCTTTCTGCGCTTCAAACGCTGGCTCACCGAGATCAAGCAATCCTGTGACGGTATCGACGCCGTGTACTTCGAGGAGGTCCGTCGTCATGCCGGGGTTGATGCGGCACACACCTACGGCGGGTTCATGGCTCACCTCACCGCATGGTGCGAGCACCACCAGATCCCGTACCAAGGCGTCCCGGTGGGCACGATCAAGAAGCACGCCACCGGCAAGGGCAACGCGAACAAGGACGAGATGGTGGCGTCCGCCCGTGCTCGCGGTCATGCCCCGGCCAACGACAACGAAGCCGACGCGCTGGCCCTGCTGTCCTGGGCTGTCCATCACCACGACGTTGGTCAGGAGGTGTGATGTGGCCCGCAACCACTGGACGATTGAGGACGTGGCAGCCCGCTTCGAAGAGGCCGCCAGCACTGGGCGACGCCTGCCCCCGGTGCGGGTACAAGGCTATTTCAACACTTGGCCGGCCTTCGTCCGCCAAGAGTGGGAGGCATTCGCAGCCGACGAGAAGGTCTACCGCGCGTACCCACCGAGCCCCGAGGCCATCGACCGGATGCTGGAGACGATGCGCTGGGTGCAGTGGCTGGAAGTCGAGCAGCGCCACCTGGTTTGGATGCGGGCCAAGCGCTACGGCTGGCGCGACATCACAATCCGCTTTGCCTGCGACAGGACGACTGCATGGCGGCGGTGGCAGAAGGCCTTGCAGACAGTAGCCGACCATCTCAACCGCCACATCGTCAAGGGATCGTGTTTGAACGCGAATGGGCGTGGATAGGCTGTCATGCGCTGCCATTGGCAACCAGCAGCGACTTTTGCCCCTGCAACAACGCAGGCCGATCAGGGGTAGTATTTCAGCTATCTTCTGGACAGCAGTGACGGTCGAGGAAGCCGCCCGGACATCCACGGGTCCTTCCTGGCCCAAGCGCGATGCGGGGGGCGCGAGCGCG
>DYIB01000080.1:0-12655 GCA_020723855.1 Uliginosibacterium gangwonense
TTGCGTCCTTGGCGTTGCTTCGCGGCCTTTGCGTTAAGTGCGGTTTTCAGGTTCACTTTCGAGCCAGCAGCGCCATGACCGCTCCACCCCAGGACTTGCCCCATATCGCCGCCCGCATGGCGGATATCGCGCCTTTCCACGTGATGGAACTCTATACGCGCGCCCGCCAACTGGAGACGCTGGGCTGCCGGGTAATCCATATGGAAGTCGGCGAACCGGATTTTCCGACGCCGGAGCCGGTCATCGCCGCCGCAACGGAGTTCATCCGCAAGGGGGACGTCCACTATACGCCGGCGCTGGGCATTCCTCCTCTGCGCGAAGCCATCGCCCGCTTCTATCAGGAGCGCTACGGCGTGACGGTCGAACCGGAGCGGATCGCAGTCACCGCCGGCGCCTCGGGCGCGCTGATACTGGCTCTCGGACTGCTGATCGATCCGGAGGACCGGGTGCTCCTGCCCGACCCCGGCTACCCCTGCAACCGCCACTTCGTGCGCACCTTCGAGGGAAGACCGCAGCCCCTGGCCGTCACTCCGCAGAGCAACTATCAGCCCACCGCGGCCCAGGTCGAGCAGGCATGGACGCCACGCACGCGCGCCCTACTGGTCGGTTCCCCGTCCAACCCCACCGGCACCATGCTCGACGGCCGCGAACTGGCCGCGCTGGCCGCCACGGTCGCCCGCCTCGACGGCCATTTCATCGTCGATGAGATCTATCACGGCCTCACCTATGGCTGCGACGCGGAAACCGCCCTGGGCATCTCCGACGGGGTGTTCGTGGTAAACAGCTTCTCGAAGTACTTCAACATGACCGGCTGGCGCTTGGGCTGGCTGGTGTTGCCCAAGACCTACGTGCGCGAGGCGGAGAAGCTGGCGGCCAACCTGTTCATCTCCGCCCCGTCGCCGGCCCAATACGGAGCGTTGGCAGCGTTCAAACCGGAAACCATAGAAATCCTGGAAGGACGGCGCCGGGAGTTCCAGGCGCGCCGGGACTTCCTGCTGCCCGCCGTCGAGCGCCTGGGTCTGCGCGTGTACGCCGCACCGGCCGGTGCCTTCTATCTCTACGCCGACAGCAGCGCCCTGGCGCCCGACAGCTTCAAGCTGGCGTGGCAGTTGATCGAGCAGGCGGGCGTGGCCGTGACGCCGGGGGTGGATTTCGGCGCGCATCAGCCGGAACGCCACTTGCGGTTCGCCTACACCGTGTCCAGGGAAAAACTGGAGGAAGGGGTCGAGCGCATCGCCCGCTTCCTCGGGCAGAGCTAGGTCCGCGCAGAAGCCGAAGCGCGGGCGCGCTTCGCGATCGCCTCGAGCCGCTGCTTCTCCGCCAGCACGCGCGCCGAATACTGCACATCGCTGTTGGCAACCACGCCGCCGTACTGATCGAGGCCCGCCTCCAGGGATCCGTTGCGCCGGATGTATTCCTTGAGAACCTGGGCACCCACGTGGATGTTCACCAGGGGATCGAGCAGGGAATCGCCGCCCGACTGCTCGAGTTTGTCCTGGTGGTAACGCGGCATGACCTGCATGAGACCCTGGGCACCCATGGGGCTTTCTGCGATGGGATTGAATCCCGACTCCACGGCCATCACCGCGAGAATCAGCAGGGGATCGATGCCGACCCGCTTGCCGATTGCCTGGGCAGCCGTCGCCAGCGGCTCGATGGCCTGAGATGCCACGCGATATCGCCGCGCCAGATAATCCACCACGGGACGCAGCTCGGGGGGAAGAGCGACGGCCTGCGGTTCCTCCTCTTCGGCAGCCGCTACCGGCTGTGCCGCCGCTGCCACGTTGAAAAGATTGGCGCTGCCGCCGGCGCCCGCCATCAGCACGGGGAAGCGGGAAGCCAGGAAGATGGTAGCGACCACGCCGGCAACCAGAAGCCCGCCGTGGGCAAAGTGGACAACAAGAGAAGCCGTCTCAACGAGCAGCTTCTTGACTGGGTGTGCGCCTGTCATGCTTGCTCCTTTCCTTGTCCTGCCGGCAAGGGTGCCCTCCCGGCGGCACCGGCGCAGTTACCCGTGGGTGCGCGCCGCGAACTCGAGAGGGAGAGGATGGCAGACCTAGATCCGCCGGAGCCATCAACGACCGCTGGAGGTCGCCACGGCTCCTGGAAACTTGCCAGGCAGAATGCTCAAAGATTGGTAAAGCGCGTCGCCGCTGCAGGCTCCACAGCGCACAGCCATACCGGCCGCCGCGACGCATGATGGCGCATTCTATTGAATCTTATGGATTTTGTCAATCCTGACCAGCGCGTATGTTGCATGGCACCGACGATAGGGCGATTGAGAAAGAAATGCTTGCCCGACTTTGCAGCCGGGCAAGCATTCAAGGACCCTATCGCAGCGGCGGCGAAAATCTCCGCCTGCCGCTTTCTTCTCGCCGGATCAGGAGGGACGCGAACCGGTCGGGAAGGGCCAAGCCGCCGCGGGATTCAGCGATGACTTGAGGCCAGGTGTGGCCGCGGTCGAGGGGGCTGCAGCGGGGGCTGCCGGGGCAGGAGCAGGGGCGGGCTTGGATTCGGCCTTCTTCGCCGCCGGCTTCTTGGCCGCCCTCTTGGCGGCAGGCTTCTTCGCAGCAGGCTTCTTCGCGGCAGCCTTCTTCGCCGGTGCCTTCTTCGCGGCAGGTTTCTTCACAGCCGCTTTCTTCGCCGGCGCCTTCTTGGCCGCAGGCTTCTTCGCGGCGGCTTTCTTCGCCGGCGCCTTCTTCGCGGCAGGCTTCTTCGCTGCAGCAGCCTTCTTCGCCGGCGCCTTCTTGGCCGCAGGCTTCTTCGCGGCAGGGTTCTTCTTGGCCGCGGGCTTTTTCGCCGGCGCTTTCTTGGCCGCAGGCTTCTTCGCGGGTGCCTTCTTGGCAGCAGGTTTCTTCGCCGCGGGTTTGGCAGCGGCCTTCTTCGCCTTGGCAGCGGGTTTCTTAGCAGTAGCCATAATCAAACCTCCTAATATAGAAGTAACAGGAAATAGACAACACACACAGCCCGTCGGAACAGCCCGGACTATCCAAGGCTCCGGCGACGCCGGAGCCATGAATTCCTGGCGCAGGCCGACAGCCTGCGCCGCATAGCACTTTCCTCTCTCCCGAAACGCATCCGGCGTTCATCGAGCGGTCTCTTGGGGGTGCGGTTGAGGTTGTGGCCGGGTACGCCGCTTGACCACTTCCCGCGTGGATGACATCTCGCTGTTCTCCCCGGCCGCCCGCAGCCGAGGGCGAAGGCAGGAACCGGGAACGGAAACCGTAGGACGCCGGGAGGAGAATTCGCTGGACGGGAAAGAAAGGGAAAGGGTGGGGAAAGAGAGAGGGGTGAAACTGAATCGAGGAGGTCGCGGTTTAGGCACTACGCTTGTCGCACACTGCATTGATCGGTCTCCCGCATCTCTCCTGTTGCTGCCGACGACTGCTGCTGCCTTCTATGCGCTCTACCTGCCCTGCTCTCTCGAAACGCCCGCCGTTGCTGGGCTTCCAAAAGGGCTACTAAATCTAGTGCCCCACCAACTCCATGCGACTAATTCTAGTGGCTTGACTTTTGAATTGCAAGATCTTTCGCAATTTCCGGCGCAAAAAAGTCCGCAGCGTGGCATCCGCATCCGGCACGATGCCGCCCAACGCTGACGGCGAGGACGAGTGTTGATGACAACGGTCTCAGCCGTTGCCGACAGCGAGGAGACGGTGCAGCAGCGCCCAGTCGAAACAAGGCCCGGGATCGGTCTTGCGTCCGGGCGCCACGTCGCAGTGGCCTGCGATCTCCGCCTGCGGGTAGGCACGCCGCAATATGCGCACGACGTGCGCCAGAACCTGGTACTGGACCGGGTCGAAGGGCCGGTCGTCGCAGCCCTCGAGCTCGATCCCCACCGAGAAGTCGTTGCAGCGCTGGCGCCCCCGCCATGACGACACGCCGGCATGCCACGCGCGCTTGTCGCAGGCGACGAACTGGACCACCTCGCCGTCGCGGCGGATCAGGAAATGCGCCGAAACACGCAGGTGATGTACTTGGGCGTAATAGGGATGGCCGGCAGGATCCAGGCGATTGGTAAACAAGGCTTCGATGCCCGGACCGCCGAACTCGCCCGGCGGGAGGCTGATGGCGTGGATGACGACGAGCGACACTTGTTCGCCGTCCGGGCGCTCGTCCCAGTTGGGTGAGGGAACGCGGCGCGCACCCGGAAGCCAGAACGCGCCGTCGAGCTCGACGCCGAGCCGCTGCACTGGCCGTGCCATGATTCTATTCCTTCATGCCCAGCCGCTCCATGCGATAGCGCAGGGAGCGAAAAGTGACACCCAGGAGCTTTGCGGCCGCAGTGCGGTTGAAGCGGGTTTTTTGCAGCGCGTCGAGGATGGCCTGCTTTTCCACCTTGTCCAGGTAATCCTGGAGCGACCCGACTTCGGCGCTGGCTTGCTCCTCGGCGGCGGTGGCCGGCGGCACGAGCTGCAGATCGTCGGCCGCGATTTCGCTGCCGCTGCTCAGGGCGAGGGCGCGCTCCAGCACGTTCTCCAGTTCCCTGACATTCCCCGGAAAGGGATAGTCGCACAGGGCCCTGACCGCCGCAGGCGCAAGCCGGGGCACGGGTTGGCCGTTGGCGGCGGCAAGCCTGGCCAGTATGTGGCTCGCGAGCAGCGGAATGTCCTCCCGGCATTCGCGCAGGGCCGGCATCTTCAGTTCGATGACGTTCAGCCGGTAGAACAAATCCTGGCGGAACCTGCCCGCCTCCACCAGTTGCCGCAGGCTCTGGTGGGTGGCGCTGATGATCCGGACATCCACCACATCCTCGAGGGTGGCTCCCACCTTGCGCACCCGCTTTTCCTGGATGGCGCGCAGCAGCTTCACCTGCATGGAAAGGGGCAGGTCGGCCACCTCGTCCAGCAGCAGCGTGCCGCCATTGGCCGCCTGGAAGAAGCCGTCGCGGTCGGTGTCGGCACCGGTAAAGGCACCCTTCTTGTACCCGAAGAACTCGCTTTCCATCAGGTTCTCGGGGATGGCGCCGCAATTGACGGCGACGAAGGGATGGTTGCGCCGTGCGCTGTGTTCGTGGATCAGGCGCGCGGCGGTCTCCTTGCCGCTGCCCGACTCTCCTGAGATATAGACCGGCGCCTGGCTGCGCGCGAGTTTTTCGATCAGCGCGCGCACCTGCTGGATCGCCGCCGATTCGCCGAGCAGATGGCGCCCCCCGGGCTGGCTCAGGACGGGCGCCTGCCGCGGCAGATCCAGAACGGACTTGATCAGCGCCCGCAACTGGTCCAGGGACACGGGCTTGGACAGGTAATCGAAAGCGCCCGCCTTGAGCGCCGATACCGCGTTCTCCATGCTGCCGTGGGCCGTGATCACGGCGACCGGCAGATCGCGGCAGTGCTCGCCGATGTAGCGCACCAGTTCCAGTCCCTGGCCGTCGGGCAGCCGCATGTCGGTCAGGCACAACTGGTACTGGTTGTCGGCGAGCATGCGCCGCGCCTCGGCCACGGTGCCGGCGCAGTCGGTGTCCAGCCCCATCCGCGCCAGCGTCATGTCGAGCAACTCGCGGATGTCGGCCTCGTCATCCACGACGAGCACTCTTCCTATAGCACCGCCGCCTCTTCTATCCTGTCGTCCCATCCCTCGCTCCTGCCGGCCACCCTGAAATGTGCCCCCGGCCCGTTTTCCAGCAATTCCAGTACCGCCTGATTCGCTTCGCACAGCTCGCGGGCGATATACAGCCCGAGCCCGGTCCCCTTGCTGTGGGTGGTAAAGAAGGGCTCGAAAACCTGCCCGCGTGACCCGGGCGGTACGCCCGGGCCATCGTCGACCACGTGCAGCTCGGTCCCGTCGGCCTCGGGGAAGACATGCACCGACAAACGGATACTGCCCGCCCGTCGACTGCAATAACGCAATGCATTCGTGACCAGATTCCACAGTACTTGATTGAGATGGACCCGGTCGAACCAAATTACGGCATCCGCGGGCGCATCTATAGCGCAGATGGCCCGGTCGATTCCCTCCCGGGCGGTAAACTCCTCCGTGAACGCCTCCAGGAACTGCCCCAGCTTGATCACCTCCGGCTCCGCCTTGACACGGCGCCCCAGTTCCAGCACATCCTTGACGAGGCGCTCGAGCCGCTGCGAATTATCGATGATGATGCGGGCAAGGCGCGCCTGCGTGTCGGCCCGACGTTCCTCCCGCAGCAGCTCGGCCGCATGGCTGATGGCGGACAGGGGGTTGCGGATCTCGTGGGCCATGTTGGCCGTCAATCGCCCCAGGGCGGCCAGCTTGAACTGCTGCGCCTGTTTCTGCACTCTTTCGAGATCCTCGAGATAGATCAGGACATCCCCTTCCTGGCGCGTGGGGACGAGGCGCACCCGCAGGGTCTTGCCCGACCCGGGCGCACGCAACAGAAACACTTCCTCCCTGCCCAGCGTGACCACCCGCGCGTGGCGTTCGGCCAGGGCCGCGGAGAAGGCACCGACATCGGGCAGAGAGGGCGCCTGGACACCCAGCAGGGCCTCTACCTGGGGGTTGAACTGGCGCACCTTGCCGTCGCGGGCCGCCACCAGGACGCCGTCCTGCATGTCGCGGATCACGCGCTGGTTGATGGCGAACTGGTTCATCAGATCGATGCCGCGGCTGCGCGCCAGTTCCTCGTTGTAGATGATGCGCTGCGCCAGCAGGCGCGCCGAGATGGCAGTGGCAAAAAAGCCGGCGCTGATGATGCCGCTCTGGAAAAAATCGCTGAGATCGCCGTCGGCGGCGAGGTTGCGATAGGCCTGCTCGGCCAGGACCGAGACGGACGCCAGGGCGGCGTAGAGCACCACCAGCCTGCCCTGCCCCACCAGGCCCGCGCCCGCCAGCACGATCAGCAGCATGATGGCGAGCCCGCTCTTCGGTCCGCCGCTGGCATGCATCATCAGCGTGAGCGCCGTGATATCGCACACCACCTGGAGCGTCAACTGCAAGTTGAGATCGAGCCTGAGCTTGCGCAAGCCCGCATAGAAGAAAATGGCCAGCAGCCAATAGACCAGCCCGACCCAGGCGAACAGGACCGGATGCTCGGAACCCAGGTTGATGGTGCGTCCCAGCAGCAGGACCGAAAGAAAGAAGACCGTCGCCACGATCAGCCGATACAGGCTGAAATAGCCGAACGACACCCAGACGGAATCGCGCCGCTCCGAAACACTCGTGGGGGCGAGGCTTCGGGAGGAGGCAGCCATACAGCGGGCCCTGAAAGAGGTTAGCGGCCGGACTGCTTCAGATGCTCTTCGCAGCAATAGTGAAGATCGCCGCGGGAGAGGCTTTCGCTCTCGGGAACACGCACGCCGCATACCGCGCACGCCACCATGTTCTCGATCCGAGGCCGGGGCCGCCGGGGCGTTCGCGAGCCGCCGCGCAGCCCTTTGAACAAGAGGAAGGCGATCAGCCCGAGCAACAGCAGGAAGATGAGTTTGGACACGCCGTTCTCCGCAATTCGACGGTGAACAGACTCAGGGGCGACGCTTGGTCGGCCCTGAGGGATGAATTGGTCGGTGTGAGCGGATTCGAACCTCCGACTCCTGCGTCCCGAACGGTAAATCAAATCGCTCAACCACGCGCCTTTCGAGAATATTTTCTAAGATTGGGGACAATTTGGGGATAGTTGAGCATGGCGCGACCGGACGAGCGCGGAATCGACCACGCTCTATGCCCTGCTGGAACGCTACCTGAAGGACGTCGTACCAACGAAGCGCGGCGCGGAAGTCGAAGCGCTGCGCGTCAGGACGCTGATGCGCGACGACGTGGCGCGCTACAAACTTGCCGCAATCACGCCGCTGGTGCTGGCGGGCTGGCGGGATCGGCGCCTGGCGGCGGGATGCAAGGGCGCTACGGTGCGGCGCGCCGGCATCGAGGACTTCCACTTCCACGATCTGCGCCACAAGGCGACGAGCCGACTGGCCGAGAAACTGCCCAACGTCATCGAACTCGCGGCCGTCACCGGCCACAAAGACCTGCGGATGCTCAAGCGGTACTACCATCCGCGCGCCGAGGACTTGGCGCGCAAGCTCGGCTGAACGGCCCCTGCTCGCGTTTACAGCACCTACAAGCGGTTTTTGGGGGTTGGGGAATCCAAAAATCTCCAAGGGGCTCCTGAGGCCTATAAACCTATAACCGCCTGTTGTCATCATGCGGTAGGTCGTCAGCAATCTCTTGCACCTGCCGGTACAGCCCGGGCAGGTCGCTGCGCATCGTCTTCCAGACGATTTCCAGGTCCACCTCGAAATAGCCGTGGGCGACGGCGTTGCGCATCTGGTAGGCAAAGGCCAGGGGCAATTCCGGGTGGTCTGCCGCGAACGCGGGATAGTGCGTCTCGATGTTGTGGCTGGCCTCGCCGATGATCTCGAAGTTGCGGATGACGGCATCCTGGACCATCGAGTTTCCCAGGAAGGCGACTTCGCTCATGTCCTCGGTGTAACGCTCAATGCGCTCGATGGCTTCGAGGATGTGCGCCAGGTAGTCGGCCAGGCGCTGTTGGTCGTGTCTCATACGGGCACCGCCTCAGCGAGCACGGCCGCACGGAACTTCTCTGGCAGGGCCTCGGGCGTCAGCACGTCCACCGGCACGCCGAGCAGTTGCAATAGTTCGTGGCGGATCGCGCCGATGTCGAAGAGGGTGGTGTCCGGGGTTGGATCGATGAGGATGTCCAAGTCGCTGTCCTCGGTGTCATCACCGTGGACAACCGAGCCGAAGACACGAGCATTGACGGCGCGGTGGGATTCCACCACGCGACGGATGTCCGCTCGATGGGCGGCAAGGGCTTGGGAGGGCTTCACGCCGATCTCTCCACCATAGAGTCCGGATACCCGTAATCGCGCCTGAAGGCCGACGAGCGATCAATCGTCCGCATGCAGGTCGGCCATCAGGTCATCGACCGTGGCGAAGCGCTTACCCTTCCTGGCTTCGAGTTCGGCAATGGCCTTGCGCGTGGTCGCATTGGGCACTTTGACGGCAAAGGGCAGCCGATGCTCGTCGGCGACGCGCAGCAGCAGCAGTCGGATGGCGTCCGAAATGGTCAGGCCCATCTCTTCCAGCGCCTCGGCGGCGCGTTCCTTAGTGTCCGAGTCGATGCGGGCGCGGACGTAGGTATCGGCAGTGCCCATGGCAGCAATCTTTCGATCATTCACACAGGCAGTATTGTAGTCACAATGCGACTACATATCAAGCGCAGGCCGCGAAGGTGCCATAGCCGTTCTCCGACGTACAGGGTTCCAATTCCGCCACCACGCTGTCCATGCCCATCGCATCTTTTTCGGCGTGCGCGACCATCTTGCCGGCAGCGATGAATTGCGCGGCCACTCGCGCAGCGCGCCCGGTCGGCGGTTGGCGGCAAACGGCAGCAAACCGGCGACAAGCCCGAGCAACAGGCCCGAGGCGAGGATGCCAGCCGCGAGCCGCCCGGCATATGCTGCCAGCAGCATGCCGCCCAGGTCCCACCCGCCACGCACGGCTGCCGGAACGATCTCGGGCACGACGAGGAGCGCCCAGATCGACGCCGCCCCGCCGATCCCCAACCCGAAAATCCGGCCTGCCGTTACGCCGCCGCGGCTTGCGGATGTCTCGGTCATGCGGCCCTCCCGAGGGCAAGGTCGCGCATGGCTTGAGCGAGCCGACGAGGATCGGCGGTCAACAGACAGAAAGGCACGTTCGCTAGGGCCTCGATGTCCTCGTCGGTCAGCGCTGCCAGTCTCGCCCGCATTGAACGGGGGTACGATTGCGTAGTTGCAGCAATCGCACCGAACAAGCGGGAACTCTGCCCTCATCGGCGCCGGTCTAAGCCCGCCGCCGTCGAGCGACCGAGCCGCGATGGGCGGCTCTCAAGAAACAGAACTGACAACGCTGGTTTTCATGCAGCCGGCGTTGCCGGGAATTGGTGGGACATTTTGGGGACAGTGACTCCAAAAAAAACGGGCAAAAAAATAGCCGACTCTGTTTATCGGCCATTTTATAAGCTACTGATTTAAACCTGAAAACCGCACTTAACGCAAAGGACGCAAAGCAACACCAAGGGCGCAAAGGAAAATCCTGAAGGAGGGCCGACACCCAAAAGGTGATGCTATGGATCGTTCTTTGCGGCCTTTGCTTCTTTGCGATCTTTGCGTTGAAGGCGGTTCAACTACGGTTTCAAGGTTAAATTTATTTTTTGGTCGGGGTGAGAGGATTCGAACCTCCGACTCCTGCGTCCCGAACGCAGTACTCTACCAGGCTGAGCTACACCCCGCAGCGATCGTCCTCAGATCAAGGGGGCAGGCCCCACATGCTGAAACTTCGCGGAAAGCCGCGCTAATTAATAATCGCGCGCGACTGCAAATTTGCACAATTGTACCAAAGAATCCTTGTACGCAGAAGGCGGCAACGGGGCCAGTCCGGCCAGCGCCAGCCTCGCCTCTTCGGCGGCCCGCTCGCGGGTATAGTCCAGGGCCCCGGTGGCATGGATGGCGGCGAGCACCGCCGGAAAATCGTCTCTGCCGCCCTGCTCGATCGCCCGGCGTACCGTCTCCGCCTGCTCCGCGCTGCCATGCTTCATGGCATGGATCAGGGGCAGGGTCGGTTTTCCCTCGGCCAGGTCGTCCCCCAGATGCTTTCCCGTGGCGCCCTCTTCGCCGGAGTAATCCAGCACGTCATCGATCAACTGGAAGGCCGTGCCCAGATGCATGCCAAATCCGGCCAGCGCCTCTTCCACTTCCGGTTCGGCGCGGCCCAGTATGGCGCCCAATCGGGCAGCCGCCTGGAACAACTTGGCGGTCTTGTAGCGGATGACCTGAAGGTATTCCTCCACGTCCACGCCGGCGTCGTGGCAGTTGAGCAACTGCAGCACCTCCCCTTCCGCGATGATGTTGGTCGCATCGGCCAGCACCTGCATGACGCGCATGTCGTCCGCCGTCACCATCATCTGGAAGGCGCGCGAGTAAAGGAAGTCGCCCACCAGCACCGCCGCCGCGTTGCCGAACAGTTCGTTGGCCGTCTTGTGGCCGCGCCTCAAATCCGACTCGTCCACCACGTCGTCATGCAACAGCGTCGCCGTATGGATGAATTCGACGACCGCCGCCAGTTCATGATGGGCAGTGCCCTTGTAGCCGAGGGCGCCGGCGGTAAACAACACCAGGGCGGGACGCAGCCGCTTGCCGCCGCCGCCGATGATGTACTCCGCCACCTGGCGGATCAGCACCACCTCGGAATGCAAGCGCTGGCGTATCACGCGGTCCACCGCCAGCATGTCCTCGGCGATGGGCGCGTACAGGGACTTGAGGGACAAGAGGATTTCCGGCGGAAAAAATCGCGATGGTAGGCGCCGCGCCGCCCCCCGTCAACAAAGCGACACAAAGCGAAACGGGGTTTGACCGGGCACAAGCCGCTGTATATAATGTATGATTCCGTAGAAAATCCGTGGAGTTGAGCCATCATGTATGCGGTCATAAAAACCGGCGGCAAGCAGTACAAGGTTGCCCCCGGCGAAAAACTGAAAATAGAACAGATACCGGCAGACGTGGGCGCGCAAGTGAACTTCGACCAGGTTCTGATGGTGGGCGATGGCGATGCCGTGAAGGTCGGCACCCCTATTGTTGCCGGCGCCTCGGTCCAGGCCACCGTCGTCGCCCAGGGCCGCGGCGAGAAGGTCAAGATCTTCAAGATGCGCCGGCGCAAGCATTATCAGAAGCGCCAGGGCCACAGGCAGAATTACACCGAAGTGCGCATCGACGGCATTTCGGGCTGATCAGGAGCACGACACATGGCACACAAAAAGGCAGGCGGCAGTTCCCGCAACGGCCGCGACTCCCAGGCGAAGCGGCTGGGCATCAAGCGTTTCGGCGGCCAGTTGGTCAATGCCGGCAGCATCATCGTGCGTCAGCGCGGTACCCAGTTCCACCCGGGCGAGAACGTCGGCGTCGGCCGCGATCACACCCTCTTCGCCAAGGTCACGGGCACCGTGGAATTCACCGTCAAAGGCCCCGAGCGCCGCAAGACGGTGCGTATCGTTCCGGCCGCCTGAACAGCGCCCGCCGCGACCAGAAGCCCTGCCGTCGCGGCAGGGCTTTTTTGTTTCCGGCCACTCCCATGAAATTCTTCGACGAAGCGAAAATCGAGGTCATCGCCGGCAACGGCGGCAACGGCGCCGTCAGCTTCCGGCGCGAAAAATACGTGCCCAGGGGGGGGCCGGACGGCGGCGACGGCGGGCGCGGCGGAAGCATCTACGCCGTGGCCGACCGCAACCTCAACACGCTCATCGATTACCGCTATACCAGGATCTTCCGCGCCCGGCACGGGGAGAACGGCGCCGGTTCGGACTGCTACGGCAAGGGCGGGGAAGACCTGGTCCTGCGTGTGCCCGTGGGCACCGTCATCAGCGACCTGGAAACCGGCGAAGTGATCGCCGATCTGGATGCGGACGGCAAGAAGGCGCTCCTGGCCAGGGGCGGCAGCGGCGGCTTAGGGAACCTGCATTTCAAGTCGAGCACCAACCGCGCCCCACGCCAGTCCACCCCCGGCGAGGCCGGGGAGCGGCGGGAGCTGAAGCTGGAATTGAAAGTCCTCGCCGACGTGGGGCTGCTGGGCATGCCCAATGCCGGGAAATCGACTTTCATCCGTGCCGTGTCCGCCGCCCGGCCCAAGGTGGCCGACTACCCCTTCACCACACTGCATCCCAATCTCGGGCTGGTGCGCGTGGACACCAACC
>DYIB01000080.1:12665-15260 GCA_020723855.1 Uliginosibacterium gangwonense
GGGCCTGGGGCACCAGTTCCTGCGCCGCCTGCAGCGCACCCGGCTGCTGCTGCACATCGTGGACATCGCCCCCGTCGATCCGGAAGCGGACCCGGCACGGGACGCCTGCGCCGTCCTGGACGAGCTGCGCAAGTATGACCCGGCGCTGTACGCCAAACCGCGCTGGCTGGTGATGAACAAGATCGACCTGGTTCCCGAGGACGAAAGACAGGCGCGCATCGAGCGCATGCTCCGGAGCTACGGGCCGGTGGAACGGCACTTCGCCATCTCGGCCATCAACGGCGCGGGATGCCGCGATCTGACTTATGCCGTCATGGAGTATTTGGAATCCTTTGCCCGAGACCCCGAGTCCCGCGTTGACCCTGACCAGGGCGACGGCTAAAGTCCGGTCTGACCAGTTTGACCCGAAAGCCACATGCGGACCATCGGCGCCTCCGACGCGAAGAACCATTTTTCGAAGCTTCTGGAAGAAGTAGAGAAAGGTGGTGAATTCGTTATCACGCGTCACGGCAAACCCATTGCAAGGCTGATTCCCGCGGAACCGGCCGGACCCCGCCGATCGGTCGACGATGTCATCGCCACCATCCGCCGCTTTCGCAGGCAGATCAAATCCAGGGCGAGCGCCGAGGAGATCGCCGCTTGGAAGAGCCGGGCGAATATCGGTTCCTCTGCGCCCTCCGCGTCTCTGCGATCTCTGCGTTGAAAGAGGTTTCAACTGCGTTTTTTGCGATGAACCGAAAACTCATTTCCGCGGCGCGCCGCCTGGTGGTAAAGGTCGGCAGCGCCCTGGTGACCAACAACGGGGCGGGGCTGGACGAGGACGCCATGGCCGAATGGGCGCGGCAGATCGCCCGGCTGCGCGCCGGGGGCAAGGAAGTGGTGCTGGTGTCCTCCGGCGCGATCGCCGCGGGCATGCAGCGGCTGGGCTGGAACTCCCGTCCCCACGCCATGCACGAGCTGCAGGCGGCGGCGGCGGTGGGGCAGATGGGGCTGGCCCAGTGCTACGAGTCCTGCTTCAGCCGCCAAGGGCTGAAGACCGCCCAGATTCTGCTCACCCACGAGGACCTGGCCGACCGCAAGCGTTATCTCAACGCCCGGTCGACCCTGGTCACGCTGCTGCAGCTGGGCGTGATCCCCATCATCAACGAGAACGACACGGTGGTCACCGACGAGATCAAGTTCGGCGACAACGACACGCTCGGGGCGCTGGTCGCCAACCTGATCGAGGCCGATGCCCTGGTCATCCTGACGGACCAGGCGGGGCTATACACGGCCGACCCGCGCAGGGATCCGGCGGCGACCCTGGTGCGGGAGAACGCGGCCGACGACCCGCGCCTGGAAGCCATGGCCGGCGGCGCCGGCAGCGGCATCGCCCGCGGCGGCATGATCACCAAGGTGCGCGCCGCCCGGCGCCCCGCGCGCAGCGGCACCCACACCGTCATCGCCAGCGGCCGGGAGCCGGAAGTGCTCCTGCACTTGGCCGCGGGCGAGCCCATCGGCACCCTGCTCTACGCCACCGCCACGCCGCTCGCGGCGCGCAAGCAATGGCTGGCGGACCATCTGCAGCTCGCCGGCCGGTTGCTCCTGGACGCCGGCGCGGTGAAGGCCCTCAAGGAGGGCAAAAGCCTGCTGCCGGTGGGTGTCGTCGCCGTGGAAGGGGACTTCGAACGGGGGGCGGCGGTGGCCTGCACCACGCCCGAGGGCCGCGAAGTGGCGCGCGGCCTGGTGAACTATTCGAGCTCCGAGGCCCGGCGCATCGCGCGGCGCAGCAGCTCGGACATAGAAGCGATCCTCGGCTACGTGGACGAGCCGGAGCTCATCCATCGGGACAACATGGTGCTTCTGTAAAGAGATTTTTCAACGCGAAGACGCAAAGAAGCGTCCGAGTCAACCCCATGCAACGCAGAGAACTTCCCCGAAAAGACGGTCTCAAGCGCTGACGGCCGACACTTGGCCTGCCTCGGCATACTCCAGGATTCGGGCATCCCGGGTAATCAGGGTGGCGCCCGTTTGAATGGCGGTGGCGACGATGATGCGGTCGGCGGGATCGCCGTGAAAGGCGCCGGGCAGAAATGCTGCAAACACGCCTATTCGCGGCGTGAACTCGGCCATCTGAACACCGCTTCCGGCCAAGGCCTCGTCGACCCATTGCTCGCACGGAACCGGCAGCTCGATTCGGCCCTTCGCGGCCAGCATGCCGATCTCCCAACAGGAGATGGGCGCAAGGAAGGCGCACTGGGCAGCGACCGCACCCCGGATCAATTCAAGGGCCGAAGGAGCCATCGGCTCCCCCAAAACAAACCAGAGCCAGGCATGGGTATCCAGCAGAACGGCAGGCTCAACGCTCGGCATCCCAGCGTTCTTCCACCGGGGAGATGACGTCGCCGATGATGCGCCCCCGGCCGCGCATGCAGCCATAGCCTGTAACGCCGGGCCGCGGGCGGACGGGCACCAGCCGCACCGCCGGCTGATGGGCGCGGGCGATCACCACCTCCTCGCCCCGCTCGGCGGCGGCGATGAGTTCGGACAGCCGGGTCTTGGCTTCGTGGATATTGACTTGTCGCATGACGGTTTTCGATCTGGCTAATACTTAGC
>DYIB01000081.1:0-6441 GCA_020723855.1 Uliginosibacterium gangwonense
CTGTGCCAGGCAGGCCGACAGACCGGCTGACGATCAAAACCAAGAGTTCACCGCCTGTTGCGCCGCCGATCGAGGACAAAAAGGTGACCCCGACTATGGGCAGTAACGCTAACGCGGGCGAATCGGCAATAAAACCCCCAACAGGGGTAGGCCATATCAACATAGGCGGGAACCCGGGTAATTCTTGGGACCCGGTCGGCCAGTGCCACGTCGGCAAGCCCCCTGCCAATTACCGATGCCCGCCTGGTCAGAAGATAGTTGACCTCGACCCATCTCCTAAGGTGTGCTGGCGCTGCGAGTTTCCAAAAGATTAATTCGGCCATCTTTCACCGAGGATCCGTGCTCGCATAACCGTAGATCAGGATTCCGTGCGGTTCAAATGGGCTGCACGGAAAGTTTAACAAATCAAGAATCCCGCTTTTGGCGGGTTGACCAAGAAAGAGAGGAGATCGCGTCATGAATCGAGTCCAATTCAAACACCGAGCTCCGCCTATGATCATCGGGACATTGCTCTGTGCTGCTGCAGCGCAAGCACAGGCGGTGCCGACCATCGTCTCTATCACCCACAGCGGCCCAGTTCCCGGCACCCCGACCATCACAGGGCAAATCCAGTGCACGTCCAACAACGTGATGCTGACTTCCTACTATCAGAAGCAGATCGCGAGCGGCTGGGGGCCGACCACCTACATCGACAGGTTCTACTGTAAGCCGCCGGCCAACACGGGGGCAGTCATTACCGTGACCAAGAGCAAACCCTTCATCCCGGTCAGTCCTGGGGAGAAATTCCGCTTCATGGTGCAACAGGGTGGCGCGATGTCGCCTTGGGTCGTGTATCAGTTTTAAGGGAGCGCAACGATGCGGAAAGGGGCTTCGCTGTACCTTGCCTGCGCGGCTATTCTGACAGGCTGTTCCACTGCGCCCATCCTGGGCGGAGATGACCCGATCGCCAAAGGCGCGGCGAGCGGCCAACAGGCGGTGGCGGCAACCGAGCAACTTGAGCGTTGTACGGAACCCTTGGGCACCGTCGGTTTTGCTGAAGCGGCGGATGATCCGTATGTGCCCATCGTGCAAATGCTGGTGCAGCAGTCCAACTGCTTCATCGTGGTCGAGCGCGGGCGCGCATACAACCAGATCGACCTGGAGCGGCAGCTCAAAGAGGCAGGGCTCACCGGACAAGCCGGCGCGGCGAATCGCAAAATGCTGGCGGCCGATTACACGATGGTGCCAACGGTAACCTTTGCAGAGCCCTCGGGATTTGGATTGAGTACGGGCCTGGGTGGTTTGTTCGGCCGGCGCGGCAGCAACCTCGATACATCAGCGCAAGTTCAAGCCCTGGGCGCCTCCACCACATTGCGTCTCATCGACAACGCCAGTGGCGCGCAAATCGTGGCGGCCCAGGGCAGCGCCAAGAATTACAACCTGGGAGCGGGCATTGGCATCCTCGGCGGCCTGGTGGCCGGGGTCAACGCCTATGCGAGCACGCCGCAGGGCAAGATTGTCGCCGCCGCCTTCCTCGACGCCTACAACAAACTGGTTCAGGCCGCTCGTCAATATAAACCCCAGCAAACCCGCGGCGGCGCAGGGCAAGGCGGACGGCTACAAGGGCCTCAGTAACGCCCCCCGCTTTTGTTTGTTGCCGTGCTCTGCGCTTCCGGTTTTCTATCGGCGACGACCAGATACCCGAATCGCACATGCCCGGCAATTGCCTTTACTCACTCCCACTCGAACATCAATGGAAACTTTAATCGCATATAGATCAATGTGTTATCGCGGTGAAAAGCACCAAATGCCATGAAAAATACCATGAGCCGCTGACTGCAGCACCGTCCTCTCCCTCGCGGCGATGGCCCACCCCCGCCGCAGCTCTCCTCTCTTTACAAACCAACCAGAAACTGGTTGAATACAATTCCGATGTGGGTCATGATACTGGGGTGCAAAGGTGGGGGCAACGCAAGGCAGCGTTCGATGGGGCATTGAGCGCCGACTTGAGTTCATCGAGTTCCGGCTGTTCTGGGAAGGCCACGTCAACCGCGCCGACCTGATGGCCGCCTTCGGGATCTCGATCAACCAGGCCTCCACTGACCTCAACCGCTACCTCGGCATGGCGCCGGACAACATGCGCTACGACAAGAGCGCCCGCACCTACGTCCGGGGCGACTGCTTCGAGCCCCTGTTTCTGAAACCGGACCCGGCCAGCTACCTGTCCCAATTGCGGTCGATCTCCGACGGCATCGTCACGCAGGAGGAAACTTGGATCGGCCAGATGCCGGCCTTCGATACGGTTCGCAGCCCCGCTCGGGGCATCGACGCCGGCCACCTGCGCGCCGTGCTCCAGGCCATTCACAGCAGACAGGCCATCGAAATCGAATACCAGTCGCTTTCTAGCCCGGCCCCACGCTGGCGCTGGATCGCGCCGCATGCCATCGCGTTCGACGGTTTCCGCTGGCATGCCCGGGCGTACTGCTTCACCGACGGCTGTTTCAAGGACTTCCTGCTGGCGCGCATCCTCGGCATCCGGGACAGCCGCCCCAGTGACGCGGACCCCAGCCAGGATGCCGACTGGCACACGCACGTCACGCTGGAAATCGGCCCGCACCCGGGGCTGTCGGATGCGCAGAAGAAGGTCATCGCACTGGACTATGGCATGCGCAACGGCAAGGCCAGCATCACCGTCCGCAAGGCGTTGCTCTACTACACGCTCAAACGTCTCGGGCTGGACACTGACCCGTCCACCCGGAGCCCGGCGGACCAGCAGATCGTGCTGTTGAACGGGGAGGTGGGCGATGGTGTCGCCTGATGTCATCTCCCTGACCCCGCACCACGCCAAGTACTATGCCCATGACCTGACCCGTCGGGCGGCCTCGGGCATGGATCGCCTCTCGATGGCACTCTTTGATGCCTCGGTGGACCTCAACCCCCACCAGATCGAGGCGGCGCTGTTCGCGCTCCAGAACCCCCTCTCCAAGGGGGTGATCCTCGCCGACGAAGTCGGCCTCGGGAAAACCATCGAGGCCGGCATCGTACTGTGCCAGTCCTGGGCCGAGCGCCGGCGCCGGCTCCTGATCCTTTGCCCCGCGTCGCTGCGCAAGCAATGGGCGCTGGAGCTGCAGGAAAAGTTCAACCTGCCCGCGGTCGTCCTGGACGCCAGGGCATACAGGCAGGCCCGCCGGGAAGCCCGCAATCCGCTGGACCAGGGCGCCATCCTGATCCTGTCCTACAACTTCGCCCATTCGATCCGGGACGAACTGCGGGCCATCCGGTGGGACCTCGTCGTCATCGATGAGGCGCACAAGCTGCGCAATGCCTACCGCCAAAGCAACAAGGTGGGCCAGGGCATCCGCTGGGCCACGGAGGACTGCCGCAAGCTGCTGCTGACGGCCACACCCCTGCAGAACTCGCTGCTGGAACTGTATGGCCTGTCGACCCTGATCGACGAGCACCTCTTCGGCGATGTCGATGCCTTCCGCGCGCAGTATGCGGGCGCCGGCAGCGACCTGGGCGCCCTGCGCCAAAGGCTTTCGGCATTCTGCAAGCGGACCCTGCGCAACCAGGTCACGGAGTACATCCGCTACACCGAGCGCAAGCCGGTCACCCGGCCCTTCCGTCCCACCGACGAGGAGCACGCCCTCTACGAAAAGGTGTCCGGGTTCCTGCGGCGCGAAGACAGCTATGCCCTGCCCCGCCGCCAGCGTCACCTGACGGCGCTGATCCTGCGCAAGCTGCTCGCATCGTCCTCGGCCGCCATTGCCGCCACCCTGGACATCCTGCGCCAGCGGTTGCAGGCGATGCTCGACGAGCGCACTTCCGGCACCGACGACACGGCGGACCTGGCCGAGCTCCTGGCCGAGAACGAAGAGCTGGAAACCGACCTGCTCGACGAGATCCTCGGCGAGGACGAGGACAAGGCCCCGGGCCGGGATACCGATGCACCGGTCGACCGCCAGAAACTGCGGGAAGAGATCGCCATCCTCGCACGCCTTGCCGAGGAAGCCCGCAGCATCCGCGTCGACACCAAGAGCCGCACGCTGCTCAAGGCGCTGGAAACAGGGTTCGAGCAGATGGCAATGGTCGGCGCCGCGCGCAAGGCCGTCATCTTCACCGAATCCCGGCGTACACAGGAGTACCTGAAGCAGTTCCTCGAGGCCAACGGCTACGCCGGCCAGCTTGTCCTCTTCAACGGGAGCAACAACGGCCCCGGGGAAACCGCCATTTACGAACGCTGGCTCGAGCGCAACCAGGGTTCGGACAAGGTCACCGGCTCCCGCGCGGTCAACGTGCGCACGGCGCTGATCGAGCACTTCCGCGACCACGCCTCCATCCTCATCGCCACCGAGGCGGCAGCGGAAGGCCTGAACCTCCAGTTCTGCTCACTGGTCATCAACTACGACCTGCCCTGGAACCCGCAGCGCATCGAACAGCGCATCGGCCGCTGCCATCGCTACGGCCAGAAGCACGACGTGGTGGTCATCAACTTCCTCAATGAGCGCAACGAAGCCGACCGCCGCGTGCTGGAGCTTCTCGAGCAGAAGTTCAACCTGTTCAGCGGCGTGTTCGGCGCCTCCGACGAGGTGCTGGGCACGATCGAATCCGGCGTGGACTTCGAAAAGCGCATCCTCGCGATCTACCAGGCGTGCCGGACCCCTGAGGAGATCGACGCCGCCTTCAAGGCCCTGCAGGCGGAGATGGACGAACAGATCCGCTCGCGGCTGGAAGACACCCGACGGGCGCTGTTCGAGCACTTCGACGAGGACGTGCACGAACGGTTGCGCATGCGGCTTGCGGATGCCCGGGCCCGGCTGGACCGGGTCGGCAGGCGCTTCTGGTCGCTCACGCGCCACGTGCTGGCCGACCACGCGCGCTTCGACGACGACGCCTTCACCTTCGAATTGGTCCGCCCGCCCCGCGAGGACATTCCCGCCGGCCGGTACCACCTGATCTCCCGCGTTCACCCGCAGGCGGAGGGTGCTGGCCAGTTCCTCTACCGGCTCTCGCACCCCCTGGGCGAGCATGTGCTCGCCCAGGCGCGGGATGCCGATACACCTGCCGCCGAGATCCTCTTCGACATCAGCCGCCACCCCACCCGTATCGCCGTTGTCGAAGCTCTGCGTGGCCAGCGCGGCTACCTGACGCTCACCCGCCTGACCATCGCGTCCTACGAACGGGAGGAGCACCTGCTGTTCTCGGGCTTCACGGACGCCGGGGCTGCGCTGGACCCGGAAACCATGGAGAAGCTGTTCCAGTGCGGCGGCTGCGTCGCAGGCACCGCGACCACCCCTGACACGGTTTCCCGGCGACTGGCCGCAGAGAGCGAGCGTCACGCCCAGGCCACCCTCAGCCGCTCGCTGGAACAGAACAACCGTTATTTCCACGAGGCGCGGGAGAAGCTGGAGCGCTGGGCCGACGACATGGTGCTCTCCGCCGAAAAGGCGCTGGCCGACACCAAGGAACAGATCAAGGCCCTGCGCCGGCAGGCACGACAGGCCACCACGCTGGCCGAGCAGCACGCGATCCAGGAGAAGCTCCAGAAACTGGAACGGCAGCAGCGCCGCCAGCGGCAGGAGATTTTCCGCATCGAGGACGAGATCATGGAAAAGCGCGACCAGCTGATCGACCAGCTGGAACAGCGGCTCGCGCACCGCACGCAAGCAGAAACCCTTTTCACCATTCGCTGGGCCGTCGTCTGACGAAGCGACGCGCCCGCCAACGATTCAACAGGACCACCACGCAATGAGCCAGAAATACGAAAAACTGAAAACCCTGCTCAAGGAGCTGTTCCAGCTCGACCAGCCGGAGCTGGACTTCGGCATCTACCGCATCCTGCATGCACGGAACGCGGAGGTGACGCAGTTCCTGGACGAGGACCTGCTGCCGCAGGTGAAGCAAGCCTTCGCCCAGTACCACACCGCCGACAAGGCCGAACTGGACATGGACACCGGGGCGCTGGAAGCCGAGGTCTACGACCATCTCTACAGTTTCTTTCGCCGCTACTACTCGGAGGGCGACTTCCTCAGCAAGCGCGTCTACAAGCCCGGCGTCTACGCCATCCCCTACGAGGGCGAGGAGGTCAAGCTCCACTGGGCCAACGCGGACCAGTACTACATCAAGACCAGCGAAAGCTTCCGCGACTACGCCTTCCGCCTGCGCCCGGAAGATGAAGCGAACCCGATGCGCGTCCACTTCAAGCTGGCGGACGCCGCCGAGGGCGAGCACGGCAACGTCAAGGAACAGGCCGGCAAGGAGCGCCGCTTCCGGCTGGCCCCGGCGCCCTTTGCGGCCATCGAGGACGGCGAGCTGGTGATCCGCTTCACCTACAAGCCGGAGACGGAGAAGCAGAAGGACCTGAACGCCGAGGCCGAGGCCGCGATCCTGGCCCTCGACGCTCCGGCGCTGGCCGACTGGATCAAGGCTCTGGGCGGGCGGCATGTGCGCGCCGACGGCACG
>DYIB01000081.1:6541-15165 GCA_020723855.1 Uliginosibacterium gangwonense
AAGAAGAAGTTCGTCGTCGAGACCAGCTATTGCATCCGGCTGGGTGTGATTCCGGAGGAGTTCTATCCGGAGATCGCTGCCAACGACGCACAGCGTGAGGAATGGGTGCGGCTGTGCGCGATTGACGAGATCAAGGGCGACCTGACGACACCGGGGTACAGCGTGCCGCTGTCGGTGGAGTTTCTGAAGGCGCATCCGACGCTGATAGTCGACACGCGATATTTTGATGACAGCCTCACTTCACGTCTGCTAGACAGTCTCAGCAATCTTGACCAATGGATGGATGGTCTGCTGGTTCATAGCGAGAATTTCCACAGTCTCAATCTTCTTCGTCATCGTTATCACGAGTCTATTGACTGTATACACATCGACCCACCCTACAACACGTTAACGAGCGGCTTTCCTTACAAGAACAATTATCAGCATTCGAGCTGGCTCACAATGATGGGAGACCGCCTGCTGATGGGTTGGTCTCTTCTTGGCGACCCAGGGCACTTGCATTGCCATATAGACGAGAACGAATATGAGCGCCTCGCAGTGCTCTGTAACGCCCTGGACCTAAACATTCTTGGCACCATCATTTGGGACAAGAAGAATCCAATGCTGGGTCGCCAAGGAATTGCAACTCAGCACGAATATGTCCTGTGGTGCTCAAAATCTGTAGCATCGGTCTATGTGCGAAACGACGCTCAACGCATGATCCTTGATCGCGCTAAGGAGATCATCGCAACGCACGAAGGCGTCACTGAGAAGGCCAAGAGGGAGTTTTCGAGCTGGATTAAGAGCGTAGATGGCCTTACAGGAGGCGAACGGGCTTATTGCTTCTTAGACGATGACGGGCGCGTTTACCAGAGCGCAGGGCTGGCGGCTCCAGAACCACGCATGGACCCAAAGTTCTTTGTCCCTCTAATTCATCCGGTAACCAAGAAGCCATGCCCGGTTCCTCCTAACGGATGGTCACGGTCACCCGAAACCATGCAGGAATTGATTAAGGCCAACATGATCCTTTTTGGCCCGGATGAAACGACACAACCAAGGCGAAAGCTGTTCCTGACAGAGGAATCAAGACGACAGATGTCGTCCGTTCTTCAAGAGGCCGGGCGGGGTAAAAATGATGTAGACAAGTTAGGACTGGAGTTTCCGTATTGCCACCCAGTATCCCTATATGAGCACCTCATTGGGTCTAGCGTGACCTCGACTGGCTGCGTGCTTGACTTCTTTGCGGGTTCCGGAACCACTGGTCACGCAGTAATCAGCCTGAACCGCAAAGATGGAGGAAACAGAAAATACGTCCTTGTTGAACAGGGAGAGCATTTCGACACAGTTCTCCTTCCTCGCCAGAAGAAGGTCTCTTACACCCCCGAGTGGAAGGACGGTAAGCCCAAGCGGCTCGCCACCGCTGAGGAGGCCGAGCGCAGCCCGCGGATCATGAAGGTGATCCGCCTCGAGTCCTACGAGGACACGCTGAACAACCTGGAGCTGCGCCGTACCGAGGTACAGCAAAGCCTGCTCGACAGCCCGCAGGCCCAGGGGGCGGACGGCTTCCGGGAGCAGTACCTGCTGCGCTACATGCTGGACGTGGAAACGCGCGGCAGCCAGTCGCTGCTGAACGTGTCCGCCTTCATGGACCCCACGGCCTACAGGCTGAAGGTCAAGCGCCCGGGTTCGGACGAGTCCCGCGAGGTCAACGTCGACCTTCTGGAGACCTTCAACTGGCTGATCGGCCTCAAGGTGGACCACATCGCCGCGCCCCGCACCTACAGCGCCGCGTTCCGCCGCGACGACGATCCGGACCTGCCGGCGGATGCGCCGCGCCGGCTGCTGCTGGACGGCCGCCTGAAGGAGGACCCGGAAGGCCCGTGGTGGTTCCGCACCGTGACCGGCACCACGCCGGACGGCCGCCGCACGCTCGTCATCTGGCGCAAGCGCCCGGGTGGCGAGGCCCCGGAAGGCATCGAACGCGACAACCTGGTGCTGGACGAGTGGTTCCGCAAGCAGGGCTACTCCAGCAAGGACAGTGAATTCGACCTGATCTACGTCAACGGCGACAACAACCTGGAGAACCTCAAAGCCCCGGACGAAACCTGGAAAGTGCGCCTGATCGAGGAGGACTTCTTCCGCCTGATGTTCGAAATGGAGGGGATGTAATGGCCCCGGTCCATTACCACGAAAGCCGCTTTCCACCTCGGGAACTGGACTGGCCGCGGCTCATTCCGCAGCTCGGTCCGGCCGCGGCAGCGGTGGCCCGCTACGACGGCATGCTGGCTGCCGTGCCGAACCCGGACATCCTGCTCTCGCCGCTGACCACCCAGGAAGCGGTGCTCTCGTCGCGTATCGAAGGTACCCAGGCCACGATGGGCGAGGTGCTGGAGTTCGAGGCGGGCCGGGAGGACATTTCCCCCGAGCGCCGCGAGGACATCCGCGAAGTACTGAACTACCGTGCGGCAATGCGCGAGGCCGAGCGACTCCTGGCAGAGTTGCCCCTGTCCCAGCGGGTGATCCGCGAGATGCACCGGGTGCTGCTAGACGGGGTGCGGGGCCAAAATAAGGCGCCGGGGGAGTACAGGCGCATTCCCAACTGGATTGGCCCAAGCGGCTGCGCCATCGAGCAGGCGAGGTTCGTCCCCATCGGCGCCGACAAGCTACCCGATGCCATGAGCGCCTGGGAGAGATACCTGCACGAGGAGGCGCCAGACCGGCTGATCCAGCTTGCCATCCTCCACGCAGAGTTCGAGGCCCTGCACCCGTTCCTGGACGGCAACGGCCGGCTGGGGCGTATGCTGGTGCCCCTCTTCCTGTGGCAGAAGGGCCTGATTCGGCGGCCCATGTTCTACCTCAGCGCCTGGCTGGAGGCACACCGGGACGAGTACTACGAACGGCTGCTGGCCGTCTCCCGGGACGACGACTGGACGGGATGGTGCGGCTTCTTCCTGGAAGCCGTGCGGACCCAGGCTGAGGAGAACCTGCGTCGCACGCAGGCCATCCTCGAACTGCATGGGAGCCTCAAACTCCGCCTGCCGGAGATGACCCGCTCCCAGTACGCGGTCCACGCCCTGGAGTGGCTGTTTGCCCGCCCCATCTTCAGCGCCTCGGACTTCGTCCAGATGGCCGGCATCCCGGCGCCGACCGCCCGGCGGTTTCTGGGCGTCCTCAAAAAACACAAGATTATCAAAGAGTTAATGGAGTCCAGCGGGCGCCGCTCAGCGGTGCTGGTCTTTCCGGCGCTGCTCAACATCGCCGAAGGCAGGGAGGTGTTTTGATGCTCACCCATTCACAACAAGGCGCCTTGTCGATCACTTTGTTATCAAAAATGATCAACAAACGCCGTAGCTGCTATCCAATGAGCGACAAGCGGAAGGAGGCTGCCTGATGCCGCGCGGACGTCCTCGCAAGAACGATGCAGCTTCGCCCAAGGCGTCTGCGCGCGGCCTGGCCGCCGCGCCCCGCGCGTCGTTGCCGTTCAACCGCAAGCTCGCCCTCAACCAGTGGCTGCTCGGTCTGTTCGGGGTCGAGCGTTTCGACCAGCTCGCCGCTCACTTGAAAGACGAGTCGCTGGAAGGACTGGATGCGGACAACATCCACCGCTTCCACCACGCCCTGTGCCTGCACCTGCCCCCGGAGAACAGGCCGGAGCTGTCTGACGAACAGCTGCTGGAATACGACCAGGCCATCGTTTCAGTCACGCAACGTCTCAACGACCGGAGGATCACCCGGGGCGAAGAACCGATCGTCTGGAAGTACTTCCAGTACCTGGCGCTGCTGTTCACGGAAATCTACCTCGACCGCCACTTCCGCGACCCCGCCGGCCTGCGGCAGGCGCTCAACGCGCGCATTGCGGCGCTGAACGAGACGCTCCCGGAAGCGGACCGGATCGCGGCACTGGACGAGTCCGAGGATCCCCGTCTCCAGCTCAACAAGATCGCGTTCTGGATGGCCACCGGCAGCGGCAAGACGCTGCTCATGCATGCCAACATCCTCCAGTACCAGCGTTTTCTGGAAACGCATGGTCTTTCGCGTGAGCTGAACCGGATCATCCTGCTCACGCCCAACGAAGGGCTGTCGCAGCAGCATCTGCGCGAGTTCCAGAAGTCGGGTATCGAGGCGGAGACCTTCAACAAGGACGGACGCGGCCTGTTCGCCGGCCGTGCGGTGGAAATCCTGGAGGTCACCAAGCTGAAGGAGGAGATGGGCGAGAAGACAGTGGCCGTGGATGCCTTCGAGGGCAACAACCTTGTCCTCGTCGATGAAGGGCACCGCGGTGCTTCGGCAGGCGGTGACGGGGCCTGGATGAAGTTCCGCAACGCGCTGTGTGAAAAGGGCTTCTCGTTCGAATATTCCGCCACCTTCGGCCAGGCCGTGGCCGGAAACCGGGACCTGACCGACCTCTACGCGCGCAGCACGCTGTTCGACTATTCCTACCGCTGGTTCTACGGCGACGGTTTCGGCAAGGACTATCACATCCTCAACCTCGAGGACGACCGCAACGAGGAATGGATGAGGACCTACCTCACCGCCTGCCTGCTGTCGTTCTTCCAGCAGCAGCGGCTGTACCGGGAACAGGAAGCGAGCCTGCGCCCGTTCAACATCGAAAAGCCGTTGTGGGTCTTCGTGGGCGGCAGCGTCAATGCCGTGCGCAAGGAGGACAAGAAGGATGTGTCCGACGTCGTGGCCATCCTGAAGTTCCTGGCCACCTACGTGGCGAATCGCCAGGACAGCACCGAGCGCATCCGGCGCGTGCTGAACGAGGGGTT
Organism: Uliginosibacterium gangwonense; assembly: GCA_020723855.1. Classification (GTDB taxonomy): domain Bacteria; phylum Pseudomonadota; class Gammaproteobacteria; order Burkholderiales; family Rhodocyclaceae; genus DYIB01. Next base: position 11,293 of record DYIB01000081.1, read on the forward strand.
GCTGACGGCCACCGGCAAGAACCTGTTCGCGGGCCGTTTCGCCTACCTGAACACCTGCGGCCTGTCGCCGGAACAGATCTTCGACGAAACACTGGCGACCCTGTTCAACGCTCCCGCAGGCGGCCTGCTGCACGTCGAGAACCTGAAGGGTGCCGCCGGCGAAATCGGCGTGCGCGTGGGCGACAACGCGTTCTTTGGCGTCATCAACGTCGGTGACGACGCCAAGCTGGTCAAGCTGTGCGAAGCCAGCGGCTTGCATGTCGCCGAGCGGGAATTCTCCGGCTCGTTGTTCCACGAGCTGGACAAGCCGCACTCCGCCATCAACGTGCTCATTGGTTCGAAGAAGTTCACCGAGGGCTGGAGCAGCTGGCGCGTGAGCACCATGGGACTGATGAACGTTGGGCGCAGCGAGGGCACGCAGATCATCCAGCTCTTCGGCCGCGGTGTGCGGTTGAAGGGTTACGGCATGAGCCTCAAGCGCAGCGTGCGTGCAACCCTCCCCACGGGACTGAAACGGCCCAGGTACATCGACCTGCTCGAAACGCTGCATATCTTCGGCGTCCGCGCCGACTACATGGAACAGTTCCGGAAGTTCCTGGAAGATGAAGGATTACCCGCCAACGAAGAACGCATCGAATTCATCCTGCCGGTCATCCGGAACCTGGGCACGAAGCCGCTCAAGACGATCCGCCTCAAGAAGGAGATCAACGGCGTCAAGACCGAGTTTGGCGACGCCTTCCGCAAGCTGGGGCCGGTTCCGACCCTCCAGCCCCCGCGCCCCGACCTTGAGCCCGCCACGGCCTACCTGCAGAAGAACCAGGTGGTGCTGAACTGGTACCCGAAGATCCAGGCCATGAAGTCCGACGGGGTATCGGGCAGCGAGGACGAAGGCGCCCCCAATGAGGCGCACCTGACGAAGCAGCACATCGCCTTCCTGGACCTCGACCAGCTGTACTTCGACCTCGAACGTTTCAAGGCCGAGCGTGGCTGGCACAACCTCAACCTGCCCCGTTCCGGCATCGCTGCTTTGCTGATGGACACCAGCTGGTACCGGCTGCTGATCCCCGCGTCGGAGCTGGCCTTCGACGCGTTCGAAAAGGTGCGCGTATGGCAGGAGATCGCCCAGGCCCTGCTGCGCAAGTACGTGGAGCGCTACTACACCTTCCGCAAGAAAGAGTGGGAACTGCCGCACCTGGAGTACCGTGACCTCACCGACGACGATCCCAACTTCCCATCCATGCTGAACGAGGATGGCGCCGAATACGGTTACCGGATCCTGATCGAGGAATCGCAGCAGGAAATCGTCGCCAAACTGAAAGAGCTGAAAGAGGCCATCGAGCAAGGGAATCTGAAGGACTGGGAGTTCCGGGGCCTCAAGGCGATCTGGTTCGGGCGACACCTCTACCAGCCGTTGCTGTTCCTGGACGGCAGTGCAGTCGAGATCTCACCCGCCCCGCTCAACAAGGGCGAGCGCCGGTTCATCGAGGACCTGAAGGCGTTCCACGACGCCAACCCCGGCTATTTTGCGGAACGCGAACTCTACCTGCTGCGCAACCTGAGCAAGGGCCGTGGCGTCGGCTTCTTCGAGGCCGGAAACTTCCACCCGGACTTCATCATCTGGCAGCTCGAAGGCAAACGGCAGCGCGTGACGTTTGTCGACCCCAAAGGCATCCGGAACGTGGGCCTGCAGGACCCCAAGATCAGCTTCTACGAAACCATCAAGGACATCGAGAAACGGCTGGGGCAGCCTGATGTTGTGCTCGAATCCTTCATCGTCTCGAACACGCCCTCGCATGAAATGAGCAAGCTTTGGGGCATCACCAAGGGCGAGATGCAGAAAAAACACATCCTGTTTCAGGAGGAAGATGGGGATAGCTATATCCGCCAGTTGCTGGAAGCAGCCGTGCCTGGGCCTGACGCTTCCCAGTCATGAGCGAGAACAGGAAAAGCCTGCACGCGGATTGTCCTCTTGAACCAAAGGCCTGCCGGTTGTGACTGCCCTGCAGGCCGATTCAATGAGGGCGTGAAGCCCTTTTGCAACGGAGCCGCAACCATGCATATCGCCACCAAGAGCGATTGGCCAGACCTCAAGCCGATGCCTGCCTCGTATGAGGACATGAAGATAGAGCTGCATTTCAACGCCGCGCACATGCGCAACCTCCGGCGCGGGTTCGTCCCGTCCGATCAGGACGAGAAGTGGTTCCTCTACTTTGAGGACAACATCCTGCATATCCACCGCAGCTGGACGGGCATCAAGATGTACGAGGTGGTGTTCGACGACGACGGTGACGGCGGGGTTGCGCGCAGGGTAAGGATCAACCTGGGGCCCGACTATGGCGGCACCCGCGATGACGCCTGGAATACCTTGCTCGACGTGCTGAGCTATTACGCCAGCGACGAGGCCCATCAGCCCCACGAGTCAAGCTTCGTCTCTGCCCTGAAGGAGGCGACGCAGCCCGGCTATCTGGGTTCTCCGTCCGTGATCATGGAGCTGATTGCCCCCTATTTCTGGCGCATCCTCTGCAAGGAGCTGCCCAAATACTGTTCCGGGCTGGATGCCTTGCCCGATTATGAACCCGCCAGCTTCTCCGATGTGCTGAACGCCAACGAACGCATTGCATCGGTGCTCAGCGGTGCTGACGAGAGCTTCCACGGGCTGGAAGCCTGGCGCACCGAGCAGGGTTTGGGCAAGGCCATCATCCGGACGCTGGCGCTGGACCCGGACTGGTACGCCGATGAGAACCTGCACTGCATCCTCAGCGAAGGACTGGCCGGCCTGTCGACGGCAATTGCAAAAATCATCGCCGACTGGGCCAATGACTCGTCTCCTCACAACCTGAACGCGCTGTTCGAGTTTGTCGCCGTCCTGCGCGAATTCACTGCCAGTGTGATCCTGGGGACTCACACGCTTTACTTCCCGGATGTAACACTCAGTGACTTCACCTGGGCGAACCGCTCACGCTTCATGCAGAGGGACGAAGAAGCCGGGAATTGCCTCGTGCCTGAAGAGAACCCGGAGGATTTCGACGAAGTGCCTGTTGACGAAAATCAGCAATCCCGCTTCGAGGAATTGCTGCGCGAGCTGGAGGCCCTGGATGTAGAACTGGAGGAAGACGACGCACTCGAGGACGAGGAAGAAGTTCTCCAGCCCGGCCCGCCGGTACACCCGCGCCGCGATGATAACGGCAATCCCGTCAAGCTCGCCCACCCCAGCACGCCCACGGCCCTGTGGACCTGGCAGGATCCCGAGAGCATCGCCATCGTCATCCCGGATGGCCCGATGCCGTCAGAACTTGCAGCAATACCCTTTGACTCGTGGGTTGATGCGCCAACCGACCATGCCGGGTGGCAGCGATTGGCTGAGCAACATCCGGTGGAAGAACCCGACCTCAACCTCCCCAAAGGCAAGAAAGCCGCAGCCGGCGTGGTCATCGTCGAGGACGACGGGCGTGTCTGGGCAGTGGCCCCCAGCAACGCCTACGGCGGTTACCAGGCGACCTTCCCCAAGGGCACCTACTCCCCCGGCACTAGCCTGCAAGCCGCCGCGATCCGGGAAGCCTACGAAGAAGCCGGCCTCCGCGTACAGCTAACCCGTTTTCTGGTGGATGTGCCCCGATCAACGAGCTACACCCGCTATTACCTAGCCCGCCGTATCAGCGGCCACCCCGGCGACATGGGCTGGGAAAGCCAGGCCGTCATGCTGATCCCGATCGACAGACTGCCTGAAATCCTGACCCACAAGAACGACGCCCCCATCATCAAGGCCGTGCAGGCAATGCTGAGCTGACTGCCCGTATCGGCGGATGCCGGACGCGGGATCACTCCCACTCAATCGTCGCCGGCGGCTTGGAGCTGACGTCGTAGGTCACGCGG
>DYIB01000082.1 GCA_020723855.1 Uliginosibacterium gangwonense
CCCTGACCTTGTCCATCCACGACTTGGAGCGGGGGTTGTGGCGGCCGCCTTCGGATTCGTTGATGGCTTCGAACTCGCGCAGGAGTTCTTTCTGCCTCTCGGTGAGATTGACCGGAGTTTCCACCACCACGTGGCACAGCAGGTCGCCCGAGGTGTGGCTGCGCACGCCCTTGATGCCCTTGCCGCGCAGGCGGAACACCTTGCCCGTTTGCGTCTCCGGCGGGATGCGGATCTTGGCGGCGCCGTCCAGGGTGGGGATTTCGATCTCGCCGCCCAGGGCCGCCACGGTGAAGCTGATGGGCATCTCGCAATGGAGATCGTCGTGATCGCGCTGGAAGACGTGATGCGGCTTGAGGTGGATCTGCACGTACAAATCCCCGGGCGGTCCCCCGGCCACGCCCGCTTCGCCTTCGCCGGCGAGGCGGATGCGGTCGCCTTCGTCGATGCCGGCGGGGATCTTGACCGACAGGGTCTTGTGGCGCTTCACCCGTCCGGCGCCGTGGCAGGCCGGGCACGGCTCGGGAATGACTTTGCCGGTGCCGTGGCACTTGGGACAGGTCTGCTGGATGGAGAAGAAACCCTGCTGCAGGCGCACCTGGCCGGCACCGCCGCAGGTGCCGCAGGTGACCGGATGGGTGCCGGGCTTGGCGCCGGTGCCGCGGCAGGTGTCGCACTCCTCCATGGTGGGGATGCGGATGCGGGTTTCCGTGCCGCGCGCCGCTTCCTCCAGGGAGATCTCCAGGTTGTAGCGCAGGTCGGCGCCGCGATAGACGCCGCCCCGCCCGCCGCGGCCGCCGCCGAAGATGTCGCCGAAGATGTCGCTGAAGGCGTCGGCGAAGCCGCCGAACCCCCCGGCACCCATGCCCGCCTGGGGATCGACGCCCGCGTGGCCGTACTGGTCGTAGGCCGCGCGCTTCTGGGCGTCCGACAGGATTTCGTAGGCTTCCTTGGCTTCCTTGAAAGACTCCTCGGCCTTGGGGTTGTCCGGATTGCGGTCCGGATGGTATTTCATGGCCAGCCGGCGGTAGGCCTTCTTGATGTCCTCTTCGGATGCGTCGCGGTTGACGCCCAGGACTTCGTAGTAATCTCTTTTTTTCGCCATTCTGTGACGGGTGACGGGTGAGCAACGAAGTGAGGGGCGAGCTTAGCGCCTGCCCCGTCACTTGTCACTCGTCACTTTTTGTCCTTGACTTCGGTGAACTCGGCGTCCACCACGTCGCCTTCGTCCTTCTTGGCCCCGCCCGCCGCGCCAGCCGCCGCTTCGGCGCCGGCCTGTTGCTGCTGGGCGTAGATCTTCTCGCCCAGCTTCTGGGAGGCCATGGCCAGGGCCTGGGTCTTGGCCTCGATGGCCGACTTGTCGTTGCCCTTGATCGCTTCTTCGGCCTCCTTGATGGCAGCCTCGATCTTGGACTTTTCGTCGCTTCCGACCTTGTCACCGTGATCGGCGAGCGCCTTCTTGACGCTGTGGATCATGGCGTCGCACCGGTTGCGGGCATCCACCAGCTCGTGCAGCTTGCGGTCTTCCTCCGCATGGGCTTCGGCGTCCTTCACCATGCGCTGGATTTCCTCCTCGGACAAGCCCGAGTTGGCCTGGATGCGGATCTTGTTCTCCTTGCCGGTAGCCTTGTCCCGGGCCGATACATGCAGGATGCCGTTGGCATCGATGTCGAACGTCACCTCGATCTGCGGCATGCCGCGCGGCGCCGGCGGGATGTCGGTCAGGTTGAACTGCCCCAGGCTCTTGTTGCCGGCGGCCATCTCGCGCTCGCCCTGGAGCACGTGGATGGTCACGGCCGTCTGGTTGTCCTCGGCAGTCGAGAACACCTGGGTCGCCTTGGTCGGGATGGTGGTGTTCTTCGGGATCAGCTTGGTCATGACGCCGCCCAGGGTCTCGATGCCCAGGGACAGCGGCGTGACGTCCAGCAGCAGCACGTCCTTCACCTCGCCCTTGAGCACGCCCGCCTGGATCGCGGCGCCGATGGCCACGGCCTCGTCCGGGTTCACGTCCTTGCGCGGCTCGCGCCCGAAGAACTCGCGCACCTTCTCCTGCACCTTGGGCATGCGCGTCATGCCGCCCACCAGGATGACGTCGTCGATGTCGCTCACCTTTATGCCGGCGTCTTTGATGGCGATGCGGCAGGGCTCGATGGTGCGCTCGATGAGGTCGTCGACCAGGCTCTCGAACTTGGCCCGGGTGATCTTCATGGCCAGGTGCTTGGGGCCCGTGGCGTCAGCGGTGATGTAGGGCAGGTTGATCTCGGTCTGCTGACTGCTTGAGAGCTCGATCTTGGCCTTCTCCGCCGCCTCCTTCAGGCGCTGCAGCGCCAGCACGTCGTTCTTGAGATCGACGCCCTGCTCCTTCTTGAATTCGGTGACGATGTAGTCGATCAGGCGCTGGTCGAAGTCCTCGCCGCCGAGGAAGGTGTCGCCGTTGGTCGACAGCACCTCGAACTGGTGCTCGCCCTCGACCTCGGCGATCTCGATGATGGAGATGTCGAAGGTGCCGCCGCCCAGGTCGTAGACGGCGATCTTGCGGTCGCCGGCCTTCTTGTCCATGCCGAAGGCGAGCGCCGCCGCCGTGGGCTCGTTGATGATGCGTTTGACTTCGAGTCCGGCGATGCGGCCCGCGTCCTTGGTGGCTTGGCGCTGGGAGTCGTTGAAGTAGGCCGGCACCGTGATGACCGCCTCGGTCACCTCCTCGCCGAGGTAGTCTTCCGCCGTCTTCTTCATCTTGCGCAGCACCTGGGCGGAGATCTCCGGCGGCGCGATCTTCTTGCCGCGCACTTCCACCCAGGCGTCGCCGTTGTCGGCCTTGACGATCTTGTAGGGCATCAGGTCGATGTCCTTCTGCACTTCCTTCTCTTCGAAGCGGCGGCCGATCAGGCGCTTCACCGCGAACAGCGTGTTCTTGGCGTTGGTCACTGCCTGGCGCTTGGCCGGCGCGCCCACCAGGATCTCGCCGTCCTCCGTATAGGCGACGACGGACGGCGTGGTGCGCGAGCCTTCCGAATTCTCGATAACCTTGGGCTTGCCGCCCTCCATGACGGCGACGCAGGAGTTGGTCGTGCCCAGGTCAATTCCGATGATCTTTCCCATGTTCGTTCCTCGTGTCTGGATTTCTTCGAATGCCGCTTCCCAAGCGGCTGACTGGTGATGGATATGGGGCTTTCCGCCGTGATCTCAAGTGCCTTGTGCAGCCTTGGCGGTCGATACCACCACCAGCGCCGGCCGGATGACGCGCTCGTGCAGGGCATAGCCCTTTTGCAGCACGTTGAGCACCCGGTTGGGCTCGCCGTCTGCTTCCACCATGGTGATGGCCTGGTGGCGGTGGGGATCGAACTTCTCGCCCACGGGATTGATCTCCGTCAGGCCGTGCTTCTCGAAGGCGCCGACGAGCTGCTTGAGCGTCAGCTCGACGCCGGCCTTCATGTTTTCCAGAGTGGCGTTCTCCGTCGCCAGGGCGGCCTCCAGGCTGTCTTTGACGGCCAGCAGTTCCTGGGCGAACTTCTCCACGGCGAATTTGTGGGCCTTGGCGATATCCTCCTGGGCGCGGCGGCGCACGTTTTCGGCCTCGGCTTTGGCGCGCAGCCAGGCGTCGTGGTGCTCGGCGGCCTTCAGCTCCGCCTGGCGCAGCAGCTCTTCCGTGCTCGGCATGGTCTCGGTGCTGTCCTCGGCCGGTGCGGCGCTGGGCTCGCCCATGGTCTGGGGTTCATCGGACTGGGGAAGCTGCGGGTTCTCTTGCATAACGGTTCAATCTCCCTGGTAGATCAGGTTGCACAATTGAGGCGCCCGGCCGGATTTCAAGGGGAGGAATGAAAAATAAGGATCTGCTAATATTTCCCGAGCAGGAGGCGTTGCCGTCATGACCCAGCCGGACTTCGATCTCGATCTGACTTCCGTCCCCCCGAGCCGCAGGCGAGGCGCCGTTCTCAACGCGGTCGGCGCGCTGCGCCCGGGGCAGCGCCTGCACCTGCGCGTGGGTGAGGCGCCCGACCTGTTGCTGCAGGCCGTCAACAACCATCTGCGCGGCACCCTGCGCTGGCAGGTGGAGACCGCCGGCGAAACCGGGTTCGCCGTGACGCTGTTGTGCACCGAGGACGTTTCGCCCCAGGGCGTGATCGACCTGCTGTTACGACATCACCAGCGGCTTGACGTTCTGTTGAGCCAGGGGCTGCGGCTACACGGGGCGGGCGACCGGCCGGCCGCGGCTCCGGTGCTGGCCGAATTCGCTCGGGCCCTGCGCAGCCACATCGCCGTGGAGAACGATGTCCTGGTGCCCCGGTTCAGCGCACCCCGTTCGCCCCTGGGTGACGATCCCACTTCGGTCATGCTGCGCGAGCACGCCGAGATCCTGCAGCAGATGGCCCTGACGGAGATGGCTCTAGAGGAGGGGAACGGGTCGGCCGGCGCCTTCCTGGCAATTCTCTCCGGCACCCTGGCCAAGCACGAGCAGCGCGAGGAGGCGGGGCTGTTCCCCGCCTGGCAAGCGGCGCTGGAGCGGGCGTCGCCCGCGGACCGGGAGGCATTGTTCGCGGAGATCAGCGGGCGGCTCAGCGCCGGCTGGTGATCCAGCGCACCAGACTGCCCGCATCCATGGCGCCCGCTTGGCGGCCAAGCTCCTGGCCCTTGCGGAACATCACCAGCGTGGGGATGCTGCGGATGCCGAAGCGGCTGGCCAGCGCCGGCTGCTCCTCGGTGTTGAGCTTGGCCAGGCGGTAGCGCGGCTCCAACTGCCGGGCCGCCTGGGCAAAGGCCGGCGCCATCATGCGGCAGGGCCCGCACCAGGGCGCCCAGAAATCCACGACCACGGGAATGTCGCTGCGCTCCACCTGGGCGGCGAAGGCGGCGGCATCGAGTTCCAGGGGCTGTCCGGTAAACAGGGGTTTCTTGCACTTGCCGCACGAAGGCGACTGGGTCAGGCGCGCGGCGGGGAGACGATTGACCGTCGCGCAGTGGGGGCAGACGAGGTGGATGGTGTCTTGCACTTGAACTCTCCTGGGTGTCCTTTCCGGCTCATGTAGGGGCCTGGCGACGCCCTTCAAGCCCGGGTACTAAAGTTTTCCCGAAACCTGCCGAAACCTGGAATGCCGGGGCAAAGCTGCCGGCCCCGGCCGGCTTGCTTGTAGGACGGATCACTACATTTTGTTGAGGGAGAAGACGAGGTGAAGCGGATGACTCCCATTTACGGCATCACCCGGGTGGACAACGAGTCCAGTCGCACCCACGGCTGGCTGGTGACGATCCAGCGACGCGGAACAATCCATCGCCGGCAGTTCAGCGACGGCGTCTACGGCGGCAAGAAGAAAGCACTCATGGCCGCCAAGTCCTTCCGCGACCAGATCATCGCCAAGTATCCGCCCCTGTCCAAGCGCGAGCACGCCCAGATTCGCAAGAAGAACAACAAGTCCGGCGTGGTGGGCGTATGCCGTTATTGTGCTTCGGAGACCAAGGACCGTCCGCCGGAAGAGCGTCGCTGGTTCTGGGTGGCCTCGTGGGTGCTGCCCAACGGGCGCAGCAAGCGCATCAAGTTTTCGGTGAACAAGTACGGTGAGAAGGGTGCCTTTCAGTTGGCGGTCAAGGCACGGCGCGCGGCCATCAGGGGCATGAGCGGAGAGTTCAACCCGGGTGCCACGCGCTGCCGCAAGCATATGTCGCGCGTCGGATAACGTGGATCGACGCCGCGCCGCTGTCGGACCGCAGTTCGGTTACCCGGCGCGGCGCTCGCCGCCGCCGAGCAGCAGCATGTTGAGCAGCGAAGAGAATACGCTGTAGAGCAGGGCGCCGAAGAAGGCCGCCCAGAACCCCTCCACATAGAAGCCCTTCACGAAGCTCGCCACGAACCAGAACAGCAGGCCGTTGATCACCAGGGCGAACAAACCCAGGGTAAGAACGGTGATCGGCAGGGTGAGCAGGATCAGCACGGGACGGATCAGGGCATTGACCAGGCCCAGTACCAGGGCCGTGATCAAGGCCGTGTAGAAGCTGTCCACCCGCACCGACTCGAGCAGGTAGGGAATCCCCAGCAGGACCAGGGCGTTGATGGCCCAGCGCAACAGCAGGCGCATTGTTTTTCTCCTATGTCCTGGCGCCCAGGGCCTGTGCCCGGGCGGCCGATGCCGCCAGTTCCTGGGGCGATGGTTGCGGCAGCGACAGCCAGTTGCCCAGGTGATCCCCGACCAGGGCGGCGAGCGCTGCGATCCACTCGTGCCGCTCGTTGAGGCAGGGGATGAAGTGGAACTCCTTGCCGCCGGCGCCGAGGAAGGCGCTCTTGCATTCCAGGCCGATCTCTTCCAGGGTCTCCAGGCAGTCCGCCACGAAGCCCGGGCACAGCACATCCACGCGCCGGATGCCGCGGCGCGCCAGCTCTTCCAGGGTCGGCTGGGTATAGGGCTTGAGCCACTCTGCGCGGCCGAAGCGCGACTGGAAGGTCAGCAGCCATTCGCCCTCCTTCAGGCCCAGTTCCTGCGCCAGCAGGCGCCCGGTCTTGCGGCACTCGCAGTGGTAGGGATCGCCCCGCTCCAGGGTGAAGCGCGGCACGCCGTGGAAGCTCATGATCAGCTTGTCGGGCCGCCCGTGCGCCGTCCAGTGCTCGTTCACCGCTGCCGCGAGCGCTCCGATGTAGCCCGGATGGTCGTGGAAGTCGCGCACGAAGCGCACTTCCGGCAGGTTGCGCGTCTTGCCCATCCACGCGGCGAGCGCGTCCCACACGCTGGCCGTGGTGCTGGCGGCGTACTGGGGATAGAGCGGCACCACCAGGATGCGCTTGGCTCCGCCCGCCTTGAGCCTGTCCAGCACCTCGGCCACGGCCGGCCGGCCGTAGCGCATGGCGTATTCGACCACCACATTACCGTGGCCGGCCCGGCCCAGATAGCCGCGCAACAGTTTCGCCTGGCGCTCCGTGTGCACCTGCAAGGGGGAGCCCTCGGGCGTCCATATCGCGGCATACTTTTGCGCGGAAGCGGCCGGACGGGTGGTGAGAATGGCACCGTGGAGAATGGGCCACCACAGGGGGCGCGGGATTTCCACCACGCGCCGGTCGGACAGGAATTCCTTGAGGTAGCGGCGCAGCGCCGCCCTGGTGGGCGCATCGGGGCTGCCCAGATTGACCAGCAGCACCGCACTGCGGGCCGGCGTGCCGTGGCGGTGGGGCGGCTCCGGCCGGTAGCGGTCCATCACAGCGCCGACAGAGCGCTCGACAACAGCTTGGCGGTGATGTCGACGATGGGAATCACCCGCTCATAGGCCATGCGCGTCGGTCCGATGACGCCCACCGAGCCCACCACCCGGCCAGCCATTTCATAGGGCGCCGTGATGACGCTGCATTCGTCCAGGGGCGCCAGTCCCGACTCGCCGCCGATGAAGATCTGCACGCCCTCGGCGCGGTTGGAGATCTCCAGCAGTTGCACCAGGGCGGTCTTCTGCTCGAACAGGTTGAACAGCTCGCGCAGCCGTGCCATGTTGGAAGACAGCTCTTCCACGTCCAGCAGGTTCTTCTCGCCGGAAATGACGTACTGGCCGGAGGCGTCGCTGACCGCCTCGTTGCCCGCTTCCACGGCGGCGGTCATCAGCTCGGTCATGTCGGCGCGCAACTGCTTCAGCTCCTCCTGCAGGCGTAAGCGGATCTGCTCGAAATCGAGGCCGGCGAAGTTCTGGTTGAGGTAGTTCGCCGCCGTGGTCAGTTCGCTCGGGGTATAGGCCCGCTGGGTGAACAGGATGCGGTTCTGCACGTCGCCGTCCTGGGTGACGATGATCAGCAGGATGCGCTTCTCCGACAGACCCAGGAACTCCACCTGGCGGATGCGCGGCGCCTGGCGCCGCGGCGCCACCACCACGCCGGCGAAACGGGTCAGCTCCGACAGGAGCTGGGACGCCGAGCTGATCAGGCGCTGGGGATGGTCCGGGTGGAAGTGCTCCTCGATCTGGTGGCGCGCCTGCTCGGGCAGGGGCTGGACGGTGAGCAGGGTATCGACGAAGAAGCGGTAGCCCTTGGGCGTGGGGATGCGGCCGGCCGAGGTATGGGGGCTGGCGATGAAGCCCATTTCCTCCAGGTCGGACATGACGTTGCGCACCGTCGCCGGCGACAGCTCCAGGCCGGAGTATTTCGACAGGGCGCGCGAGCCCACGGGCTGACCTTCCGCGATATAGCGTTCGATCAGCGTCTTCAGCAGTATTTGGGCGCGTCGGTCCAGCATCGAATCCATTTTACAAAGATTGGGGCGGGGTGTGGCTGCGTCAAGAGCGCCGTTTGTGGTTTAATTTGGCGATGAATTCGCCATTCCGCACCATTGCCCTCATCGGCAAATACCAGAGTCCGGAAATCGCCGAGTCCCTGGCGACGCTGGCGGATTTTCTCAAGAGCCGCGCCATCGACGTGCTGATCGAGGAGGATACCGCAGCTTCCGTCGGCGCCAACGGTTTCGGCGTGGGTTCCTACGAAGACATCGGCTTGCGCGCCGACCTGGCGGTGGTGCTCGGCGGCGACGGCACCCTGCTCAACAGCGCGCGCCGCCTGGCCCAGTACCAGGTTCCCCTGGTCGGCGTGAACCAGGGCCGGCTTGGTTTCATGACCGACATCGCCCGGGACACCATGCTCGACAGCGTGTCGGAGCTGCTGGAGGGCAAGTTCAAGACCGAGGAGCGCTTCCTGCTCGACACCGAGGTGTGGCGCCGCGGCGAGCAGGTGTGCGGCAATCTGGCCCTGAACGACGTGGTGGTCAACAAGGGCGAACTGGGCCGCATGATCGAGTTCGCCGTCTATATCGACGGCGAGTTCATTTACAACCAGCGCTCCGACGGCATGATCGTCGCCACGCCCACCGGCTCGACCGCCTACGCCCTGTCGGCCAACGGCCCCATCCTGCACCCGGCGGTGCCCGGCATTGCCCTGGTGCCCCTGTGCCCCCACGCCCTGTCGAACCGGCCGATCACCATCAGCGACCGCAGCCGCATCGAGATCCGCCTGCTGCCGCCTCACGTGGCGCGGGTGCATTTCGACGGCCAGTCGCGCTTCGACCTGGCCGCCGAGGACGCGGTGAGGATCTTCCGCTCGCGCCACTCCGTGCGCTTCCTGCATCTGCTCGATTACAGCTACTTCGAGATGCTGCGCGAGAAGCTGCACTGGAGCGAGACGCCCAAGAAGCACTGATGCTGCGCCGGCTCCATATCCGCGATTTCGTCATCGTCGACAGCCTGGAGCTGGACTTCGCCGCCGGCTTCGGCGCTCTCACCGGCGAAACCGGCGCCGGCAAGTCCATTCTTGTCGATGCCTTGTCCCTGGCCCTGGGCGAGCGCGGCGACGCGGCGGTGGTGCGCGCCGGGCGCGACAAGGCCGAGGTCACTGCGGAATTCGCCCTGGCGCCCGACAGTGCCGCCGCCTCCTGGCTACGCGACAACGATTTCGAGGGTGACGGCGACGCTTGCCTGCTGCGCCGCGTGGTGGATGCCGGCGGCCGCTCCCGCGCCTATATCAACGGTGCGCCCGCCACCCTGGCGCAGGTGCGCGAGTTGGCGGACTTTCTCGCCGACATCCACGGCCAGCACGCCCATCACTCCCTGTTGCGTGCCGATGCCCAGCGCGCCCTGCTGGACGGTTTCGGCGGCAGCGCCGCGCTGGCTGCCCAGGTGGCCGCCCATTACCGGGATTGGCAGAAGGCCCGCGAGGCACGCCTTGCCACGGAGAGAAACATCGAAGCCCACGCGCGCGAGCGGGAGATGTTGGCCTTTCAGGTGCAGGAGCTGGCGGCGCTGGATTTCGATGCCGCCGCCTGGAAAGAAACCAACCAGGAGCACAGCCGCCTCGCCCACGCCGCCGCCCTGCTGGAGGGGGCTGCCCAGGCCGTGGACGGGCTGGGCGAGGGCCAGTACGCCGCCGCGGCCCGGATCGAGCAGGTGGCCGCCCGGCTGCGCCCCCTGTGCGACTACGATTCCGGGCTGAAAGAGGCCTTGGAACTGGTGGAGAGCGCGCGGATTCAACTGGACGAGGCCTGCCATGCCTTGCGCCGCTACCGCGAACGCCTCGATCTCGATCCCGGGCGGCTGCGCGAAGTCGAAGCGCGCATCGACGCGGTGCAGACGGCGGCGCGCAAGTACCGGGTGGTGCCGGAGGAACTGCCGGAACTGCTGGCCCGCTGGCGCGCGCGGCTGGAGGAACTGGAGACCTTGCAGGACGCCGCCGCCCTGGCGGAGCGCGAAGCGGTCCTGCACAAGGCCTATTCGGCCCGTGCCAGGGAACTGAGCGAGGCGCGCCGTCAGGCGGCCGCCCGGCTGTCCCGGGCCGTGACCCAGGCCATGCAGGAACTGGCCATGCCCGGCGGGCGCTTCGAGGTCGCCCTCACCGCGCGCGAGGCGGGCGGCGCCCACGGCCTGGAAGACGTGGAGTACCGGGTGTCGGGCCATGCCGGCCAGCCCCTGGCGGCGCTGGCCAAGGTGGCCTCCGGCGGCGAGCTGTCGCGCATCGGCCTGGCCATCCAGGTCATTGCCGCCAGTGCCGCGGCCGTGCCCACCCTGGTGTTCGACGAGGTGGATGTGGGCATCGGCGGTGGCGTCGCCGAAGTGGTGGGGCGCCTGCTCAAGCAGCTCGGCCGGACGCGCCAGGTCCTGTGTGTCACCCATCTGCCCCAGGTGGCGGCCCAGGCGGACTGGCAGTGGTCGATCTCCAAGGAAGGGCGCGACGGCCAGGTGGCGAGCCGCGTGACGCAACTGGATGCCCAGGGGCGGGTTGAGGAGATCGCGCGCATGCTGGGCGGGGTCACCATCACCGAGACGACGCGCAGGCACGCGCAGGAAATGCTGGGAGTGCAGCCCGGCGCCACCGCGAAGGCTGGGACGGCGCGCAGCCGCGTGCAATAGCCTGGTCAGCCCGGGTTGGCCCTACTTCTTGTTGGGGCAGTCGGGCTTGATGCAGTCGGCGTAGATGTAGAGCGAATGCTCGTGCACGCTGAAGCCGCGCTCTTTCGCCACCTTCACCTGCCGGCGCTCGATCTCCGGGTCGTAGAACTCTTCCACCTTGCCGCACTGCAGGCACACCAGATGGTCGTGGTGATGCCCCTCGTTCAATTCGAAGATGGCCTTGCCCGATTCGAAGTAATGGCGCTCCAGCAGACCGGCCTGCTCGAACTGGGTCAGCACGCGGTAGACCGTGGCCAGGCCGATGTCCATGCCCTCCGCCAGCAGATGGCGATAAACGTCCTCGGCCGTCATGTGGCGCTGTTCGCTCTTTTGGAACAGGTCGAGTATCTTCAGGCGCGGAAAGGTCGCCTTGAGGCCGATGCTCTTGAGATCCTGTGAATTGCTCATGGGGCGGGGTGCTGGGGGCGCAGAGCGTTATGATATATTGTCGCGCGCCCAAAAAAAACCTTTCGTCTCCATGGCCATTCTGCGTCTCCTGCCTGTGCTTCTGCTTGCTGCCTGCGTCAGCCGGGCCGATGTGGCGTCCTTGGTGTCGCCCTATCGCATCGATATCCAGCAGGGAAACTACGTGAGCCAGGAAATGGTCGCCCAGTTGAAGCCGGGCATGACCAAGGACCAGGTGCGCTTCGTTCTGGGCACGCCGCTGCTGACCGACGTGTTCCATTCCGACCGCTGGGACTACATCTATCTCTTCAAGCCGGGCAACCGGGGCGAGCCCCGGAAGCGCCAATTGACGGTGTTCTTCGAGGACGGCAAGCTGAGTCGCGTCGCCGGCGACGTCGTTGCCGCCGAGCCCGGAGAACTGGAGCGGGCCGGCGCGCCACCCAAGAGCCAGGTGCTCGAGATCGGCGGCGACAAAAAGGACGAAGCGGCGCGCAAACCGGAGCAGTCGGGAGACGCGGCCGCCGCCCAGGAGCCGGCTGCCGAGGCGAAATAACCGGCGGCCGCGCGCCGCCCCTCACCGCAGACCTCAGGAAAGACTATGGACAACATTCGAATCGCCGTCGCCGGTGCCAGCGGACGCATGGGCCGCATGCTGATCGAGGTGGTGCTCAAGGCCGATGACATGCGCCTGGCCGCCGCCTTCGAGCAGCCGGGCAATCCGCTCCTCGGCAAGGACGCGGGCGAACTGGCCGGCCAGCCCTGCGGCGTCGCCACCAGCGACGACTATCGGTCGGCCCTGGCGGGCGTCGATTGCCTGATCGACTTCACTCGGCCGGCGGGCACGCTCAATCACCTCGAGGCCTGCCGCAAGCTGGGTGTGGCCATGGTCATCGGCACCACCGGCTTCGAGACGGACCAGAAGCTGCAAATCCAGGACGCCGCACGCGATGTGCCCATCGTCTTCGCGCCCAACATGGCGGTGGGCGTGAACCTGGTGTTCAAGCTGCTCGACGTGGCGGCACGGGTGCTCAACCAGGGCTACGATATCGAGATCATCGAAGCCCATCACCGCCACAAGGTGGATGCTCCCTCCGGCACGGCGCTGCGCATGGGCGAAGTGGTGGCCGAGGCCCTCGGGCGCGACCTGGCCCGGTGCGCCGTCTATGGCCGCGAGGGGGTCACCGGCGAGCGCGACCCGAGCACCATCGGTTTCGCCACGGTGCGCGGCGGCGACATCGTCGGCGACCATACCGCCCTGTTCGCCGGCATCGGCGAGCGGGTGGAAATCACCCACAAGGCCGGCAGCCGCATGCCCTATGCCCTGGGCGCCCTGCGCGCCGCCCGTTTCCTCAAGGGCAAACAGCGCGGCCTGTTCGACATGCAGGACGTGCTGGGCCTGCGCTAGAGGCGCCTGTCATCGTTGCGGCCGCGGCTGCCGCCGCGATATAATTCGAAAGTTTATCCCGAGCGGGGTGGGCGAACGTCCGCCCCGTTTGTACATCTATTCGGTGGGCCGCACATCCGGACCGCCAGCACCGCAACGAGACAGTGCCTACAGGAGTATTACCGTGCCGAACTTTCCGCCTGCCATCCTAGCTCTCGCCGACGGGACGGTGTTCCGGGGAGTCGGCATCGGCGCCACCGGCGCCAGCGTCGGCGAGGTAGTGTTCAATACCTCCATGTCCGGCTATCAGGAGATTCTGACCGATCCGTCCTACTGTCGGCAGATCGTCACCCTGACCTATCCCCATATCGGCAACACGGGTGTCAACCGCGAAGACTGCGAGGCGTCGCGCGTCCATGCCGCCGGCCTGGTGGTCCGCGATCTGCCCCTGCTGGCCTCCAACTTCCGCATGGAGCAGACCCTCGACCAGTACCTCAAGGCCGAGAATGTGGTGGCCATCGCCGGCATCGACACGCGCAAGCTCACGCGCATCCTGCGCGAGAAGGGCGCCCAGGACGGCTGCCTGATGGCGGGCGCGCAGTTGAGTGCGCTCGACGAGGCTGCCGCCATCGCCAAGGCAAGGGAATTCCCCGGTCTGGCCGGCATGGACCTGGCGAAAGTGGTCAGCACCGACAAGGCCTATGCCTGGCAGGACGGCGAATGGAAGCTGGGCCACGGCTATGTACGCCAGGAGCATGCGCGCTTCCACGTGGTGGCCTACGACTACGGCGTCAAGCGCAACATCCTGCGCATGCTGGCGAGCCGCGGCTGCCGCCTGACCGTGGTGCCGGCCCAGACCTCGGCCAAGGAGGCGCTGGCGCTCGATCCGGACGGCATCTTCCTGTCCAATGGCCCCGGCGATCCGGAGCCCTGCGATTATGCCATTACCGCGATCCGTGAGTTCCTGGCGCGCGGCATCCCGACCTTCGGCATCTGCCTGGGCCATCAACTCATGGGCCTGGCCTCGGGCGCCAAGACGCGCAAGATGAAGTTCGGCCATCACGGCGCCAACCACCCGGTCAAGGACCTGGACACCGGGCAGGTGCTGATCACCAGCCAGAATCACGGCTTCGCTGTGGATGCGGACACCCTGCCGGGCACGGCACGGGTGACCCATGTGTCGCTGTTCGACGGCACGCTGCAGGGCTTCGCCCGCACCGACGTGCCGGCGTTCTGTTTCCAGGGCCATCCGGAGGCGAGCCCCGGGCCCCACGATCTGGCCTATCTGTTCGACCGGTTCATCCAACTGATGGCGAACGGCAAGACGGAACCCCAGGTGAAAAAGGCACAAAATGCCTAAGCGTAGCGACATCCACAGCATTCTCATCATCGGCGCCGGCCCGATCATCATCGGCCAGGCGTGCGAGTTCGACTATTCCGGCGCCCAGGCCTGCAAGGCCCTGCGCGACGAGGGCTACCGGGTCATCCTGGTCAATTCCAACCCGGCGACCATCATGACCGACCCGGAGATGGCCGATGTCACCTACCTCGAACCCATTCACTGGCGCGTGCTGGAGAACATCATCGCCAAGGAGCGTCCCGATGCCCTGCTGCCCACCATGGGCGGCCAGACCGCGCTCAATTGCGCCCTCGATCTCGCCAAGCACGGCGTGCTGGAAAAGTACGGCGTCGAGCTGATCGGCGCTTCGCGCGAAGCCATCGACAAGGCCGAGGACCGGGAGAAGTTCAAGGCCGCCATGACCAGGATCGGGCTGGGCTCGGCGCGCTCGGCCATCGCCCACAGCATGGAGGAGGCGCTGCAGGTGCAGGCGAGCATCGGCTTCCCCGCCATCATCCGCCCGTCCTTCACCCTGGGCGGCACCGGCGGCGGCATCGCCTACAACATGGAAGAGTTCCAGGAGATCTGCAAGCGCGGTCTCGAGGCCTCGCCCACCCACGAGCTGCTCATCGAGGAGTCCCTCATCGGCTGGAAGGAGTTCGAGATGGAGGTTGTCCGCGACCAGAAGGACAACTGCATCATCGTGTGCTCCATCGAGAACCTGGACCCGATGGGCGTGCACACGGGCGATTCCATCACCGTGGCGCCGTCCCAGACGCTCACGGACAAGGAATACCAGATCATGCGCGACGCCGCCATCGCCGTGCTGCGGGAGATCGGCGTCGACACGGGCGGCTCCAACGTCCAGTTCGCCATCAACCCCAAGGACGGACGCATGATCGTCATCGAGATGAACCCGCGCGTGTCGCGCTCGTCCGCCCTGGCATCCAAGGCCACCGGCTTTCCGATCGCCAAGGTGGCGGCCAAGCTGGCCGTGGGCTACACCCTGGACGAGTTGCAGAACGAAATCACCGGCGGCGCTACTCCG
>DYIB01000083.1 GCA_020723855.1 Uliginosibacterium gangwonense
GGGGAGATTTTCGATCTGGCTCGCTTTCGTCACATGGTTACGTAAGGATCAATAGTGACGGGTGACAGGATCGGGTAGCGCTCACCCGTCACTCGTCACCGCTCTTAACCATGTCCGTCTTCACCCCCGTCACCGCCCGGGAAGTGGAACTCTGGTTGCAGGACTACTCCGTCGGCACGCTGGTCGAGCTGCAGGGCATCGCCGGCGGCGTGGAGAACACCAATTATTTCGTCACCACCACCCTGGGCCGCTACGTGCTCACCCTGTTCGAGCGCCTGGAGCGCGCCGATCTGCCCTTCTACCTGCACCTGATGGCCCATCTGGCGCGCCATGGCATCCCCTGCCCGGCGCCTATCGCCAACCGGGACAACGAATACCTGGGCACGCTGAAAGACAAGCCGGCGGTGCTGGTGACCCGCCTGCCGGGCATTTCCGTCGAGACGCCGGACGCCGCCCGGTGCGCGGCCACGGGCGCCATGCTGGCCCATCTGCATCTCGCCGGCCGGTCCTACGGCCGGCCCCTGGCCAATCCGCGCGGCCCGCGCTGGTGGCGCGACACCGCCGCCCGGGTGGCTCCCTTCCTGGAGGCGGACGATGCCGCCCTGCTGCGCGAGGAACTGCGCTTCCAGTCCCTCTACCGGCTGCCGGACGCGCCGCGTGGCGTGGTCCATGGCGACCTGTTCCGCGACAACGTGCTGTTCGAGGACGGGCGCATCGGCGGCGTCATCGACTTCTATTTCGCCGGCCACGACGTGCTGCTGTTCGACGTGGCGGTGACGGTAAACGACTGGTGCATCGAAGCCGACGGCCGGCTCGACGAGGCCCGCGCCCTGGCGCTGCTGCGCGCCTACCACGCCGTGCGCCCGCTCACCGCCCTGGAACGGGGCGCCTGGCCGGTCATGCTGCGCGCCGCGGCGCTGCGCTTCTGGCTGTCGCGCCTGGAGGATTTCCACTTGCCCCGCGCCGGCGAGATGGTGCTGGTGAAGGACCCGCGCCACTTCCGCGACATGCTGCGTCTGCGCAGCGCCGCGACACGCCTTCCCTGGCCAGGGTAAGGCTTTGATTGAAATATCACTTTGCATCGGCTAGGATTCGCCGACACCACGAGACAGTGAGGAGGGAGGGGTAAGGAGTGAGGAGAACGGTCCGTGAATGCCTCACTCCTCACATCTCACCCCTCGCAAACATAACGGAGGCGGCACCATGAGCGAACAGCAGAACCCCTTCCTGGCCCAGCCGCCTGCCGGCGGCGGTTTCACCCCCTCGGGGCGCGCCGTGGACGCGGGCCGCGGCATCGAGTGGTTCAAGCAGGGCTGGCAGTCGTTCACCAAGAACCCGGGCATCTGGATCGCCCTGGCCCTGATCCTGATGGTCATCATTGTCGTGCTCGGCTTCATCCCCTTCCTCGGCAACCTCGCCCTGGCCCTGCTCTCCCCGGTGTTCGCGGGCGGCCTGCTCGCGGGCTGCAAGGCGTTGAGCGAAGGCGGCGAGCTGCGCGTCGACCATCTGTTCGCCGGCTTCAAGGAGAAGACCGGCAACCTGATCGTGGTCGGCGCCGTATCGCTTGGCGCTTTTGTCCTCATCGCCCTCATCATGCTGGCGATCGGCGGCGGCAGTGCCATGACCGGCGCCATGATGGGCCGCGGCATGGGTGCCGGCATGGCCGTGGGCGGCTTCCTGGTGGGCATGCTGGTCGGCCTGGCCTTGTCCGTTCCCCTCGCCATGGCCGTGTGGTTCGCCCCGGCGCTGGTGATGTTCCGCGATGTCGCGCCGGTGGAGGCCATGAAGCGCAGCTTCTCGGCCTGCCTGAAGAACATCGCCCCCTTCCTGATCTACGGCATCATCCTGTTCGTGCTGTCCCTCGTCGCGATGATTCCCTTCGGGCTGGGCTTCCTGGTGCTGATCCCCGTCACCGTGGGATCGGTGTATTCGTCCTATGTCGAGATTTTTGAGTAGCCCGCCTGTCCGCCGCCCGGCGCAGCCGGGCGGCGCCGCTTCCTGATTCATGCAAGCTCATTCCCTGCCCGCCGCGCGCGGCTGGTCCTGGATCGTCCAAGGTTTCCGGCTCTTCCGCAGCAACCCGGCGTTTCTCACCTTCATGGTCATTGGCTACTGGCTGGTGCTCATGGCCATCAATCTCGTGCCCTTTCTCGGGGCGCTCGCCGCGCCCCTGTGCGTGCCGGCCCTGTCCGTCAGCGTGATGAACGGCTGCCGCGCCCTGGACCGGGGCGAGCAGGTGAATTTCGGCATGCTGTTCTCCGGCTTTCAGCACAACCTGCGCGGCCTGCTGATGCTGGGCGCCCTGTACACCGCCGGCTCCCTCATCGTGCTGGGCGTCACCTTCTGGGTAGACGGGGGGCTGCTGCTGGAGATGATGCTGACGGGCAAGGCCGCGGAGCCGGACACCCTGCGCGAAGGCCGCCTGCTGGCAGCGCTGCAGGTGGCCCTGCTGCTGACCGTGCCGCTACTCATGGCCTTCTGGTTCTCGCCCATGCTCACCGCCTGGAACGGCCTGACGCCGGCGAAATCCGTGTTCTTCAGCTTCGTGGCGAGCTGGCGCAACTGGCGCGCTTTCCTCGTGTACGGCCTGGGTGTGGCATTCCTCAGCGCCGTGCTGCCCGGCATCGTGCTGGCCCTGGCCGGCCTGTTTTCCGCCTGGCTGTTCCGCATGCTGGCGGCGGCCCTGACCATGCCGCTGGTGTTCGTTTTCCTGCCGACCCTGTTCGGCAGCTTCTACGCCAGCTATCGCGACGTGTTCGGCACGCCGAAGGCCCGTGAAGCCCTCGCCTGATTCCGCCCCCCTGGGCATCATGGGCGGCACCTTCGACCCGGTGCACTTCGGCCATTTGCGCCTGGCCGAGGAGGGGCGCCAGGCGCTGGACCTGGCCCGGGTGCTGTGGATACCCGCCGGCCAGCCGCCCCACCGCGCCGCCCCCGGGGTGTCGGGGCGAGACCGCCTGCACATGGTGCGGCTGGCCGTGGCACGAAACTCGCATTTCGAAGTGGACGATGCGGAAGTGCGCAGCGCGGCGCCGAGCTATTCGGTCGTCACCCTGGAGCGGCTGCGTAAGCTTCACGGCCCGCGCCGGCCCCTGGTGCTGCTGCTGGGCAGCGATGCCTTTGCCGGGCTGGCGGCATGGCACCGCTGGGAGGAGCTGTTCGCCCTGGCCCACATCGGTGTGGCGACGCGGCCGGGGCACGAATTGACGACCGCGGCCCTGCCGGCGCCCCTGGCGCACCACTGCGCCGCCCGCATCGCGGCCGAGGCAGCGGAGCTGGCCCGCAAGCCGGCGGGGTGCATCGTCACCTTCGCCATGACGCCCCTGGCGATTTCCGCCTCCGCCATCCGCGCGGAAATCGCGGCGGGGCGCAGCGCGGCTTATTTGCTACCCGATTCGGTTCTCGATTATATTGAAACGAAAGGACTCTACCTTCCGCATGGACGTTAGAAAGCTGCAGAAAATCGTGGTTTCCGCGCTGGAGGATATCAAGGCCCACGACATCACCGTCATCAACACCACCAAGCTCACGGCATTGTTCGACCGGGTGATCATCGCCAGCGCCGACTCGGCGCGGCAGACCAAGGCCTTGGCGCGCAACGTCCAGGACAAGGTGAGCGAGGCCGGCGGCGACGTGGTCGGCATCGAAGGCGAAGACGGCGGCGACTGGATCCTGGTCGATCTGGGCGCCGTCGTCGTACACATCATGCAGCCGGCGGTGCGCAGTTATTACAATCTGGAAGAGCTGTGGCAGGCCAAGCCGGCGCGCCGCGCGGCGCCGCCCGCGGCCGGCGCCGCGCGGTAAGAAATGAAGCTGCTGGTGATCGCGGTCGGGACGCGCATGCCCGACTGGATCGAGGCCGGCTTCAAAGAATTTGCCAAGCGCATGCCCCGCGAACTGCCCCTGCGGCTGGTGGAGATCAAGCCGGAACCGCGCGCCGGCAACAAGAACGTGGAGACCCTGCTCGGCGCCGAGTGCGCACGCATCCGCGCGGCGCTCCCCGCCCGGGCGCGCACCGTGGCCCTGGACGAGCGCGGCGACGACGTCACCACCCGGCAACTGGCGCAGCGACTGAAGCACTGGATGAGCGAAGGCGGCGACGTGGCGTTCCTGATCGGCGGCCCGGACGGGCTCGCACCCGAATTGAAGTCCGCGGCCGCCGAGAAGCTGCGGTTGTCCAGCCTCACCCTGCCCCACGCCCTGGTGCGCGTGCTCCTGGCCGAGCAGCTCTACCGTGCCGCCGGCATCCTCAAAGGCCACCCTTACCACCGCGAATAGCCATGCCCTATATCGAGCCGCGCATCTATCTCGCCTCGCACAGTCCGCGCCGCCGCGAACTGCTGCACCAGATCCACGTGAACTTCGAAGTACTGCTGTTCCGCAATCCGGTGCGCGGCGAGGAGGTGAGCGAGGCGGTTGTGCCGGGGGAGGATGCGCAAACCTATGTGCAGCGCGTGACCCTGGCCAAGGCGGAAGCAGGCGTGCTGCGCGTGCATCAACGCCACCTGCGGCCTCACCCGGTGCTGGCGGCCGACACCACCGTCGAGCTGGACGGCGCCATCCTGGGCAAGCCCGCCGACGATGCCGAAGCGGCCGCCATGCTGGCGCGCCTGTCCGGCCGCAGCCATCGCGTGCTGACCGCGGTGGCCGTGGCCGACGAGAACCGCTGGGAGCACCGCCTGTCGGTGAGCGAGGTGCGCTTCCGCGCTCTCGACCCCGGCGAGATCCGGCGCTACGTGCTCACCGGCGAGCCGCGCGACAAGGCCGGCGCCTACGGTATCCAGGGCCGCGCCGCCATGTTCATCGAAGAGATCCGCGGCAGCTACACGGGCATCATGGGCCTGCCGCTGTTCGAGACGGCTCAGTTGCTCAAGCAGTTCGGATACCCGCTGTAAATGACAGAAGAATTCCTCATCAACTTCACGCCCCAGGAGACGCGCGTCGCCCTGATGCAGCAGGGCGTGGTGCAGGAGCTGCACATCGAGCGCACTGCCAGCCGCGGCCTGGTGGGTAACGTCTATCTCGGCCGCGTGGTGCGCGTGCTGCCCGGCATGCAGTCGGCCTTCATCGACATCGGCCTGGAGCGCACCGCCTTCCTGCACGTGGCCGACATCTGGATGGAGCGGAACAACGGCGAGCCGCCCAAGCCGATCGAGAAGATCCTGTCGGAAGGGCAGAAGCTGGTGGTGCAGGTGCTGAAGGACCCCATCGGCAGCAAGGGCGCGCGCCTGTCCACCCAGATCAGCATCGCCGGGCGGCTGCTGGTGTATCTGCCCCAGGAGCGCCATATCGGCATCTCCCAGCGCATCGAGAACGAAGCCGAGCGCGAGCAATTGCGCGAGCGCCTGCAGCAACTGGTGCCGGCGGACGAAACCGGCGGCTTCATCATCCGCACCATGGCGGAGAAAGCGACGGAGGAAGAGCTGGCGAGCGACATCGCCTATCTGCGCAAGATCTGGAGCGAGGTGAAGCACACCGCCGCGACGGCAACGCCGCCCACGGTGCTGTACCAGGACCTCACCCTGGGCCAGCGGGTGCTGCGCGACCTGGTGACGCGCGAGACCACGCGCATCGTGGTGGACTCGCGCGAGAACTACCAGAAACTCACCGCTTTTGCCCAGGAGTACATGCCCCAGCTCGTGCCCCTGCTGGAGCACTACACGGGCGAGCGGCCCCTGTTCGACCTGCACGGTGTGGAGGACGAAATCCAGAAGGCGCTCGCCCGGCGGGTGGACCTCAAGTCGGGTGGGTATCTCATCATCGACCAGACCGAGGCGATGACCACCATCGACGTGAACACCGGCGGCTTCGTCGGCGTGCGCAACTTCGACGACACCATCTTCAAGACCAATCTGGAGGCGGCCCAGACCATCGCGCGCCAACTGCGGCTGCGCAACCTGGGCGGCATCATCATCATCGACTTCATCGACATGGAGTCGGAGGAACACAAGGCGGCGGTGCTGGCCGAGTTCAACAAGGCCTTGGCGCGCGACCACACGCGCATGTCGGTGAACGGCTTCACCGCCCTGGGCCTGGTGGAGATGACGCGCAAACGGACGCGCGAATCCCTCGCCCATGTGCTGTGCGAGCCCTGCCCGATGTGCAACGGCCGCGGCGAAGTGAAGACGGCGCGCACCATGTGCTACGAGATCCTGCGCGAGCTGCTGCGCGAGGCGCGCCAGTTCAACGCGCGGGAATACCGCATCCTGGCGGCGCCGGCGGTGGTGGACCTGTTCCTGGACGAGGAGTCCCAGTCCCTGGCCATGCTGTCGGACTTCATCGGCAAGCCCATCTTCCTGCAGGCCGAGACCGGCTATACCCAGGAGCAGTTCGACATCGTGCTGCTGTGACGGACAACCCCATGCTCATTCTTTTTCTCGGCGCCGGCGGCACCGGCGGCTATTTCGGCGGGCGCCTGGCCCAGGCCGGCAAGGACGTGGTGTTCCTGGTGCGTCCCGGGCGCCAGGCGCAGCTGGCGCGCGACGGGCTGCGCATCACCAGCCCCTTCGGCGACGCCCGGGTGGCGGTGCGTGCGGTGCAGCGCGCCTACGAGGACCTGGCCGGGGCGGGCTTCGATCTGGCCCTGTGCGCCGACGTGCGCCGGGAGATGTGGGAGAAGTACGTGTTCCTCGCCACCCTGGCGGCCATGACCTGCCTGCTGCGCGCCAGCGTCGGCGAGATCTGCGCCACGCGCCACGGCCGCGGGCTGATGCTGGAGACGTTCGCCGGCTGCCAGGCGGTGGCGCGCGCCGAGGGCGTGGAGCTATCGGAACAGGGGCGGCGGCACACCGAGGGCTTCCTCACCGATCCCGCTTCGACCCTGACCGCCTCCATGCTGCGCGACCTGGAGAAGGGCGGACGCACGGAAGCCGACCATGTGCTGGGCGACATGCTCGAGCGCGCCGCCGCCCACGGCCTGCGCCTGCCCCTGCTGGAGGCGGCCTACGCCCAGCTGCAGGCGCACGAACGGCGCATCGCCGGACGCTGAGCGCTCAGCCACAGGCCGCCATCCCGGCGGTCGCCCCGATCATCGGCTCGCGGACGACCTTAGTTACTCTCCCCGCTCGCGATTAACGCCCGCAGGCCGCGGTAGGAGGGCCGGGATTTCCGTCGTCACCGTCTTCCAGACGATTTCGGTGTCGATGTCGAAATACCCGTGAATGAGCCGGTTTCGCATCGACACGATTGCCGCCCAGGGGATGTCGTGGGTCTGTTCCTGAAGCTCGCTTGATAGCTTGCCGGCGGCCTCGCCGATTATCTCGATGGCGCGCACTACGGCAAACAACAGCATGCGGTCCGTATCCAAATCGGTGCGCACCCGTCCGGAGACGAACTGCCCAACAGCCTCCGCTGCGTCGATCATATGGCGAATGCGCACCCGATCTTCATCGCGCATACTGCACCTCGGCCGTTCTCGCTACCTCGTCGCGGAAATAACGCGACAGGTCAGCGAGGGTGCGCAGGTCGACACGCCGCCCGCCCAGAAGGGCGGATAATTCGGCCTCCAGAGTAGCCATGCCGATCAGACCCGGCTCGTGGCCCGGTTCAAACTCCACAAGCAGATCCAGGTCGCTGTCTGGGCGCGCTGTGCCTTTCAGTACCGAGCCGAACAAGGAAAGCCGGCGGATGTGGTGTTGTGCGCAGAACTGAGCCAGGGTCTCGTCGGAAATCGCCAAGCGCGCGTTCATCGCCTTGCCCTCAAATCGGTGGTGGCATCATGCTTGCACAGTTGCCAGCTCGAGAACAAGTGCCGGGGGCGCCGAAAACCCTCAGCCCTTGGGCACCCGCCCCAGCAGGTAGAACTCGTCATTGGGGCGGATGGAAAAGGCGTTGGCCAGGCGGTTGGACATGGCGAACATGGCGGCAATCGCCGCGATGTCCCACATGTCGTCGTCGGAGAAGCCCTGGGCGCGCAGGGCCTCGTAGTCGGCCTCTTCCACGGCGTGGGATTCCAGCGCCACCTTCATGGCGAAGTCCAGCATCGCCCGCTGGCGCGGCGTGATGTCGGCCTTGCGGTAGTTGATCGCCACCTGGTCGGCCACCAGGGGATTCTTGGCGCGGATGCGCAGGATGGCGCCGTGGGCCACCACGCAATACTGGCAGCGGTTGGCGCCGGAAGTGGCCACCACGATCATCTCCCGCTCCGCCTTGGTCAGCCCCGTGTTCTTCTCCATGAGGGCGTCATGGTAGGCGAAGAAGGCGCGGAACTCCTCCGGGCGGCGCGCCAGGGCCAGGAACACGTTGGGCACGAAGCCCGATTTCTCCTGCACGGCCAGGATGCGGGCGCGGATGTCCTCGGGCAAGTCCTTCAGTTCGGGCACGGGAAAGCGGCTGACAGGGGCGTTCATGATGACTCCCGGATAGTTGAAAGGCCAACGGTTCGGGCATATTTTATCCGATCCCCAACAGCCAATAACGGAGAGACGCCATGCCCGATCGCACCAGCCCGGAGTTTGACAGCCTCGTCCCCTCGGTCGGCTTCACCCGCCGCGAGTTCGTCGTCACCGCGCTCGCCAGTGGCTTCGCCCTGGCGGTGCAGCCGGTGGCGGCCCAGACCATGATCACCACCGACAGCCAGGGCCTCAGCGCCGGCGAGATCAAGGTGCCGGCGCCTGGCCAAGGTGGGCTACCAGGCCATCGCCCCGGAACTGTACGCGCGCCAGGCCGACGTATCGAAGATGTCCGTGCCCCAGATCATGAACGACGTGGTGCCCAAGGTGGCCGACGCCCAGGTGATGGCCGACCTGGACGCCTGCGTCGCCTGGGCCAAGGGCAACGGCGGCGACACGGGACGCTTGGGGCTAACCGGCTTCTGCTGGGGTGGGCGCATCGTGTGGCTGTATGCCGCCCACAACCCCAACTTGAAGGCGGCGGTCGCCTGGTACGGGCGCCTGGACGGGACCGCCTCGCCCAACACGCCCAGGCATCCCCTGGACCTCGCCGCGGAGCTGAAGGCGCCGGTGCTGGGCCTGTACGGCGGCAAGGACCAGGGCATTCCCCTGGAGGACGTGGAAGCCATGCGCAAGGCCATCGCCCAGGCGGGGGGCAAGTCGGAGATCGTGGTCTATCCCGACGCGCCCCATGCCTTCTTCGCCGACTACCGGCCCAGCTATCGCAAGGAGGCGGCCGAGGACGGCTGGAAGCGCATGCTGCAGTGGTTCAGGAAGCACGGCGTGGCGTGACGCCAGCGCGGGGCGGTCATTCGATCATGCCCAGCCGGCCGTTGTGGGAGCCCATGTACCAGTAGCGCCCCTGGGCATCGAGCACCAGGGTGTGGGGACCGCCGCCCGAAGGCGCCTCGTATTGCGTCACCTTGCCCGTCCTGGGACCGAGGCGGCCGATGGTGCCGTTACCGTTGCCCGTGTACCACACCATCCCGTCTGCATCGACCAGCAAGCCGTGGGGCCGGGCGCCGGGGACGATGCCGTAATTGGAGCCGCCCGCCGTCAGCGCCGCGCTCCAGGCCGCCAGCAGGGCGGCAAGCAATGCTGGAATGGGTTTCATGGTCCTGTCTCGCTGTTTCCTCTCGTTATAGCAGGGACCGCCCTCTTGCCTGCCGCGCGCCGCCCGGACATAATAAAGCAAGCACTTGCTTGGTAACCTCGCCAAGCCCCGATCACGCCGCAGGAGACAGCAATGGACTACCGCTCGGTATTCCGCCCGGGCCTGTTTCAGGATCGAGTCGTCATCGTCACCGGTGGCGGCAGCGGCATCGGCCGCTGCACCGCCCACGAGCTCGCCGCCCTGGGTGCCCAAGTAGCCCTGGTGGGGCGCAAGCCGGACAAGCTGGATGCGGTGCGCGCGGAAATCCTCGCCGCCGGCGGCCGGGCCGCGGCCTATCCCTGCGACATCCGCGAGGAAGAACAGGTAAAGGCTACCGTGGCGGCGGTGCTGGCCGCCCATGGGCGCATCGACGGCCTGGTGAACAATGCCGGCGGCCAGTTCCCGGCGCCGCTCAAGGACATCTCCGCCAAGGGCTGGGACGCGGTGGTGCGCACCAATCTCACCGGCGGCTTCTTCATGGCGCGCGAGTGCTACACGCAATGGCTGGAGGCCCACGGCGGCGCCATCGTGAACATGATCGCCGACATGTGGGGCGGCATGCCGGGCATGGGCCACTCGGGTGCGGCGCGCGCCGGCATGCTCAACTTCACCGAGACGGCCGCATGCGAATGGGCCGCGGCCGGCGTGCGCGTCAACGCCGTGGCGCCGGGCTGGATCGCCTCCAGCGGCTTCGAGACCTATCCGCCCGAGTTCCGGCAGCTCGCCAAGAGCCTCAGGCACAAGG
This sequence comes from Uliginosibacterium gangwonense, assembly GCA_020723855.1. Classification (GTDB taxonomy): domain Bacteria; phylum Pseudomonadota; class Gammaproteobacteria; order Burkholderiales; family Rhodocyclaceae; genus DYIB01. Next base: position 10,289 of record DYIB01000083.1, read on the forward strand.
TGCCGTTGCAGCGCTTCGGCACCGAATCGGAAGTGTCCGCCGCCATCGTCTTCCTGTTGTCGGAGGCGGCCGCCTTCATCACCGGCGCCGTGCTGCGCATCGACGGCGGCGTGCCCAACGCACGGCCCACCTGGCCGCTGCCACGCCACCAGCGCTCGCGCGCCTACAACGGCTTTCCCCTGTACCAGCCGCCCAAGTTCATGAGCGAGGAATAAGTGCCGCGCATCGAATCATCGGTCGACGTTTCATCCCCCGCCTTCGCCGCCAACCGCGCAGCGTGGTTGAAACTCATCGGCGAGTTCCGCGCCATCGAGCAGCGCGTGCGCGACGCCTCGGCCAAGGCCCGCCCCGTCTTCGACCAGCGCGGCCAGTTGCTGCCGCGCGAGCGGGTGGCGCGCGTGCTCGATCCCGCCTCGCCCTTCCTGGAGCTGGCCACCGTCGCCGGCTTCTGCCTCGACACGCCTGACCCGGACAAGAGCATTCCCGGCGGCGGGCTGATCGCCGGCATCGGCTACGTGTCGGGCGTGCGCTGCCTGGTGGCGGCCTCCGACTCGGGCATCGAGGCCGGCGCCATCCAGCCCATGGGGCTGGAGAAGCTGCTGCGCTGCTTGGACCTGGCCCGGGAGAACAAGCTGCCCTTCGTGCACCTGGTGGAATCGGCCGGCGCCAACCTGCTGCGCTACCGGGTGCAGGATTTCATCTGGGGCGGCGGCGTGTTCCGCGACCTGGCGCGCCTGTCGGCGGCGGGCATCCCGGTCGTGACCGTGGTGCACGGCGCCTCCACCGCCGGCGGCGCCTACATGCCCGGCATGTCGGACTACGTGATCATGGTGCGCGGCCGCGCCCGCGCCTTCCTGGCCGGGCCGGCCCTGCTCAAGGCTGCCACCGGCGAGGAGGCGGACGAGGAGGAACTGGGCGGCGCCGACATGCACGCGACGGTGTCCGGGCTGGCCGAGTACGTGGCCCAGGACGATGCCGACGGCATCCGCCTGGCGCGGGAAGTGGTCGGGCGCCTGGACTGGAACCGCGAGCGCCCGACCGAGCCTGAAGGCGCCGAGCCCTGCTACGACGCCGAAGATCTGCTGGGCATCGTGCCGCTGGACACGCGCAAGCCCTACGACGTGCGCGAAGTCATTGCGCGCATCGCAGACGAATCGGACTTCCTCGACTTCAAGGCGCTTTATGGCCCGGCCACCGTGTGCGGTCAGGCGCGCATCGGCGGCATCAACGTGGGCCTCATCGGCAACAACGGCCCGCTCGATCCCGCCGGCGCCACCAAGGCCTCCCAGTTCATCCAGCTCTGCTGCCAGGCGGGCACGCCCATCGTGTACTTGCAGAACACCACCGGTTACATCGTCGGAAGAGCGTCCGAGCGGGCGGGCATGATCAAGCACGGCGCCAAGATGATCCAGGCGGTGGCCACCGCCACGGTGCCCCAGATCACCCTGCACATCGGCGCCTCCTTCGGCGCCGGCAACTACGGCATGTGCGGACGCGCCTACCAGCCGCGCTTCTGCTTCTCCTGGCCCAACGCCAGGACGGCGGTGATGGGCGCCGAGCAGGCGGCCATCACCATGCGCCTGGTGATGGAGGCCAAGCGCCGGCGCGGCGGGGCGGAAGCCGCCGAGCCGGCCGCCCTGGAGAAGAAAATCATCGACACCTTCGAGCGCCAGTCCTCGGCGCTCGCCACCAGCGCCCTGCTGCTCGATGACGGCATCATCGATCCCCGCGACACGCGCCGGCTGCTCGTCTACCTGCTGTCCATCTGCCGCGAGGCCGAGGCGCGCACCCTGCGCCCGGTGCAGTTCGGGGTCGCGCGCCATTAGGAGAAGACATGCTCTACACCCAGGAACATCTGGAACTGCAGCGCTCGGTGAGGAAATTCATCGACACCGAGATCAATCCCTACGTGGACGAATGGGAGGCGGCGGAGATCTTCCCCGCCCACGAGCTGTTCAAGAAGATGGGCCGGGCCGGCTACCTGGGCATCACCAAGCCGGTGGCATACGGCGGGCTGGGACTGGACTACTCCTACGCCCTGGCCTTCGCCGAGGCCTTGGGCCACATCCGCTGCGGCGGGGTGCCCATGGCCATCGGCGTGCAGACCGACATGGCCACGCCCGCCCTGGCGCGCTTCGGCTCCGACGAGCTGCGGCGCGAATTCCTGGCGCCCTCCATCGCCGGCGACTACGTCGCCTGCCTGGGAGTGTCGGAACCGGGCGCCGGCTCCGACGTGGCCTCCATCAAGACCACGGCACGCAAGGACGGCGGCGACTATGTCATCAACGGCAGCAAGATGTGGACCACCAGCGGCACCCAGGCGGACTGGATCTGCCTGCTGGCCAACACCTCGGAAGGCGCGCCCCACCGGAACAAGTCCCTCATCTGCGTGCCCATGAAGACCAAGGGCGTGACCGTGGCGCGCAAACTGAAGAAGCTGGGCATGTGGTCCTCGGACACGGCCCAGTTGTTCTTCGACGACGTGCGCGTGCCCCAGCGTTTCCGCATCGGCGAGGAAGGCATGGGCTTCACCTACCAGATGCTGCAGTTCCAGGAGGAGCGCCTGTGGGCCGCCGCCCAATGGACGGTGCTGGAGCGGGTGATCGACGAGACCATCGCCTACACCCGCAGCCGCCAGGCCTTCGGCCAGTCCATCCTGGACAACCAGTACGTGCATTTCCGCCTCGCCGAGCTGAAGACGGAAGTGGAGGCCCTGAAGGCTCTCACCCACCACGCCGCCGAGTTGTACCTTCAGGGCGAGGACGTCACCATGCTCGCCTCCATGGCCAAGCTCAAGGCGGGACGCCTGTCCCGGGAAGTGGCCGACGCCTGCCTGCAGTTCTGGGGCGGCATGGGCTACATGTGGGAGTCCAGCCCCGCGCGCGTGCTGCGCGACACCCGCCTGTCGTCCATCGGCGGCGGCGCCGACGAGGTGATGCTGGGCATCATCTGCAAGCACATGGGCACGCTGCCGCGCAAGTGAAGACCTTCGCCAAGATCCTCGTCGCCAACCGCGGAGAGATAGCCTGCCGCGTGCTGCGCAGCGCGCGCGCCCTGGGCTACCGCACCGTGGCGGTGTATTCGGATGCGGACCGGGACGCACCGCACGTTCGGCTCGCCGACGAGGCGTTGCGTCTCGGCCCACCCTCGCCGCGCGAGTCCTATCTCTGCATCGAGCGCCTCCTCGCCGCCTGCGCCGCCAGCGGCGCCCAGGCGGTGCATCCGGGCTACGGCTTCCTGTCGGAGAACCCGGACTTCGCCCAGGCCTGCGTGGATGCCGGGCTGGTGTTCATCGGCCCGCCGCCGCAGGCGGTGCGGCGCATGGGCAACAAGGCCGAGGCCAAGCGCCTGATGCGCGCCGCCGGCGTGCCCTGCATTCCCGGCTACGAGGGCGCCGACCAGTCGGACGCCGCCTTCCTCGCCGCGGCGCGCGAGCTGGAATTGCCGCTCATGGTCAAGGCGGCGGCCGGCGGCGGCGGGCGCGGCATGCGACTCGTGGCTGACTTCGCCGAGCTGCCCGCCGCCCTGGCCGCCGCCCGCTCGGAAGCGGCGGCCGCCTTCGGCAGCGGCGAGCTGATCCTGGAACAGGCGTTGGCCGCACCGCGCCACGTGGAAGTGCAGATCTTCGCCGACGCCCACGGCAACGCCATCCACCTGGGCGAGCGCGACTGCTCGGTGCAGCGCCGCCACCAGAAGCTCATCGAGGAAACCCCCTGCCCGACGGTCACGCCCGAGCTGCGCGAGCGCATGGGCGAGGCGGCGGTGGCTGCCGCAAAGGCCATCGGCTACTCGGGCGCCGGCACCGTGGAGTTCCTGCTGCAGGGCGGGCAGTTCTACTTCATGGAGATGAACACACGGCTGCAGGTGGAGCACACGGTCACGGAAATGATCACCGGCCTCGACCTGGTCGCCTGGCAGATCGCCGTCGCCGCCGGCGCGCCCCTGCCTCTGCGTCAGGAGGAGGTGGCGCTGCGCGGCCACGCCATCGAGGCACGCCTGTGCGCCGAGGACCCGGCCGCCGGCTTCGCCCCGCGCACCGGCCCGGTGCTGCTGTGGCAGCCGCCGGAAGGCAAGGGCGTGCGCGTGGACCACGGTCTGCGCCAAGGCATGGAGGTCACCGCCCACTACGACTCCCTGCTGGCCAAGATCATCGCCCACGGGCGCGACCGGGAGGAAGCGCGGCGGCGCCTGCATGCCGCCCTGGAGCAGTGCCGGCTGCTGGGCGTGCCGAGCAACAAGCGCTTCCTGGCCGAGTGCCTGGAGCAGGAGGACTTCATCGCCGGCCGGGCCGCCACGGATTTCATCGAGCGCCATGCCCATTTGTGCGCGCCGCGCGCCCCGGCGCCGGCGGCCGTCGCCGCGGCAGCCACGGCCATGCTGGAGCTGCGCTGGCGCGCGCGCCTGCCCCAGCCGACGCTCGCCCACTGGCGCAACTCGGGCAACGCGGTGTCGCACCTGACACTCGACATGGACGGCGAGCCCATGTCCCTCACCGCCACGGCGGCGGGCGACGGCTATGGGCTGGAGTGGCAGGAACAACGGGTGGAGGTCACGGTGCTGGAACGGCACGCCGACGGCCTGCGCCTGGCCGTGGAGGGACGGCAGATGCACGTGCCCGTGGTCGCGGCCGGCGACGGCACCCTGTACCTCGAGGTGGACGGCGACCCGGT
>DYIB01000084.1 GCA_020723855.1 Uliginosibacterium gangwonense
ATGCAACCGGGCCGCGGCCATACCAAGGGCGATACGGTGGTGTGGCTGCCACAGCAGAAGATCCTGTTCTCCGGCGACCTGGTGGAATACGACGCCACGCCCTACACCGGCGACGCCTATCTCGCCGATTGGCCCCAGACCCTGGACAACATTGCCGCCCTCAACCCCGAGAAACTGGTGCCCGGCCGCGGCGCGGCGCTGCAGACGCCGGAACAGGTGCAGGCGGGCCTGCGGGGCACGCGCGAGTTCATCACCGCCCTGTTCGCCGCGGTGAAACAAGGCGCCCAGGCGGGCAAGGACCTGCGCACCATCTACCAGGAAACCTATGCGGCGCTCAAGCCGCGCTTCGGCCATTGGGTGATTTTCGACCACTGCCTGCCCTTCGACGTGTCGCGTGCCTACGACGAGGCGACCCGGTACCGCGACCCGCGCATCTGGACGGCGCAGCGGGACAAGGAGATGTGGCAGGCGCTGGAAGGCTGAGCGGGGCGCCGGGGCATGAAGACCTATACCAATCCCATCTACGACTACGTGCGCTCGCCCGACCAGGACGCGGCGAAGCCGGTGCGCCGCCCGGTGATCGTGGTGGGGGCCGGGCCCGTGGGGCTCACCGCCGCCATCGATCTGGCCCAGCAGGGCGTGCCGGTGGTGGTGCTGGACGACGACAACACCGTGTCCGTGGGCTCCCGCGCCGTGTGCTACGCCAAGCGCGCCCTGGAGATCCTCGACCGGCTGGGCTGCGGCGAGCCGGTGGTGCGCCGGGGCGTGTCCTGGAACCTGGGCAAGGTGTTCTTCAAGGAGCGCCAGGTGTATTCCTTCAACCTGCTGCCCGAGGCGGGCCACCATCGGCCCGCCTTCATCAACCTGCAGCAGTACCACTTCGAAGAAATCCTGATCGCCCGCGCCAAGGAACTGGCCGGCCTCGAGCTGCGCTGGAAGAACAAGGTGGTGGCCGTGGAGGCCGGCGAGCGGCAGGTGCAGGTGCGCGTGGACACCCCCGAGGGCGAATACAGCCTGGTGTGCGACTGGCTCATCGTGTGCGACGGGGCGCGCAGCCCGGTGCGCCACATGATGGGGCTGGAGAGCAAGGGCCAGGTGTTCAAGGACCGCTTCCTGATCGCCGACGTGTACATGAAGGCGGACTACCCGACGGAGCGCTGGTTCTGGTTCGATCCGCCCTTCCATCCCAACCAGTCGGCCCTGCTGCACCGCCAGGCGGACAACGTGTGGCGCATCGACTTCCAGCTCGGCTGGGACGCCGATCCCGAGGAGGAGAAGAAACCCGAGCGGGTGCTGCCGCGCTTGAAGCAGATGCTGGGCGAACGGGAGTTCGAACTGGAGTGGGTGAGCGTCTATACCTTCCAGTGCCGGCGCATGGACAAGTTCCGCTACGGCCGCGTGCTGTTTGCCGGCGATTGCGCCCACCAGGTGTCGCCCTTCGGGGCGCGGGGGGCCAACTCGGGCATCCAGGATGCGGACAACCTGGTGTGGAAGCTCAAGCTGGTGCTGGAGGGCAAAGCGCCGGAGCGTCTGCTGGACACCTACTCGGAAGAGCGCGTGTTCGCCGCCGACGAGAACATCCTCAACTCCACCCGCAGCACCGACTTCATCACGCCCAAGAGCCGCGTGTCGCGCACCTTCCGCGACGCCGTGCTGCTGCTGGCGGAGAAGCATCCCTTTGCGCGCAAGCTGGTCAACTCGGGCCGGCTGTCGGTGCCGGCGATCCTGGCGTCCTCGTCTCTGAACACGCCCGACGCCGACAGCTTCGCCGGTGCCATGGTGCCGGGGGCACCCGCCGCCGACGCGCCGCTGCGGGTGAATGGGCAGGCCGGCTGGCTGCTCAACCACCTGGGCGGCAGCTTCACCGGCCTGTACTTCGCCGGCGACGAAGGGGAACTGCCCGCCGCCACGCTGGCCGCGTTCGAGCGGCTTGCCCGGGCGACCATCCCGGTGGCGGTGCGCGTGGTGGTGGCTCCGGGCAGCGCCCTGCACCTGCCCGCCGGCCTCACGCGCCTGGAGGACGCCGAAGGCCTGGCGGCACAACGCTACGATGCCCGCCCCGGCAGCTTCTACCTGCTGCGCCCCGACCAGCACGTGTGCGCGCGCTGGCGCCGCTTCGATGCCGAGCGGGTGCGGCGCGCCGTGCTCCACGCCACCTGCAACGACTGAGGTATCCCCATGAACCTCAACACTGACCTCAACCTGACCGCGCCGGACGATTTCTATGAAGCGCTGATCGACATGCACCGGGATCTCAGCGACGAGCAGAGCCAGTTGGCGAATGCCAAGCTGATCCTGCTGCTGGCCAACCACATCGGCGACATGAACGTGCTCAAGCAAGCCATGCAGGCGGCCCGTGAGGGCCTCTGAGGCGCAACGAAGGAGACAGACATGAAACAAGCCATCACCTTCCCGCGCATGGAAGGCGTCTATACCCGCCAGGCCCATTGCGATATTCCCGAGGGCCTGTACGAGCGCGAGATGGGGCGCGAGGGCTTTTTCGGACCCGCATCTCACATCCTGCACCGGCACAAACCGACGGACTGGATCTCGTGGGAGGGCCCCCTGCAGCCCCATTGCTTCGATCTCAACAAGCTGCCCGGGGAGCAGGGCAGCCCCTGGCACGCCGCGCTGGTGCTGCACAATGCCAACATGAAGCTGCGCGTGTGGCAGACCGCGGGCAAGATGGACCACCTGGTGCGCAATGCCGACGGCGACGAGCTGCTGTTCATCCACCGGGGCAGCGGCGACCTCCATTGCGACTACGGCCACATGTCATTCCGCGACGGCGACTACATCATCATCCCCCGCGGCGTGCAATGGCGCATCGAGTGCCACGAGCCGGTGTTCGCCCTGCTGGTGGAAGCCACCGAGGACTATTACGTGCTGCCCGACCGGGGCCTGGTGGGGCGCCATGCCCAGTTCGATCTGGCCTGTCTGGACACGCCCCATATCGACGACGCCTTCAAGGCGCAGCAGGGCGAGTTCGAGACGCGCGTGCTGATCAAGCGCCGAGACCGGATCAGCACCGTGACCTTCCCCTTCAATCCCCTGGACGCGGTGGGCTGGCACGGTGACTGTTTGCCGGTAAAGCTCAACTGGCGCGACATCCGCCCCCTCATGTCGGACCGCTACCACCTGCCGCCCTCGGCCCACTGCAACTTCCTGACCAAGACCTTCGTGGTGTGCACCTTCGCGCCGCGGCCCATCGAGTCGGACCCCGGGGCGCTCAAGGTGCCCTTCTTCCACAACAACGACGACTTCGACGAGATCATCTTCTACCATCGGGGCCAGTTCTTCAGCCGCGACAACATCGCGCCGGGGGCGATGACCCTGCATCCCTGCGGCTTCGCCCATGGCCCCCATCCCAAGGCCTTCGAGGCGGGCGCCAAGCACGAGCGCAAGTACACCGACGAGGTGGCGGTGATGATCGACACGCGCTTCCCGGTGGAGGTCGCCGAGCTGCCCGAGGGCGTGGAGGTGGAGGGCTACGTGGATTCGTGGAAGAAGAAGTAGAAGGGGAAGGTGCCTGCTATAAGACGCCGAGTACAAGGACAACAGATGGACAAGCTCACCCGCGCCGTGGCGCGCCTGCTGGAAGTGGCCATCGTCGCCTGCCTGGCGCTGATGGCCGTCCTGGTATTCGGCAACGTGGTGCTGCGCTACGGCTTCAACTCGGGCATCACCGTGTCGGAGGAAATGGCGCGCCTGCTGTTCGTCTGGCTCACCTTCCTCGGCGCCATCCTCGCCTCGCGCGAGCATGCCCACCTGGGCGTCGATTCCCTGGTGCGGCGCCTGCCGGCGCGGGGCAAGAAGGCCTGCATCGTGATCAGCGCCAGCCTCATGCTGTGGGTATGCGGGTTGCTGCTGACCGGAAGCTGGCGGCAGACGCTCATCAACCTGGACAACAGGATGCCGGTCACCGGCATTCCCTATGCCTTCCTCTACGGCATCGGCGTGGCGGCGGCCCTGGGACTGGCCGTGAGCATTCTCTACAACGTGTTCCAGGCCCTGTTCCGCAGTCGGCGCGAGGAGGATCTGATCCTGGTGAAGGAGTCCGAGGAGCTCGCCCACCTGGAAGAGGCCGGGCGCGCCCTGCTGCGCCGGGGCGAGGCATGACCATCGCCGTCTTCCTCGGCTCGCTGCTGGGCGCCATGGCCCTGGGCATGCCCATCGCCTTCGCCCTGCTGGTGTGCGGCGTGGCGCTGATGGCCTACCTGGGCCAGTTCGACGCCCAGATCGTCGCCCAGAACACCATCAACGGCGCCGACAACTTCGTGCTCATGGCAGTGCCCTTCTTCCTGCTGGCGGGCGAATTCATGAACGCCGGCGGGCTGTCGCGGCGCATCGTGGACATGGCCATGGCCGTGGTGGGCCACGTGCGCGGCGGCCTGGGCTATGTCGCCATCTTCGCCGCCATCGTCATGGCCAGCCTGTCCGGTTCCGCCGTCGCCGATACCGCCGCCCTGGCGGCGCTGCTGGTGCCCATGATGCGCGAGGCCGGCTACAACGCGAACCGCTCCTGCGGGCTGATCGCCTCCGGCGGCATCATCGCGCCGGTGATCCCGCCCTCCATCGGCTTCATCATCTTCGGCGTGGCCGGCAGCGTGTCCATCACCAAGCTGTTCATCTCCGGCATCTTCCCCGGCATCCTCATGGGCCTGGCGCTGGTGCTCACCTGGTGGTGGCTGGCGCGCAGCGAGAACGTGAAGACGCGGCCGCGCCCGCCGGTGCGCGAGGTGCTGCGCGCCGTCGCCGCGGGTTTGTGGGCGCTGATGCTGCCGGTGATCATCGTCGGCGGGCTGAAGGCGGGCGTGTTCACGCCCACCGAGGCGGCCGTGGTGGCGGCCTTCTATGCCATGTTCGTGGGGCTGGTCGTTTATCGCGAGCTGAAGCCGGCCGACATCTATCGCTGCCTGCTGTCGGCGGCCAAGACCACGGCAGTGGTCATGTTCCTGGTGGCGGCCGCCATGGTGTCCGCCTATCTCATCACCGTCGCTGACCTGCCGGGCCAGATCGCCGGCCTGCTGGCACCCTTCATGGACAGTCCGACGCTGCTGATGCTTGCCATGATGGCGTTGGTGGTGGCGGTCGGCACCGCCCTGGACTTCGTGCCCGCGGTGCTGATCCTCACCCCGGTGCTGCTGCCCATCTGCAGGCAGGCGGGCATCGATCCCGTGTACTTCGGCGTGCTGTTCATCATGAACAACGCCATCGGCATGGTGACGCCGCCGGTGGGCGTGGTGCTCAACGTGGTGTCGGGCATCGGCAAGGTGAGCCTGGACGATGCCATGAAGGGCGTGTGGCCCTTCCTGCTGGCGCAACTGGCAGTGTTGTTGCTGCTGGTGCTGTTCCCGTCCCTGGTGACGGTGCCGGCCCGGTGGTTTTTCTAACATGGAGAACGCGGTTGTCAACGCAAAGAACGCCATCGAGTGTTTTACTCACGGAGGAGATGCTTTTATGAGAATCGGCAAATGGCTGGCGGCGGCCGCCGCCCTGGCGCTGGCGGGCAGCGCCCTGGCGCAGGTGAGCACCCATAGCGCCAAGTTCAGCGTGACGCTCAACGAAAAGTCGCACCAGGGCCAGGGGGCCGCGCGCTTCGCCGAGCTGGTGAAGCAGAAGAGCGGCGGCAAGATCGACATCAAGGTGTACTACAACGCCAGCCTGGGCAATGACGTGCAGGTGACCTCGGCGCTACAGGGCGGCACCATCGAGTTCGTCGTGCCCCAGACCACGACCCTGGCAGGCATGGTGAAGGAATTCGCCGTGCTGGATTTCCCCTTCCTGTTCGCCGACGAAAAGGAAGCGGAAGCCATCCTCGACGGCCCCATCGGCAAAAGGCTGCTGGACAGGCTGCCGGAGAAAGGGTTGGTGGGCCTGGCCTACTGGGAGAACGGTTTCTTCAACGCCACCACCAGCAAGCGCCCGATCGTCCGGGTCGAGGACTTTGCGGGCCTGAAGTTCCGCGCCATCCAGGCGCCCATTTCCATCGCCACCATCGAGGCCCTGGGGGCCAATCCGGTGCCGGTGCCCGTGCCCGAGCTGTACACGGCGCTGGAGACCAGGACCATCGACGGCCAGGGCACGCCCACGGCCGTGATCGCCGCCCTCAAGCTCGACGAGGTGCAGAAGTATCTGTCCCTCACCCGGCATGCCTACGGCGCTTTCATTCCCCTGGTGAGCAAGAAGTTCTGGGACAAGCTGAGCGCCGACGAGAAGAAGATCCTGGTGGATGCTGCGCTGGAAACCCGCGCCTTCCAGCGCCAGGTGGCGCGCGAGGCGGCCCGCAGGAGCCAGGCCGAGCTGGCCGCCAAGGGCATACAGGTAAACGAAGTGGCGCCCGCCGAGATCGCGCGCATGCGCGAGAAGGTCAGGCCGGTGTATGAACGCTTCGCCAAGGAGGTGGGCCCGGAACTGGTCCAGGAGATCGGCGCCGAGCTGGACAAGATGCGCAGGAAGTGAGGTTTCGCGCCGAGGCGCCGGGCGGGAAAGTCTCACCCGGACGCGGCGGGGATGCCGGGGCATTCCCTCTCCCTCGCAGCCGGCAGCCACGCATCGCAGCGGTAAGACAGCCCGGCGCCTGCGCGCATTTTTTTGGACACGGATCATGAAACTCGCAACCCTGAAACGCGGCGGCCGCGACGGCACGCTGGTGGTGGTGAACAAGGACCTGACCCTGGCCCAGGCGGTGCCGGACATTGCCCCGACCCTGCAGGCAGCCCTGGACGACTGGACCCGGGCGGAGCCGCGGTTGCGGCAGGTGTACGCCGACCTCAACCACGGCGCGGCGCGCCACGCCTTCCCCTTCGAGCCCAAAGCCTGCCATTCGCCATTGCCGCGCGCCTACCAGTGGGCGGACGGCTCGGCCTACGTGAATCACGTGGAGCTGGTGCGCAAGGCGCGCGGCGCCTCCATGCCGCCGGAATTCTGGAGCGATCCCCTCATGTACCAGGGATGCTCGGACCGCTTCATCGGCCCCTGTGATCCCATCGAGGCGGCCGACGAGGGCTGGGGCATAGACTTCGAGGCCGAGGTGGCGGTGATCACGGACGACGTGCCCATGGGCGTCACTCCGGAGCAGGCGGCGGGCCACATCAAGCTGCTCATGCTGGTAAACGACGTGTCCCTGCGTAACCTCATTCCGGCGGAGCTGGCCAAGGGCTTTGGCTTCTTCCAGTCCAAGCCCGCCTCCAGCTTCTCGCCCGTCGCCGTGACGCCCGATGAACTCGGGGATGCCTGGCGCGACGGCAAGGTGCACCTGCCGTTGGTCGTGCACCTGAACGGCGAGCTGTTCGGCCGCCCCAACGCCGGCGTGGACATGACCTTCAACTTCCCGCGCCTGATCGCCCACGTGGCCAGGACGCGCTACCTGGGCGCCGGCTCCATCGTCGGCTCCGGCACCGTGTCCAACGTGGACCGAAGCGTCGGCTCCTGCTGCCTGGCCGAGAGGCGCATGCTGGAGACGATCGAAGAGGGCCGGCCGCGCACCCCTTTCATGCGCTTCGGCGACCGGGTACGCATCGAGATGCTGGACGAGCGCGGCCGCACGGTTTTCGGCGCCATCGACCAGAGCGTGGAGCGCTACCAGCCGTCCGCTGCTTGACGGGATACGGCGATCGCGCCCGGGCCTGGAGGGCGGTCTGCTTGATGTAAAATTGTTGGATGCTCAAACCATCTTTCGGCCTGGCGCTGCTGCTCACCACCCTCGTGGCGCTGGGGCCGATCTCCACCGATCTCTATCTCCCCGCGCTTCCCGCTCTCGCCCAGTTCTTCGCCACCGACGTGGCGCGCGTGCAGCTCACCCTGTCGGTGTTCCTCGCCGGCTTCGCCGTGGCCCAGCTCTTCTACGGGCCCCTGTCCGACCGCTACGGCCGGCGCCCGGTGATGCTCGCCGGCCTGGCGATCTATCTCGCCGCCTCGCTGGCCTGCATGGCCGCGCCCAGCATCGACACCCTGATCGCCGCGCGCTTCTTCCAGGCCCTGGGCGCCTGCGCCGGCCCGGTGCTGGGCCGGGCCATCGTGCGCGACGTCTACGGACCGCTGCAGGCGGCGCGGGTACTGGCCTACATCAGCGGTGCCATGGCCATCGCGCCCATGCTCGGGCCCGTCCTGGGCGGCTGGCTCACCGTGTGGTTCGGCTGGCGCGCCAACTTCGCGGCGCTGTCGCTGTTCTCGGCGCTGCAGATCGCTGCTACCTTCATCATGCTGGGCGAGAGCAATGCGCATCGGGACCCTGCCGCGACGCAGCCGCGCCGCATCGCCGGCAACTTCGCCATGCTGCTGTCGTCGCCGCTCTATCTGGGCTTTCTGCTGTGCTTCTCGGCGAGCTATGCGGCGCTGTTCTCCTTCATCTCCGGCTCGTCCTTCGTGCTCATCGGCCTCTATGGGCTGTCGCCCCAATGGTACGGCGCCAGCTTCGGCTTCGTGGTGACGGGCTATATCACGGGCACCATGGTGTCGGGCCGGCTGACCATGAAGCTGGGGGCGAAGCGCCTGGTGTTCGCCGGGGCGCTGCTGGGGATGGCGGCGGGCTCGGTCATGGCCTTGCTGGCGCTGGCGCAGGTGCATGGCGTGTGGGCCATCCTCGTGCCCATGTTCCTGTGCACCCTGGCTACCGGCCTGGTCATGCCCAATGCCATTGCCGGGGCGCTCGCGCCCTATGCCAGGATGGCGGGCGCCGCGTCGGCGCTGATGGGATTCGTGCAGATGTCCGTGGCGGCGACGGTGGGCATCATCGTCGGCCATAGTTATGACGGCACGGCCTTGCCCATGGCGCTGGCCATCGCCCTGTGCGGCTGGGGGGTGCTTGTCAGCTACTTCGCGCTGGTACGGCGCGCCGCTTCCGCCTGAAGGGCGCCGCGCACTTTCTTGAGCAGGCTCACCAGTTGTTTCGACTCGGCGGCGCTGAGGGCGCCGGCGACGCGCGATTCGTGCACCTGCACCAATTGCTTGAGCTGTTTGAGCAGTTTCTTGCCTTCCGCCGTCAGCACCAGGGCGTTGGAGCGCCGGTCCGTGGGCGAGGGGCGCCGTTCCACCAGCCCGCGCGCTTCCAGTTGATCGATCACCGCCACCATGGTGGAGCGGTCGAGATGGGTCGCCTGCGCCAGGCTGCTCTGGGTGAGGCCGGGGTTGGCCGAGATCAGTACCAGCACGCCGAAGCGGCCGGGAGAAATGTCGTACTCCTTCAGCTCGCTGGCGAAGTCGTTGAATATGGCCAGTTGCGTGAGGCGCAGTTGGTAGCCGATCAGCCCCGGCAGCACGTCCAGGTTGAGTTCCTCCGGCAGGCTGCCGTCGCCCTTGGGCGGCGTGGCGCGCTTTCCTGTCATGGCTGTTTTCCGTGGCCGCGCTGCAGCGGCAGATTGTTTGACTTCCAACATTTTCGACACTAAACTAATTTATGCCCGGCGGCGATTCAGGAACCAGGAGGAGAGATGCCCCCGTTCATTCATTTCGGTAGCCGCGCCATTGCAGCGGAAGAGGGTGAAACCCTGCTCGCCGTGTTGCTGCGCAACGGCCTCCCTTTTCCCCATAGCTGCCAGCAGGGCAACTGCGGGACCTGCCGCTGCGAGCTGGTGTCCGGCGACGTGCTGGAGCTGCCCCATTCCGAGTTCGCCCTGTCCGAGGCCGAACGCGCGCGCGGCGTCATTTTAGCCTGCCGTACCCAGGTGTGGGGCGACTGCGAAATCCGCGCCCTGGACGAAGAGGAGTTCGATGTCCATCCCTCCCGCATGCTGCACTGCCGCGTAAGCGGCCTGGCCGATTTCACCCATGACATCAAGGAAGTCCGGCTGGCCATCGAGGCGGGCGGACCTTTCGAATTCAGCGCTGGCCAGTATGTGCAGTTGCGCTTCGGCCACCTGGGGCCGCGCGATTATTCCATGGCCAACCGGCCCGACGAGGCGGAGCTCGTATTCCACATCCGCCGCGTGCCCGGCGGGGTTTCCAGCGCCTACGTGTTCGAGCGCCTGCGCCTGGGCGAGGTGGTGACCGCCGTGGGCCCCCTCGGCACCGCCCATCTGCGACGCCGCTCCGGCGCGCCCATCCTCGCCATCGCCGGCGGCAGCGGGCTGGCGCCCATCCGCTCCATCGTCGCCACCGCGTTGCACGAAGGCATGGAGCAGCCGATCCATCTGTACGTGGGCGTACGCGCCGAGCGCGACGTGTATCTGGAGGACGAACTGCGCCGCCTGGCGGCGCGGCATGCCAACTTGCGCGTGCAGTACGTGCTGTCCGATGCCGCGTCCGGCGGACGGCGCCGCCGCGGCCTGGTGCATGAGGCGGTGGCGGCAGACTTCGCCTCCCTGGCCGGCTGGAAAGCCTATCTCGCCGGGCCGCCGCCCATGGTGGAAGCGGCCACGCGCCTGCTGCAGGAGCGCGGCGTCGGCCGCGCCGACATCCACGCGGACGCCTTCTACACCAGCGCCGACCGTCCCCAGGCGGTGACGGCATGAGCACGTCGCCGAGCCGCCTCAAGACGCGCTCATACCCCCTTGGGGGGTTGGCGCGCAGCGCCGGGGGCAGACCATGAGAGCGGGGCAAGCCATGGATGCGCCCTTGCAGGGCCGGGTGGCCCTGATCACCGGCGGCGGCCGCGGCATCGGCCTGGCCATCGCGCAACGGCTGCACCAGCTCGGTGCGGCGGTGAGCATCGTCGATCCGGGCTGGTCCATCGACGGCCGGCCGGAGGACGACGGGCTGGCGGCGCGCACGGCCACCGAGCTGGGCGGCGGCGCCCTGGGCCTGCCCCTGGACGCCGCTTCGGCCGACGGCGCCGAGCAGGCGGTGGCGCGCACCGTCGAGCGCTTCGGTGCCCTGGACATCGTGGTGAACAACGCCGCCATTCTGCGCGACGCCTTCATCTTCAAGGCGCGCAGCGCGGACTGGCAGGAAGTGCTGCGGGTGAACCTGCAGGGGCCGATAGGCTTGCTGGCGCAGGCCACCCCCGTCATGCGCGAGCAGGTCAAGGCGGGACGCCCAAGCGGACGCATCGTGAACATCGTGTCCAGCGCCGGGCTGTACGGCAACTTCGGCCAGTTTGCCTACGCCTCGGCCAAGGCCGGGCTGTTCGGGCTCACGCGGGTGGCGGCCCTGGACTTGGCGCGGCTGGGCATCACCTGCAACGCCGTGGCGCCCTTCGCCGCCACGCGCGTGACGCACACCATCCAGCCGGCCAACGAGGCCCAGGGCCGGTACAAGGAACGGGCCCTGCGCGTGGGCGCCGAGCACGTGGCGCGGCTGGTGGCGGGCCTGTGCCTGGAGGCGGCCCGGGGCATCACCGGGCAGTTGTTCGGCGTGCGCGGGCGCGAGGTGTTCCTGTTCAATCAGCCGCGGCCCGTGAGCCGGATGGTGGCGGCGCCGCCGGCATGGGAGGAGGGCAAGCTGGTGGCGGCGATGGAGCGGGAGTTTGGCGCGCTGTTCACGCCGGACACGACGGACTTGGAGGCGTTCAACACGGAGCCGGAGGTTTGAGGGTGCTGCGGGCTTCGTCGAAGTTTGATTCGTTTTGTTTCGCCCACGAAGGGCGAAACAGAGCGCATCAAAGGGAACGACATGGAACTAGAACCAACAGGAGACAAGCAGTGATCACCCCCGAAGTCAAAACCGTCGCCGACCTGGCGCAGCAGCCGGAAGAGTACCGCCAGGCGGTCGCCAAGATCGTCGCCAGCCACGCGGTGAACGAGCTCTACGGCGCCCAGGTGTTCGACGAGCCGGCCATCGCCCTGGCACCCACCCCCTATGCCAAGTGGCTCACCTGCCGCGTGGCCATGGAGGAATACCATCATCACATACGCTTCAAGGAGCTGGCCGATCAGATGGGGCTGGCGCCGGCGCGCTACGACCCGGCCCACAAGAAGCCCCTGTCCATCTTTCAGTTCCCCCTGAGCACCTGGGAGGAGTTCTGCGTCATCAAGCTGCTGGCCGACCTGGCCGAGATCCTGCAGGTGGAGGACCTGCTCCACTGCAGCTTCCATCCCCTGCGCAACATCGCCCGCATCACCATGCCGGAGGAGAAGTTTCACGCCCAGTTCGGCCTGGACTTCTGCAGCGAGCTGGTGAAGACCGAGGAGGGGCGGCGCCGGGTGCAGAACGCCATCGACCGCTACTTCCCCATGCTGCCCAAGTTCTTCGGCGCCGACAACTCGAAGAACAACGAGACCTTCCGCCGCTTCGGCCTGAAGAAGCGGCGCAACGAGGAGATGCGTGCCGACTTCCTGGTGCGGGCGCGCGAGGTGGTGGAGCACAAGCTGGGGCTGCGCCTGCCCGAGGTGGCGGCGCGCGCCGCCTGAGGCCATGCCATGACTGCCCGTGCCGAATTCTACGAGCGCATCGCCGGCCGCCATCTGAAGCCCCTGTGGGAAGTGCTTGACAACCTGGTGCCCGAGCATCCCCGGAGCGCGGCGCAGCCGGCCTTGTGGCGCTACGGCGAAGTGCGTCCCTTTCTCCTTGAGTCGGGCCGGCTCATCAGCGCCCGGGAGGCGGTGCGGCGCGTGCTCATCCTGGAGAACCCGGGCCTGCCCGGCTCCTCGGCCGTCACCCGCTCCCTCTATGCCGGGCTGCAGCTCATCCTGCCGGGCGAGGTGGCGCCCTCCCATCGCCATACCCAGAGCGCGCTGCGCTTCGTGGTCGAGGGGCGCGGCGCCTACACGGCGGTGGACGGCGAGCGCGTGACCATGCAGCCGGGGGATTTCATCATTACACCCTCATGGACCTGGCACGACCACGGCAATCCCGGCGACGAGCCGGTGGTGTGGCTGGACGGGTTGGACATTCCCATGGTCGCCTTCTTCGACGCCGGCTTCGCCGAGCGCCATCCCGAGGAGACGCAGCCGGTGAGCCGCGACGAAGGCGTCACCCTGGCGCGCTACGGGGAGAACATGGCGCCACCGGAGGCGCCGCTCGCCGCACGTACCTCGCCCATCTTCAGCTATTCCTACGGGCGCAGTCGCGCGGCGCTGGCGCGTCTGCACCAGGCGGGCGAGATCCATCCGGCGCGCGGCGTCAAGCTGCGTTACGTGAACCCCTTGACGGGGGGCTACGCCATGCCCACTATCGCTAGCTTCCTACAGTTGTTGCCCAAGGGGTTTTCCGGACGGCCGCAGCGCAGCACCGACGGCACCGTGTATTGCGTGGTGGAGGGTGAGGGCGTAGCCGAGGTGGGCGAGGCCCGCTTCCACTGGGGCCCGCACGATGTATTCGTGGTGCCTTCCTGGGTGCCGCTGCGCTTCGAGGCGGCGCAGGAATCGGTGCTGTTCAGCTATTCGGATCGGCCGGTGCAGGAGGCCCTGGGCATTTACCGCGAAGAGGCATGATGACCGAAGTGACCCGCGCCCACTGGTTCGCCGCCGTCGGCGAGGAGGCGGACCCGCACACGCGCCAGTTGGCGGAGCGCTATGTCCAGGCCCTGCCGGGGGCGCGCGTCACTGCCATCAAGATGGTCGATTCCTGGCAGGACGCCATGCAACTGCTGCGCGAATACCGCTGGGATGAGGACTGGGTGCAGGCGGAGCAGGCCGAGACCGGGCGTCTGCTGGACCAGGTGCGCAAGAACCTGGGCGCGCGCGAAGCGGCCGTCACCCTCGCTTCCTCCCTGGACGGCGCCAACGACCTGCTGCTGCACTGCGCGCGCGAGGCCCTGGACGAGTGGGCCATCGTGGACGACGAGTGGGCGCGCGTGGCCGCCGGCGCCGCGGGCCAGGCCTTGTACCAGGACACCCTGGCCACCCTGGCCGGCGCGGGGCCCGAGCACGTGTTCCGCGTGAAATACGAATTATGGCAGCGCGGCCGTTGGCCGCTGGGCGTGTTCAAGCGCCACCTGCAGTTGTTTTGATCCAGCTACCGGAGTTCCCATGTCTTATCTGTTCACTCTTCCCGTGCCCGCCGTGCCCGTGGTCGGCAGCGCCGATCTGTTTCCCGTGCGCCGCATCTACTGCGTGGGCCGCAACTACGCCGACCATGCCAAGGAGATGGGCTTCTCCGAGCGGGAGGCGCCGTTCTTTTTCATGAAGCCGGCGGATGCCGTGGTGCCGGGCGGCGGGCCCGTGGCCTATCCGCCGTGCACCGACAACCTGCACCACGAGATCGAACTGGTGGTGGCCATCGGCCGCGGTGGCGCCCATATCCCGGTGGACCAGGCGCAGGACCACATCCATGGCTATGCCGTCGGCCTGGACATGACCCGGCGCGACCTGCAGCTCGCCCTGCGCGACAAGGGCCGTCCCTGGGACATGGGCAAGGGCTTCGATCAGTCCGCCCCCCTGTCGTCCATCACGCCCGCGTCGGCGGTGGGACATCTCGAGCGCGGCGCCATCTGGCTGAAGGTGAACGACGTCGAGCGCCAGCGCAGCGACATCGCCAAGCTCATATGGAGCGTGCCGGAAGTGATCGCCAATCTGTCCGAGTACGTGACCCTTGCCCCGGGCGATCTGATTTTCACCGGCACGCCCGAAGGCGTGGGCAAGGTGGTGCGCGGCGACGAGCTGGTGGGCGGCATCGATGGCCTGGGCGAGCTGCGCGTCATCCTGGTGTAACGCCATGGCCAGCTCGACACCGGAAGCCGGCACCGCGCCGCTGGCGCGCATCGCCTTCGCCCAGGCGGGGGTCGAGGTGGAGCGCCGCGGCGACGGTTCCATGATCCTGCGCTCGCCCTACGGCCTGCAGCCCTACTCCCGCTGCCTGGGCGAGTTCCTGGAGAAATGGGCGCGCGAGGCGCCCGAGCGGGTGTTCCTGGCGGAGCGCGAGGGCGGCACCTGGCGCCGCCTGGGCTTCAACATGATCCTGGCCCACGGCGGCACCCTGTACGTGGACGACGGCAAGCCGGTGCCGGGCCTGATCGACAAGACCGTGGCGAACCTGCGGGAGATCT
>DYIB01000085.1:0-583 GCA_020723855.1 Uliginosibacterium gangwonense
AGATGGCGGCGTGACGGAAGCGCTTGGCGATGCCGCGGGCATCGAAGGGATAGAGGGCGTCGGGCTGCAGATGCAGATGGGGATGGGACATGGCGGCTCCTGTCGGGTGAATGAACACGTCCGCCCGTCATGTCGGGCGGTGCAGGCATTCTCTGGTGCAGCCCGTTCCGCGGCCTTGATTCAGATCATGGAAGGAAAATTATAAAACGCTTATATTCCATGACGTTACCAGGGTTATTGATTCATGCCGCGTCACCGCTCCCGGCTTCCTCTCGTCTATTCCTGTTCCGGCTGTTCCAGCGCCGCACAGATGACCAACTTCGTCGCCCTCCAATTGGACCGGGAGGGCGTGGCCGAGATGTCGTGCATCGCCGGCGTGGGCGGCAACGTGCCGCACCTGGTCAACATCGCCCGCTCGGGCCGGCCCATCATCGCCCTGGACGGCTGTCCGCTGGAATGCGCCCGCTCCTGCCTGCGCCAGCGGGGCGTCGAACCCGACATGCACTTGGTGCTGTCCAATTTCGGCGTGAAGAAGAAATACCACGCGGAATTCGATGTCCAGCAGGCGCACCAGCTGCTGGCT
>DYIB01000085.1:593-14538 GCA_020723855.1 Uliginosibacterium gangwonense
CGCGGCATGGCGGCAGCGCTGGACAGGGAGGCGAGCCCCAGCGCCGCCAACGGATAATCGCCAACACAACCCCACGGAAGAGAACATGGTCAAAGCCCTGCAAGTCCTCCTGCGCTGGCTCTACATGCGCGTCGAAGCGGTGTTCAACATCGCCTTCGGCGACAAGCTGAACCCCCTCTACCATCTCGGCACCATCACCTTCTGGCTGTTCTGGCTGGTGGCCTTCAGCGGGCTTTATCTGTACATCTTCGCCGACACCGGGGTGCATGACGCCTACGAGTCGGTGCAGTCCATCACCCACGACCAGTGGTGGGCCGGCGGCATCCTGCGCAGCATCCACCGCTACGCTTCCGACGGCATGGTGCTCACCATGCTGCTGCACATGGTGCGCCACTTCGCCTACGACCGCTACCGCGGTTTCCGCTGGTTCTCCTGGTTCACCGGCGTGATCCTCATCTGGCTGGTGTACATCTCGGGCATCAACGGCTTCATGCTGGTGTGGGACAAGCTCGCCCAGTTCGTCACCGTGGCCACCGCCGAGTGGCTCGACGTGCTGCCGGTGCTCAACGGCACGCTGATCCGCAACTTCATCTACCAGGACGCCATCAACGACCGCCTGTTCACCCTGCTCGCCTTCATCCACCTGGGCGCGCCGCTGATCGTGCTGATGCTCATGTGGATCCACGTGCAGCGCGTGCCGCGCGCCCACATCAATCCGCCGCGGCCCATCGCCATCGCCGTGACCGCCGCCATGCTGGTGCTGGCGCTGGCCAAGCCGGTCATCAGCCAGGGCGGCGAAGCCAACCTCAACGTGGAGGTGGCGACCATCGGCCTGGACTGGTTCTACCTGCCCCTGTTCCCGCTGATCTATAGCTGGGACCCGATGAAGCTGTGGTACCTGGTGTGGGGCGTCACGGCCCTGCTGTTCCTCACGCCCTGGCTGCCGCCCAAGCTGCGCAAGGGCAAGCCGGCGGAGTTTGCCATCAAGGTCCATCCCGACGACCGGATGGTCAGGGCGCGCTTCGGCGAGACCATCCTCGACGCCGGCCTGCGCGCCGGGCTCGACCTGCCCTATGAGTGCCGCAACGGCGGCTGCGGCCAGTGCAAGTGCGCGGTGCTGATCGGCGAGGTGGACCCGGGCCTCTACCAGCCCGAGGCCCTCAGCGCCGGGGAGCGGGCCATGGGCAAGGTGCTCATGTGCTGCGCCACGCCCCTCTCCGAAATCGAGATCGAGTACGTGCCCGCCGGCAACACCGCCGCGGCGCGCATCCACGAGTACACGGGCCGCGTGGCGAAGATGGAGAAGCTCAGCCACGACGTCATGAAGCTGCTGGTGAAGCTGCCCGAGGGCCAGACGGTACCCTTCAGCGCCGGCCAATATCTGAATGTCATTCTCGAAGACGGTCAGCGGCGCGCCTTCTCGTTCGCCAACCCGCCCCACCAGCCCGAGCTGATCGAGCTGCACATCCGCCTGGTGCCGGGCGGCCGCTTCACCAGCCACGTGTTCGAGGGCATGAAGGAAGGCGACGAGCTGCGCTTCGAGGCGCCCCTGGGGGATTTCGTGCTGCGCGAATCGACCCGCCCCATCATCTTCGTCGCCGGCGCCACCGGCTTCGCGCCGGTGAAGAGCATGGTCGAGGACGCCTTCCACCGCGGCATCCGGCGGCCCATCCATCTCTACTGGGGCGTGCGCAAGCGCCGGGACCTCTATCTGCCGGAGTTGCCCCAGCGCTGGCAGGCGGAGCATCCCAACTTCAAATTCATTCCGGTGCTGTCCGAGCCCGGGCCCGATGACCAATGGAGCGGCCGCACCGGCCTGGTGCACGAGGCCATCCTGCAGGACTTCCCCAGCCTGGGCGGCCACGAGGTCTATGCCTGCGGCTCGGTGAAAATGGTGGAAGCCATCTTCCCCGCCCTCAAGGCCCAGGGCGCGGAAGACGGCATGTGCTTCTCGGACGCCTTCCGCCTGTCGGGGCGATCGATCGCGCTGCAGCCTGCCGCCTGACCGATAGGCGTGCCGGCGCCGTAGGGCAGCAGCGACACGACCTGCTTGTCCTCGTCCTCGCCCGGCACGATGCGGTGGCGCACCGGTTTCGGCTCGCGCCGGCGCAAGCCATCCGCCAGCAGCTCGTCGATCGGCTCCCGCACGCCATCGCCGTGATCGCCGGAGGTGAGGGGGAAGGCGGCGGAAGTGCCGGCGGGTCAGTTCTCGGTCGGGCCGACCTCGGGCGAGGGCCGCGGCAGACACAAACTCTTACAATTCCTTACACACGGCTGTACCCGGGATCCCTAGACTGAGCCTTACTGAAGCACGCGCACGCATCATTTTCAGTCGGGAGAAACCATGAACAGGCTCTTGATTCCAGCATTGCTTGCCACGGCCGTATTTAGCGCCAACGTCTTCGCACACGACGATTGGGACGACGACCGTTGGGAGCACCGGCATCACCGCTCGGTGAAGCACGTGGTCGTACATCACGTCTACGAGGAGCCGGAAGTCATCTACCAGGCCCCGCCGCGGGTGGTCCATCACGAACGCATCGTGTACCGCGACCGTCCCGTCTATTACGAACCCGAACCGCGCTACCATGAACGGCCAACCCCTTATCCCGGCAACAGCTCGAATCGGCTGATCGGCCAGACCATCGGCGCGATCGCCGGCGGTGCCCTTGGTACCCAGATCGGCAAGGGCAACGGACGCATCGCCGCCACGGCAATCGGGGCAGTCGTCGGCAGCGCCATCGGCGGGAACGCCGTGGGTGGCTATTAGCTCCGGAATGTCTCCGCGCCTCGTTCAGATGGTCGGGAATGGTGGCGTAGGCCTTGACATCCAGCGCCGCGAATATTCTGGGGCTTGGAATCATCCACCTGATACCCCTGGCTCAGCAGGGCGTGCTTGCCGACTTCACAAAGAGCCACGGGGGTGCGCCTGCTCCAATAAGCGACAGGTGACTCGGCGTCGAAGGTTTCGGCTTTGTAGACGGGCGGCGGCGACGCGCTCATGACTGGGCGGGGAATTTGACCACCAGCTCCAGGGTCTCGTCGCCCCGTTTCACGCGCAAGGGCAGCCAGGTGCCGCCCGGCTGGCGGCCGCGCCGGCGGCAAGGGCAGTGCCGCCGAGGGCCAGGGCGAAGACGCAGGAGAGCATGGAGTTCATGGCGTGCGCGTTACCAAATGGAGAATTGCGTCAGATTACCGCACTTGCCGGGACTCGTAGCGCGGGCCGGAGTTCGCCTAGAAAGCCCGCTCGACGAACCACACGGCGGCCACCGCCGCGGTCGCCGCCGAGGAACACCAGGCGGCGGTAGACCCAGGAGGCGGCAGCCGGGAGCAGCAGGCCGGCCGCCGGCCGCCCTGTCAACCCGGCCCGTCGCCGCGGCGTTAAGGGGTTTCGGCCCGTGAAACCGCCGAGAACGTCCGAACATTACCCAAGGAGACTTCAATGAGCAAACTGCTGTCCATGCTGGTTGCCGCCGTATTCGCCACCGTCAGCGTCGGGGCACTGGCCGCCTCTCATGCCAGCGGCATGAAGAACGAGAAGAAGGAGATGAAGGAGGAGAAGAAGGACGCCGCAGCCGACGCCAAGGCCGACAAGAAGGCCGCGAAGAAGGCCAAGAAAACACAAAAGAAAGAAATGAAGGAAGAGAAGAAGGAAGAAAAGAAGTAAGGAAGCAAGCGTTTCGCTTGCGCTGACAAAGAGGCAGGAGCTCCCTGCCTTTGTTGTTAGGCATAGGCCCGGGCCAGGCCGCGCCGGGCGACGGCGCTGGCGGCATCGACGGCGACGGACAGCAGCAGCATGGCGCCGATCACCGTCGCCGCCTGGGCCTGGTGGAACAGGGACAGCTCGTAGTAGAGCATCTGGCCGAGCCCGCCCGCGCCGACGAAGCCGAGGATGGCCGCCATGCGGATGTTCATCTCCCAGCGGTAGAGGGTATAGGCCAGGAGCTGGGGAGCCACGCCCGGCAGGGTGCCATAGACGAAGGCCAGGGCGGGCGAGGCGCCGACACCGAGCAGCGCCGCTGCCGGCT
The DNA here is from genome assembly GCA_020723855.1 of Uliginosibacterium gangwonense. GTDB lineage: Bacteria > Pseudomonadota > Gammaproteobacteria > Burkholderiales > Rhodocyclaceae > DYIB01. The sequence continues at coordinate 4,622 of DYIB01000085.1, forward strand.
CCTTGGGCGTGTTCTCCAGGGCCTCGGCGAACAGGCGACCCAGCACGCCCGTGGTGTGCAGCCCCAGGGCCAGCACGCCGGCGAAGGGGCCCAGCCCCGCCGCCAGCACCATCAGTGCCGCCCACACCAGTTCCGGCACGGAACGCAGCAGGTTGAGCAGGCCGCGCGCCAGCGCCCGGGGCGCCCAGCCGTAACGGCCCGAGGCGGGCAGGCACAGCAGCAGCCCGCCGACGGCCGCCAGCAGGGTGCCCACGGCGGACACGGCCAGGGTCTCGACGGCCGCCCAGGCGGTCTTGCGCACATGCCCGGCGGACAGATCCGGCGGGAAGAACGACAGGAAGAACTCCAGCATCTCCCCGCCCGCCTCCCGGGAAAACAGGCGCCCCGGCCCCAGGGGCAGGTAAGCAAAGCTGGCGATCACCACCGCCGCGGCGATCACCAGCGTGATCACGCAACTGAAGCAGAGCTGCAGGGCTTTCGCTTCGTCGTTTTGCATCGTCAGGCCAACTGGCGGCGCAGCCAGGCGCTGATGGCGTCGGCCAGCAGCACCAGCAGCAGGAACACGATCAGGATGGTGGCGGCCTCGCCGCCGTTGAGCATCTTCATCGCCTGGTCCATGAGCTGGCCCAGCCCCCCGGCACCGACGAAGCCCATCACCACCGAGGCGCGGATGGCGCATTCCCAGCGGTAGATGGTGTAGGACACCAGTTCCTGGACGGCGCCGGGCACCAGGCCGTAGAGCAGCGCCGCGACGCGCCCGCTGCGCGGCGGGCTTCTTCGTTTCTGCCGCAGGGCGCGCGCGGGACGCGTGTCGCCGGACTCGAGGATTTCCGCATACACCTTGCCCAGCATGCCGCCATAAGTGATGGCCAGGGCCAGCACCCCCGCCGCCGGTCCCAACCCAAGGGCGCGCACGAACACCAGGGCCCACACCAGCTCCGGGATGCCGCGCAGCACCACCAGCAACAGGCGCACGGCACCGCGCAGCACTTCGCCGCGCAGCCGCCCCGGCCCGGGCCCGATGCGCGATACCGACAGGCTGTGGGTCATGGCGAAGGCCAGCGGTGCCGCCACCAGCAGGGCCAGAGTGACGCCGGCGGTGGCGATGGCCAGGGTCTCCAGCATCGCCTTCACCAGCAGGCCGAGGAAGCCCACCGACACCTCCGGAGGCAGAAAGCCTTTGAGGAAATGTCCCATGGCCGCCAGATTGCCCGGCTCGAACAGGGCCGCCGGGCGGAACTGGGACACCACCAGCAGGGGCCACAGCACCAGCATGCCGGCGAGCAGCAGGGTGGCTCGGCGCAAGGCGTCGGGGTCGCGGTCGGGCAGCGATTGTGGATTCATCTAACAAACACCATTGAAACCTCTCTCAACGCAGAGGGCGCAGAGGGATTGTCGATTTGAACCCCTGCGACTCTTCGCCTTTCTCTGCGCTCTTTGCGCTCTCTGCGTTGAATGCGGTTTCTGGTTCATGGCTTACCTACGGCGCCAGGCTCACTGGCAGGCCGGTCGGCGCACGGCCACTTCGGCGCCGGGCTGGGGCAGGCGCAGGGGCTCGCCGCCCTGGGTGGGCAGGGTGGCGCTCTCGGAGGCGTAAAGATCGCGCAGCAGCGCATCCGTGATGCGCACCGGTGGCAAGTCGAATGCCACTTCCCCCGCCCTCAGGCCGACGATGCGCGGGAACCAGCGCAGCGCCAGGTCGACGGCATGCAGGCTGGCGATCAGGGTGACGCCGCGGCCGGTGGCCTCGGCGATGAGCTGCTGGATGGCCAGGTCGGCCAGGGCCGGATCCATGGCCGACACCGGCTCGTCGGCCAGGATCAGCTCGGGCTGCTGATACAGCACCCGCGCGATGCCCACCCGCTGCAACTGGCCGCCGGACAGGCGGTCGCAGCGGTCGAACAGGCGGTCGGCCAGGTCCAGGCGCGCGAGCTGGGCGCACGCACCGGCGATGTCGGCGGGATAGGCCAGGGACAGCAGCGACTTCCACCAGGGCCAGGTGCCCAACCTGCCGGCCAGCACCGCGGTGATGACGCGCTGGCGGGCGGGCAGCGGCGGCGCCTGGTGCACCGTGCCGATGCGGGTGCGCAGGCGCCGCAGGGCGCCGCCGGAAAGCTGCCAGGGGTTGCTCTCCAGCACCTCGACGCGCCCCTCGCTGGGGCGCACCGCCGTCCCCAGCAGGCGCAGCAGAGTGGTCTTGCCCGCGCCCGAGGGCCCGATGACGGCGATGCGCTCGCCGCGCCGGGCGGCCAGGGTCACGCCCGCCAGGGCGCGCAAGCCATTGGCATGGACCAGGCCGAGTCGTTGCAGACGGAAGCCCATCGCCTACTTGATCAGGCCGGCGGAGCGGGCCGCCGCCTCGATGCCCTGGTAGTTTTCGCTGCGCGTTGGGATGAAGCGCGAAGCGCGCTGCAGCGCCATGATCTCCTTGTGCTCGGGATTGGCCGGGTCGAGCTTGAGGAAGGCCTGGGTGAGGGCGCGCACCAGCGCCGGGTCGAGATCGCCGCGCACCGTCCAGTTGTAGTCGAAGTAAGGCGGGGTGGTGGCGAACACGCGCACCCGGGCGGCATCCACCTTCTTCTGCTCCACCAGCTTGTCCCACACGGAGGCGTTGAGCACGCCCGCATCCACCCTGCCCGACTGGACGAAGGCGGCGGTGGCGTCATGGGCCCCGGAGAAGGCCACGTTCTTCAGGTCCCGGTCCGGATCGATCCCCGCCCGCAGCAGGAAGTGGCGCGGCATGAGGTGGCCGGAGGTGGACGAGGGCGAGCCGAAGGCAAGGCTCCTGCCCTTGAGGTCGGCCAGGGTCTTGATGTCGTCATGGATGGTGATGAAGCGGCTGGTGAAGGCCGCGTCCTCCTGGCGCTGCACGATGGGGATCACCCGGCCGTTGGTGCGCAGCCTGGCCTGGACGAAGGTGAAGCCGCCCAGCCAGGCCAGGTCGATCTTGCGCGTGGCCAGCGCCTCCACCACCGCGGCATAGTCGGTGACCGGCAAGAACTCCACCTTCACGCCGGTCTCCTTCTCCAGGTACTTGCCCAGGGGCGCGAACTTGCGCTGCAGCTCGGTGGGCGCCTCGTCGGGAATGGCGGACACGCGCAGGACGTTCTCGCCATGGGAGGCAACAGACTGCAGGGCGAGACCGGCCGCCAAGACCAGCCGAACGATCAGGCGTCGGTTCATGTTGGGGATTCCGTGTGTTCAGGGCTTTCCGCTATTTTGAACGGGAAAGCGCGCACGAACAACCTCACGCCGACGCCATGCCCAATGTAAGAATCGGTGCACTCACCGAGACAAATGGACAAGCGGCGCGACAATGCACCGCGCAACCCGAGTGATGGATTTTTGGTAAGTATCCCCAAGGGGCAAACGGCCGGAAGCGCCGTTACCCCGCCGCCCGTCAGTGGCTGGTGCCTTCCGAGCGCGTGATCTTGTTGAAGACGTTGTACTTGCCCACCGGCTTCTTCATGGGGATGCGCTTCACTTCCTCGAGGCTGCGGGCATCGTACACGATCAGGGCGCCGTCCATCTCCCACAGGCTGGCCAGGGCGTATCGGCCGTCCTTGGTGAACTCGACATGGGCCAGGGTCTTGCCGGGGACCGGGCGCAGCTCGGCGACCACCTCCAGGGTGGTCTTGTCGATCACCTGCAGGGTGTCCTTGTGGTCGCGGCTCATCATGGCGTCCACGAAGGCGTAGCGGCTCGCCTCGTGGCTGCGCATGAAGAAGCCGGGGCCGTTGGTCATGATCTGCTTCACCGGCTGCCAGGTCTTGACGTCGATGACGCTGACCACGCCTTCCTTCAGGTTGGGCGTGGCCATGACGCGCCGGCCCTGGTAGTCCCAGGTGATGCCCGAGCCCAGGTGGGGCATGCCGGGCAGGTCCAGGCTGGCGATCTTGCGCCGCACGTCCAGGTGCACCACCTGCCCCGGCCTGCCGTCGCGGGAGGCGCCGATCAGCTCGCTGTAGTCCTGGGTGAAGAAGAAGTCGTCCAGGTAGTCGTCCACTTCCGTGCGCCTGGGATTGAGGAAGCCGGGAACGAAGGCGCCTTCCTTGTACCGGAAATCGTGGATCAGGCCGGCGGGAATGTCGGGCGCCCTGGGGTCGTAGCTCACTTCCCACACTTCCTGCACGTCCTTGAGGGCGGCCACGAAGCTCTTGCGCGGCGCGGCGTCATACACCGCGGAGACGCGCGAGCTGCGCCTGCCCTCCTTGTCCGTGACCGGCAGCACCTTCACCGGATTGAGATCGGCATCCAGGATCACCAGGGTGTGGGGCAGGTAGTTGGCCACCGCAACGAACTTGCCGTCGCCCGACACGGCGGCATTGCGCGTGTTGATGCCGGCGCGCACCTCGGCCACGGTCTTGAGATTCCACAGGTCGAACTTGGAGATCCAGCCGTCGCGCGAGGCGAAAAAGACGTAGCGCCCGTCCGGCGTGAACTTGGGTCCACCGTGCAGGGCGTAGCGCGACGGGAAGCGGTGGATGGGCTCCAGCCTGTCCCCGTCCAGTATGCTGACGTGGTGGTCGCCGCCCTCCACCACCACGAACAGGTTCATGGGGTCGGCGCGAAACTGGGGCCGGTCCGGCAGCGTGCCGGGGGCGTGATGCACGATGCGCGAGGCGCGGATGTCGGCTTCGGTCCATGCAGGGGCCGGCGTCACCGGGGTGTAGATCCACTGGGCCAGTTGCCGGATCTCCTCGCCCCCCAGGGTGGCGCCGAAGGCGGGCATCTGGGTGGCAGCGCGGCCTTCCTGGATGACCTTGACCGCCTCGGGCTGGCGCAGCCGACTCAGGTTCTCGGGCAGCAGCGCCGGCCCCATGGCGCCCAGGCGGCCTGAGCCGTGGCAGCTGGCGCAATGCTGCTGGTAGAGCTGGGCCGGATCGGCCGCCGCCGGCGCACTCAGGGCCAGCAGGGGTACGAGCAAGGATATGCGAGTTTTCATGATGCAAAACCTTCAACGCAAGACACAAAGAAGCCCACGAGTTAACCGCATTCAACGCAGAGGACGCAGAGACGCGGAGGACGCAGAGAAGAACGGGGTGACCGGGGCCTGGCAATGTTTCGGTCCTCTCTGCGCGCTCCGCGCCTCTGCGCTCTCCGCGTTGAAAGAGGTTTGACTCCTTTGCGTCTTTGCGCCTTTGCGTTTAATTGAGTTTTTCATACCGCCTTCTGTCTCGTGTAGGGCGTGACCACCAGGCGCTCGCCGCCGCCGGCCACGCCGATTTCCTCGTCGCCGAGGTAGCAGGCCGGGTCTTCCTGCCACGGGTCGCCGGTGAGCTGCTGGGCGCGCACGCGCGTGTTGCCGCCGCAGATGTCGAAGTAGGCGCAGGCGCCGCAGCGCCCCTTGATCCTGCGCGGGCTCGCCTTGAGTCCCGCCATGAGGGGATCGGAGGTGTCGGTCCAGATCTCCGAGAAGGGCCGCTCGCGCACGTTGCCCAGGGTGTGGTGCCACCACATGGTGTCGGGATGGACGTTGCCCAGGTTGTCGATGTTGGCCACATTCACTCCCGAGGAGTTGCCGCCCCACTGGGCGAGCTTGGCGCGGATGTGGGCCTCCTTTTCCGGGAAGCGCCGGCGCACCCAGTACAGGAAGTACACGCCGTCGGCGTCGTTGTTGCCGGTGGTGAATTCCTTCGTGAGGCCCCGCTCCTGGTAGTCCCAACAGGTGTCGAACAGCAGGTCCATGGCCCGGCGCGTCATCTGGTGCCGGGCGTCGTCCTTGCGGTTGGTGTTGCCGCGCCCGGCGTAATTGAGGTGGGAGAAGTAGAAGCGGTCTATGCCTTCGTCCTCGACCAGCTTGAGCAGCCCGGGCAGGTCGGCGGCGTTGTCCCGGGTCATGGTGAAGCGCACGCCCACCTTCAGGCCGCAGCTGCGGCACAAGCGGATGCCATGGAGCGATCTTTCGAAGGCGCCGGTCATGCGCCGGAACTTGTCGTGGGTGGCGTGCAGGCCGTCCAGGCTGATGCCCACGTAGTCGAAGTCCACCGCGGCGATGGACTCGATGTTGTCCTCGGTGATGAGCGTGCCGTTGGACGACAGGCCCACGTAGAAGCCCATGGTCTTGGCGCGGGCGGCAATGTCGAAGATGTCGGGTCGCAGCAAGGGCTCGCCGCCGGAGAGGATGAGCACCGGCACGCGGAAGCGCTCGAGATCGTCCATCACCGCGAACACTTCGGCGGTGCTCAACTCCCCGGGAAAATCCTTGTCGGCGGAGATGGAGTAGCAATGCTTGCAGGTAAGGTTGCAGCGGCGGATCAGGTTCCAGATCACCACTGGCCCCGGCGGTTGCCGCCTTGGCCCCGGAGGGGTAGGCCGGACGATCTCCTGCATGAACTGGGATATGCGAAACATGGCTTCTCCGATGGCGCAAGTCCGGCCCGCGGGCCGGCACAGGCATTATTGTCAGGGAATTTGCGGCGGCAACGTTTGTTCTAGGGCAAATCCGGGGCGGATCAGAGCACGACCTGGGCGCCCAGCTCCACCACCCGGTTGGTGGGGATGTTGAAGAAATCGGTGGCGCTGCCGGCGTTGCGGAACATCCAGACGAACAGCTTCTCGCGCCACCAGGGCATGTCCGACTTGCACTTGGGGATGAGCGTCTCGCGCGACAGGAAGAACGAAGTCTCCATCATGTCGAACGGCAGCCCCTGCTCGGCGCAGGCGGCCAGGGCCCGGGGAATGTCCGGCTCGTCCTTGAAGCCGTAGCGCACCAGGACCAGGTAGAAATCCTCTCCCAGGTCGCGCACTTCCGCCCGGTCGATCTCGGGCACGTGGGGCACGTCCTCGCTGATTACGTGCAGGAATACCACCCGCTGGTGCAGCACCTTGTTGTGGAACAGGTTCTGCAGCATGGAGCGCGGCACGCCGTCCGGGTTGGCGGTCAGGAACACGCTGGTGCCCGGCACCCGGTGGGGCATGTCCAGCTTCAGGCTCCGGATGAAGTCGCGCACCGGGATGGATTCCGTCTTCAGGCGCTCGCCCATCAGGGCGCGGCCGCTCTTCCAGGTGGACAGCAGGGTAAACACGCTGATGCCCAGCAGGATGGGAAACCAGCCGCCCTCGGGCACCTTGTGCAGGTTGGCCGAGAAGAAGGCCAGGTCCACGGCCAGAAACAGGGCCAGGAACAGTCCGCCCTTGAGCCAGCTCCAGCGCCACAGGCTGCGCACCACGATGAAGGCGAGGATGGTGTCGATCATCATGGTGCCGGTGACGGCGATGCCGTAGGCCGAGGCCAGGGCGCTGGAGGAGCGGAAGCCGATCACCAGCGCCAGCACGCCCGCCAGCAGCGCCCAGTTCATGGCCGGGACATAGATCTGGCCGATCTCCCGCTCCGAGGTATGCACGAAATCCATGCGTGGCGCATAGCCCAACTGCATGGCCTGGCGCGTGAGGGAAAAGGCACCGGAGATCACCGCCTGGGAGGCGATGATGGTGGCGAGCGTCGCTATGGCCACCATGGGATAGAGAAACCACGGGGGCACCAGCAGGTAGAAGGGATTCTTCACCGCCGCCGGGTTCTCGATGATCAGCGCGCCCTGGCCCAGGTAGTTGAGAAAGATCGCCGGCAGCACGAAGTAAAACCAGGCGAGCTTGATGGGGCGGCGGCCGAAGTGGCCCATGTCCGCGTACAACGCCTCGCCGCCGGTGACCGCGAGCACCACGGCACCCAGCGAGAAGAAGGCATGCAGCGGGTCCTGCAGGGCGAAACCCAGCGCATGGTGGGGGCTCAGTGCCGTGAGCACCGCCGGCTGGTGCAGGATGCCGCGCACGCCCAGCACCGCCAGCATGGCGAACCACAGGCACATGACGGGCCCGAACAATGCGCCGACGCTGGCCGTGCCGCGCCGCTGCACCAGGAACAGCCCGAGGATCACGACGATAGTGACCGGCACCACCACGGGTTTCAGCACCGGCGTGGCCACTTCCAGCCCCTCCACGGCGCTCAGCACGGAAATGGCGGGCGTGATGACGCCATCGCCGTAGAACAGGGCCGCGCCGAACATCCCCAGCAGGGTCAGCCACCACAGTTGGCGCGCATCGGCCCGCGGCGTGCGCAGGGCCAGCGCCGTCAGGGCCATGATGCCACCCTCGCCGCGGTTGTCGGCGCGCATGATGAATACCACGTACTTCAGGGAGACGACGACGATCAGCGACCAGAAGATGAGCGACAGGATTCCCAGCACGTTGTCGTGCAGCGGCGCGACCGCATGGGCGCCGCCGAACACCTCTTTCATGGTGTACAGCGGGCTGGTGCCGATGTCGCCGTAGACCACGCCCACGGCGGCCACCGACAGGGCCAGCACGCGGCTGTCGCGGTGAGGAAGGCTATCGGGCGTGATCCGGGCTGCGGCCGTCATGCGCTAAGGGGATATTTGTTATCGCCCCATAGGCCGGGGCCCAGGGCGGGGCAAAATTGTGCGCCGGAACTTGCTGCATTGCAACAACCGCACCGGCCGCCGGCTCACCCGACCAGGCGCAACCCGCTCTTCTTCAGGATGCGGCTGCTGTAGAGCACGTCGTGGGCGCGGCAGGCCTCCCCCAGCAGGGCGGCGATGCGCGCCACCTTCTGCGCCACTTCCTCGCGGCTGCGGCCATGGACCATGGCGAAGAGATTGTAGGGCCACAGGGGCAGACGGCGCGGCCGCCGGTAGCAGTGGGTGACGAAGTCCAGGGCGCCCACCTGCGCGCCCAGCTCGTCGATGCGCTCGTCGGCGACGTCCCACACGGACATGCCGTTGGCGTGATAGCCGATGGCGTAGTGATTGGGCACGGCGCCGATGCGGCGGATCACGCCCGACTCCAGCATGCGCTCAAGCCGCGCCATCACTTCCTGTGGCGTCATGCCCAGTTGCTCGGCCAGCAGATGATAGGGGCGCGGCACCAGCGGCAGACCACCCTGGGTGGCCACCACCAGGCGGCGATCGTCGGCGTCAAGCACAAACTCCTCACTCCTCACGCTTCGCCCCTCACGCCGTCAGCTTCATTTCCACAAAGTACTCTTTCAGCTTCGGGAAGGCATGCACCTCCAGCCCCGTCGCCGCCTCGATGCGCGCAATGGCCTCGTCTATGCCCCCGGGCGTTTCCGTCGCCAGCACGAACCACATGTTGAGGGCGTGCTCGCGCCGGTAGTTGTGGGCCACTTCCGGCAGGGCGTTGACGGCGGCGGCCACTTCCTCGTAGCGCTCCTCGGGAACGGCCAGGGCCGCCAGCACGAAGGCGCCGCCCATGCGCTCCACCTGGTACATGGGACCGAAGCGCGTCAGGATGCCGTCGCGCAGCAACCGTTCCAGGCGCGAGAGCAGCTCCGCCTCCGACAGGCCCAGGCGCGCCGCCACCGCGCGATAGGGCTCGTCGCACAGGGGGAAGCCGCCCTGCAGCCCATTGACGATGGCCCGGTCCACCTCATCCATTGGCCGCCTCCGCCAGGGCATAGCGCGCGCCCCGCTGCTTGTAGCGCTTGGTGCTGAACAGCACCGCATGGTCATACCGATCCAGCCCCAGGCGCGCCCCCAGGGCGGCGATGGCCTGCTCCACCTCGGCCCGGGCGCGCCCGTGGATCATGCAGAACAAGTTGTAGGGCCACGCAGGCGGCTGGCGCCGGCGCCGGTAGCACAGGGTGACGGCTGGCTCCGCCGCCAGTCGCTGCCCCAGGGCGCACACCGCCTCGTCGGGCACGTCCCACACCGCCATGGCGTTGGCGGTGAAGCCCAGTTCGTGATGGCGCACGACGACGCCGAAGCGCTTGATCACCCCTTCCGCGAGCCAGGCGCGCAACTGCCCGAGCACTTCTTCCTCGCCCATGCCCGCCTGCGCCGCCACCTCCCGGAACGGATAGGGTTCCAGGCCAATGCCCTCCTCACGCGCCGCCATGAGGCATCGCTGCGCTCCGGAAAAGCTGGGCACGGCCGCCGGGT
>DYIB01000086.1 GCA_020723855.1 Uliginosibacterium gangwonense
ATGGGCGGTCTTTTCAGGAGGTGTTCCCATGTTTGTTCCCACGATGAGAATTCATTTTCAAAAAATTACGCAACGGCGCGGCTTCGCGCCGGTTCGCTAGCTTTTGCATCGACGTGGAACATTCCCGCAGCTTTGGCGTCAGGGCGAGCAACGATCGTGGGCCTGACAACCATTGACTTGATTCTGTTGCTGGCCGGTGCTTTTTTTGCTGGCCTGGTGGACGCGGTAGTCGGCGGCGGCGGCTTGGTGCAGATTCCGGCCCTGTTCGGGGTCATGCCCCAGGCCGCCCCGGCCACGGTATTCGGCACCAACAAGCTGTCCAGTGTCTTCGGCACCGCCTTCGCCACGCTGCGCTATGCCCGCCGCGTGGAAGTACCGTGGCGGGCGGCAGCGCCCGCCGCCCTGGCGGCCTTCGCCTTTTCCTATCTCGGTGCCATGGCTGTGACGCTGATGCCCCGGGACCTGCTGCGGCCTCTGGTGTTCGTGCTGCTGGTGGCAGTGACCATCTACACCTATGTAAGAAAGGATCTGGGCGCCATTGACCAGGGACGCAGGATAGGGCGGGGCGGCATGGCCCTGGCGTTGTTGGTAGGGGCGGTGCTGGGGTTCTACGACGGGTTTTTCGGGCCCGGCACCGGTAGTTTTCTGATTTTCATTTTTGTGCGCATGTTCGGGCTGGATTTCCTGCGGGCCTCCGCCACGTCGAAGATCGTCAATGTGTCCACCAATGCGGCCGCCCTCCTGTTCTTTGGCTTTTCGGGCCATATCCTGGTGGCGGTCGGGCTGGCCATGGCGGTATTCAACGTGGGCGGGGCGGTGGTGGGATCCCACCTGGCAATACACCACGGCAGCGCCTTCGTGCGCAAGGTGTTCCTGCTCATGGCGAGTCTGCTCATCCTCAAGTTCGCGTACGACACCTTCCCGGTGCCCATTTTGTAGTGATTCACACATAGACAGAAAAAGAATAAATCTTGTATCATGAGCCGCGGGAGAGAACCAACGTAGAAGCGCCCGCAGAGGCGTCAGTCGAACAAACCACTGCCACGAGGAGGATTCAATGAAGCTCAAGTCCCTGCTTGCCGCCCTGTTTTCCATCGCCGCTGTATCGGCGGCGCAAGCCGACATCAACGTCGGCGTTGTGCTGTCCGCGACCGGTCCGGCTGCATCGCTCGGCATCCCCGAGAAGAATACCTTTGCCCTGATGCCCACCACCGTCGCCGGGCAGAAAATCAATTACATCGTCCTGGACGATGCCTCCGACACCACTACGGCGGTGAAGAACACGCGCAAGCTCATCAGCGAAGACAAGGTGGACGTCATCATCGGCTCCACCATTACGCCTAATTCCCTGGCGATGATCGACGTGGTGGCGGAGGCCGAAACGCCCATGATCTCCATGGCCGCGTCCGCGCGCATTGTCGACCCGATGGATGCCAAGCGCGCTTGGGTGTTCAAAACGCCCCAGAACGACGTCCAGATGTCTACGGCCATTGTCGAGCACATGACCAACGGCAACGTGAAGACCGTCGGTTTCATTGGCTTCTCCGATGCCTACGGCGAAGGCTGGTGGCAGGAATTCAGCAAGATCGCCGAGCTGCGCAAAATCAAGGTGGTGGCCAGCGAGCGCTATAACCGCACCGATACGTCGGTCACCGGGCAGGTGCTCAAACTCATGTCCGCCAATCCCGACGCCATCCTGATCGCCGGTTCCGGCACGCCCGCCGCTTTGCCGCAGAAGACCCTGAAGGAGAAGGGCTACAAGGGCAAGATCTATCAGACCCACGGCGTGGCCAATAACGACTTCCTGCGGGTAGGCGGCAAGGACGTGGAAGGCACCCTGCTGCCCGCCGGTCCGGTGCTGGTCGCGGCCCAGTTGCCGGACAGCAATCCCATCAAGAAGGTGGCGCTCGACTACATCAGCAAGTATGAGGCCGCCTACGGCGCCGGCAGCGTATCCACCTTTGGCGCCCATGCCTGGGACGCGGGCCTGCTGTTGCAAAACGCCATTCCCGCTGCGCTGAAGAAGGCGCAGCCCGGCACCAAGGAGTTCCGCAAGGCCTTGCGTGACGCCCTGGAGGGCACCAAGGACGTGATCGGCGCCCATGGCGTGTTCACCATGAGCCCGATGGACCACCTCGGCCTGGACCAGCGGGCGCGCGTCATGGTCAGGATCGAGAACGGCAAGTGGGTACTGCAGAAGTGACGCTTCCGCCGGACGCCATTTAGACAGTAGGAGTAACGGTCCCAGGCAGGCGCCGCCCTTTGGCGGCGCCCTTTGAGCACAGTAAAGTGGAGAGGGTGTGCCGCGACCTAGTTTCCCGGTAGAGAGCTAGTGCGCGGGCAACACCCTTTTTTTTATCTCCGGCGGAATAATGGACTTACAAATCGCGCTCTTACTCGGGCAGGACGGGGTGGTCAATGGGGCCATCTATGCTTTGCTCGCCTTGGCCCTGGTGCTGGTGTTTGCCGTTACCCGGGTCATTTTCATTCCTCAGGGGGAGTTCGTCGCCTATGGCGCGCTGACCCTGGTCAGCGTCCAGGCGGGGAAAGTTCCCGGCACCCTGTGGCTGCTGCTGGGGGCGGGTCTGGTGGTGGCAGCCATCGATATCGCCCTGGCGCTGCGTGTAGGCAACCGGCGGCGGCTACCGGCCATCGTCGGCTGGAACCTGGTCTTGCCCGGCGCGGTGGCCGGCGCCCTCTACGGACTCGATCTCGCCCAACTGCCCATGGCACTCCAGGTCGTGCTGGCCCTGGCGGTAGTGGTGCCCCTCGGGCCCATGGTGTATCGGCTGGCCTATCAGCCCCTGGCGGAGGCCTCGGTGCTGGTGCTGCTGATCATTTCCGTGGCGGTCCATTTCGCCCTGGTCGGCCTGGGCCTGTTCTTCTTCGGTGCCGAGGGCTCGCGCACCCCGGCTTTCAGCGATGCCTCGTTCCAATTGGGCACGCTCAACGTAAACGGCCAGACGCTCTGGGTGCTGGGCGCCAGCTTCGCGCTGATCGTCGCCCTGTACGCCTTCTTCGGGCGCACCCTGTATGGCAAGGCCCTGCGCGCCACCGCCATCAACCGCGTGGGCGCGCGCCTCATGGGCATCAGCACCACCCTGGCGGGCAAGCTGTCCTTCGCCCTGGCGGCCTTGATCGGCGCCTTCTCCGGAATCCTGATCGCGCCCATCACCACCGTCTATTACGACACCGGCTTCCTGGTGGGCCTCAAAGGATTCGTGGGGGCCATCATCGGCGGCCTGGTGAGCTATCCGCTCGCCGCCGCCGGCGCGCTGCTGGTGGGCCTGCTGGAATCCTTCTCCTCCTTCTGGGCCAGCGCCTTCAAGGAAGTGATCGTGTTCACCCTGATCATTCCCGTGCTGCTGTGGCGCTCGCTCACCTCCCATCACGTGGAGGAGGAAGAGTGATGCGCTACCTGAAGCTGGTCCTGCTGGCACTGCTGCTGGCGGCGCCGATGGTGCTGCCGGCCTTCTATGTCACCCTGCTCAACTACATCGGCTTGTACGCCCTGGTGGCGCTGGGGCTGGTGCTCATGACCGGGGTGGGGGGCATCACCTCCTTCGGCCAGGCCGCTTTCGTCGGCTTGGGCGCCTACACCACCGCCTACCTGAGCACGGCCTTCGGCCTGTCGCCCTGGATCAACCTGGTGATCGGCCTGGGGCTGACTGCCCTGGTGGCCCTGTTCCTGGGCCTGATCACGCTGCGCCTGTCCGGCCACTATCTGCCCCTGGGCACCATCGCCTGGGGCATCAGCCTCTACTTTCTGTTCGGCAACCTGGGCTTCCTGGGCGGCCACACCGGGCTCACGGGGGTGCCGGTGCTGGAAGTGCTGGGCCTGCGCCTGGAGAAGGGCGAGGAGTTCTATTACCTGGTGTGGCTGGTGCTGCTGGGGGCGATGCTCGCCACCCAGAACCTGCTGGACTCAAGGGAAGGCCGGGCGATCCGGGCGCTCAAGGGCGGCAGCCTCATGGCCGAAGCCATGGGGGTGAACACTACTCGCTCCAAGACCGTGATCTTCCTCATTGCGGCGCTGCTGGCCTGTCTGTCCGGTTGGCTCTACGCCCACCTGCAGCGTTTCGTGAACCCCACGCCTTTCAGCCTGGGGATAGGCATCGAGTATCTGTTCATGGCGGTGGTGGGGGGTGCGGCCCATGTCTGGGGGGCATTGGTGGGTGCGGGCCTGATTACCGTGCTCAAGCAGTGGCTGCAGGACCTGCTGCCCAAGATCTTCGGCCAGAGCGGCAACTTCGAGGTCATTGTCTTCGGCGTCATGATGATTCTGGTGCTGCAGCGGGCGCGCGAGGGCCTGTGGCCCATTCTGCTCAAGCTGCTGCCCGCCGCTGCGCACCCACATGCCGTGCCCGCGGGCGAGCCCCTGCCCAAGCGTGAGGCGCCCGCTCCGGGTACCGTGCTGCTGGAAGTCAAGAACGCCCGCAAGGAGTTCGGCGGGCTGGTGGCCAACAATAACATGAGCCTGTCGGTGAAGGCCGGCGAGGTGCTGGCCCTGATCGGGCCCAACGGCGCCGGCAAGAGCACCATGTTCAACGTCATTTCCGGTGTCCTGCCCCTCACCTCCGGCGAAGTGCGCTTTCTAGGCGAGCGGGTGGATGGGTTGCCCTCGCGCCAGATCGCCCGGCGCGGCATGGGCCGCACCTTCCAGCACGTGCGCCTGCTGCCCACCATGACCGTCCTGGAGAATGTCGCCCTCGGCGCCCATCTGCGCGGCCACAAGGGCGTGCTCGCCGCTGCGCTTCGCCTGGACCGGGAGGAAGAAGCGCGCCTGCTGGCCGAGGCGGCGCGGCAACTGGAGCGGGTGGGGTTGGGACAGCATCTGTTCGACGAGGCCGGCAGCCTTGCCCTGGGGCAGCAGCGCATCCTCGAGATCGCGCGCGCCCTGTGCTCTGACCCGTGTTTGCTGCTGCTGGACGAGCCGGCCGCGGGGCTGCGCTATCTGGAGAAACAGGCCCTGGCCTAGCTGCTGCGCAAACTGCGCGGCGAAGGCCTGGGCATCCTGCTGGTGGAGCATGACATGGATTTCGTCATGGGCCTGGCCAACCGGGTGGTGGTCATGGAATTCGGCGAGAAAATCGCCGAGGGCCTGCCCGAAGAAGTGCAGCAGGATCCGGTGGTGCTGGAAGCCTATCTCGGGGGGGTGGAATGAACAACGGCAACATCCTGGAAGTGCGGGACCTGTGCGTGTCCTACGGCAAGGTGGAGGCTTTGCACCATGCCCATCTTCAGGTGGCGCCCGGACGCATCGTCACGGTGATCGGCCCCAACGGGGCGGGCAAGACCACCATGCTGTCGGCCATCATGGGGCTGCTGCCCGCCAAGGGCGAAGTGGCTTTCATGGGGGAAGTGCAGCGCAACATGGAAGTGGAGCATCTGGTGGCCCAGGGTATGGGCCTGGTGCCGGAAAAGCGCGAGCTGTTCGGCGAAATGAGCGTGGAAGACAATCTGCTCCTGGGGGCCTTCCAGCGTTACCGGGCCGGGGAGCGGGATCACGACCGCACCATGGCGGAGGTATTCAAGCTCTTTCCGCGCCTCAAGGAGCGCCGCGCCCAGGCCGCCGGCACCCTGTCCGGCGGCGAGCGCCAGATGCTGGCGGTGGGCCGGGCGCTCATGGCCCGCCCGAGGCTGCTCATGCTCGACGAGCCCTCCCTGGGCCTGGCGCCGCTGATCGTGCGCGAGATCTTCCACATCATCGCCGACCTGAAGAAGACCGGGGTGGCCATCCTGCTGGTGGAACAAAACGCCCGGGCGGCGCTGCAGGTGGCCGACTACGGCTACGTCCTGGAGACCGGCACCATCGTCCTGGAAGGACCCAGCCGCGAGCTGGCTGACAACCCGCGGGTGGTGGAGAGCTATCTCGGGTTGGGCGGCAAGCGCGACTAAGTCCTGGAATGGGATTGTTCCACGTGGAACAATCCCACCCTGTAAATTTCCAATCGAGTCGCGTATCATTGCGCCTCTTTTCCCGTAGTGCGGTCCCCCATGCTGTACCCCACCCGTTATGACGTCATCGTTGTCGGCGGCGGCCATGCCGGCACCGAAGCCGCCTTGGCTTCGGCACGGGCGGGCTGCCAGACCCTGCTGCTGACCCACAATATCGAGACCCTGGGCCAGATGTCCTGCAACCCGTCCATCGGCGGCATCGGCAAGGGGCACCTGGTCAAGGAGGTGGATGCCCTCGGCGGCGCCATGGCGGCTGCCACGGACGAGGCGGGCATCCAGTTCCGCATCCTCAATTCCAGCAAAGGCCCGGCGGTGCGGGCCACGCGCGCCCAGACGGACCGCGTGCTGTACAAGCAGGCCATCCGCAGGCGCCTGGAGAACCAGCCCAATCTCACCCTGTTCCAGCAAGCGGTGGACGACCTGGTGCTGCAAGGCGACCGGGTGCTGGGGGTGGTGACCCAGCTCGGCATCCGCTTCGAAGGGCAGGCGGTGGTGGTCACTGCCGGCACTTTCCTGTCCGGCCTGATCCATGTGGGACTGCAGAATTACCAGGCGGGGCGGGCGGGCGATCCCCCGTCGATCAGCCTCGCCGCACGCCTGCGTGAGCTGGCGCTGCCCGTCGGCCGCCTCAAGACCGGTACGCCGCCGCGGCTGGACGGGCGCACCATCGATTTCTCCGTGATGCAGGTACAGCCGGGGGACGACCCGGTGCCGGTGTTTTCCTTCCTGGGCGATCCGTCCCAGCACCCGCGCCAGGTGCCGTGCTGGATCACCCACACCAACGAGCGCACGCACGACATCATCCGCGGCGGCCTGGACCGCTCGCCCATGTATACCGGTATCATAGAAGGGGTGGGTCCGCGCTACTGTCCCTCGATCGAGGACAAGATCCATCGCTTCGCCGACAAGAAGAGCCACCAGATCTTCCTCGAGCCGGAGGGCCTCAATACCCACGAGATCTATCCCCAGGGCGTGTCCACCAGCCTGCCCTTCGACGTGCAACTGGCGCTGATACGCTCCATCAAGGGCCTGGAAAATGCGCACATCCTGCGGCCGGGGTATGCCATCGAATACGACTACTACGATCCGCGCGCGCTCAAGTCCTCCCTGGAAACCAAGGCCATCCAGGGCCTGTTCTTCGCCGGACAGATCAACGGCACCACGGGCTACGAAGAAGCCGCCGCCCAGGGTCTGCTGGCGGGTGTGAATGCCGCCCTCTACGTCAAGGGCCGGCCCGTCTGGTGCCCGCGCCGCGACGAGGCTTATCTGGGCGTCCTGGTGGATGACCTGATCACCCGCGGCGTGTCCGAGCCCTATCGCATGTTCACCAGCCGCGCCGAGTATCGCCTCAGCCTGCGCGAGGACAATGCCGACATGCGCCTCACCGAGGTCGGCCGTAAGCTGGGAATCGTGGACGACGTGCGCTGGGATGCCTTCTGCCGCAAGCGCGACGCCATAGCACGCGAGCAGGAGAGGCTGAAGTCGGTCTGGGTCAATCCGCGCCTCGTCTCCGCCGAGGAGGCCGAGCGCGTCCTGGGCAAGCCCCTGGAGCGCGAGCACACTCTGCACGATCTGCTGCGCCGGCCCGGGGTGCGCTATGACAATCTCATGACGCTGCCGGGTGCCGGGGAGGCGGTCACGGATCCCCGGGTGATCGAGCAGGTGGAAATCCAGGCCAAGTACCAGGGCTATATCGACCGTCAGCAGGACGAAGTGGAGCGGGCGCGGCAATATGAATCCCTGGCGCTGCCCGTCGACCTGGACTATCGCGCGGTGCGCGGCCTGTCCATCGAGGTGCAGCAGAAGCTGAACGCCCACAAGCCCGAGACGCTGGGCCAAGCGTCGCGCATCCAGGGCGTGACGCCCGCCGCCATCTCCCTGCTGCTGGTGCATCTCAAGCGCCGCGCCGTCCGCGACGGCGGCCCCGCAACCGGGGACAACGTGCCTTTGCCGGACCGCAGGAGCGCATGAGCCTGTCGCTGAGCCGCCTCAAGACAGGCTCATATCCTCTTCGGAGGCGGCCATGAACGCCGCCGAACAACTGGCGCGCGGCATTGCCGCCTTGGGTCTGGACTTGTCCGCGCCGCAGCAGGACATGCTGCTGGCCTATGCCAGGCTGCTGGCCAAGTGGAACCGGGTATACAACCTCACCGCGGTGCGCGATGAGGATCAGATGATCACCCATCACCTGCTTGATTCCCTGGCGGTGGCACCCCATCTGGGTGATTGCACCAGTCTTGCCGATATTGGCAGCGGCGGCGGCCTGCCCGGCGTGCCCCTGGCGATCGCGCGCCCGCAGATGCGCGTCGCCCTGGTGGAGAGCAACCACAAGAAGAGCAGCTTCCTGCAGCAGGCGCGCATCGAGCTGGCGCTGGCCAATGTGACGGTGCACTGCGAACGGGCGGAAGCCTTCCAGCCTGCTACGCAATTTGCCGTCGTCATATCACGGGCATTTTCCGATCTGCCGGACTTCGTGCGCGCTGCCGGCCATCTACTGGCGCCGGGCGGGCGCCTGCTGGCGATGAAGGGTGTCTATCCTTATGAAGAGATTGCCCAGCTCCTGTCCGGCTGGACCGTGACCCGGGTGATTCCGCTCGCCGTGCCCGGGCTGGAGGCGGCACGGCACCTCGTGTGCCTGGAGCGCAAGAACGACAACGAGTAAGACATGGCCCATATTTTCGCCATCGCCAATCAGAAGGGGGGCGTCGGCAAGACGACGACGACCGTGAATCTTGCCGCCGCGCTGGCGGCCCAGGGACAGCGCACGCTGCTGGTGGATCTCGATCCCCAGGGCAACGCCACCATGGGCAGCGGCGTGGACAAGCGCGCGCTGCAGCGTTCCGTGTATCACGTGCTGCTGGGGCTGGAGACCCTGGCCGCCTCGCGCCACCCCTCGCCTTCGGGCAAATACGACACCCTGCCGGCCAACCGCGACCTGGCCGGCGCCGAGGTGGAAATGGTGGAGCTGGAATACCGGGAAAAGCGCTTGAAGCGCGCCCTGGCGGAGCACACCGGGGACTACGACTTCGTGCTGATCGACTGCCCGCCCTCCCTGTCGCTGCTGACGCTGAACGGCCTGTGCGCCGCCCATGGCGTCATCATACCAATGCAATGCGAATATTTCGCCCTGGAGGGCCTGTCGGACCTGGTGAACACCATCAAGAAGGTGCACGCCAATTTCAATCCGGATCTGAGGATCATCGGCCTGCTGCGCGTCATGTTCGATCCGCGCAACACCCTGGGCCAGCAGGTATCGGCCCAGCTCGAGCAGCATTTCGGCGACAAGGTGTTCCGCGCCATCGTGCCGCGCAACGTGCGCCTGGCCGAGGCGCCCAGTTACGGCATGCCCGGGGTGGTGTTCGACCGCACCTCCAAGGGCGCCCAGGCCTATCTGGCCTTCGCCGCCGAGATGATCGAACGGGTCAAGACATTCTGAGCGGGAGCCATCATGTCGCCGAAAATGAAAGGACTGGGACGCGGCCTCGACGCCCTGTTGGCGGGCAACAACAACGAGCCCCAGCGCCAGGACCGGCTGCGCGTGGATCAATTGCAGCCGGGCAAGTACCAGCCGCGCACGCGCATGGATCCCGGCTCCCTGGAGGAGCTGGCCGCTTCCATCAAGGCCCAGGGCGTGATGCAGCCCATCCTGGTGCGACCGGTGGGCAAGGACAGGTACGAGATCATCGCCGGCGAGCGTCGCTGGCGCGCCTCGCAACTGGCGGGCCTGGCCGAGGTGCCGGTGTTGATCCGCGAAATCCCGGACGAGGCGGCGCTGGCCATGTCCCTCATCGAGAACATCCAGCGCGAGGACCTCAACCCTCTGGAAGAAGCGGCCGGCATACAGCGCCTCATCGACGAATTCGGCATGACCCACCAGCAGGCGGCCGACGCCGTCGGCCGCTCCCGTCCCGCCGCCACCAACCTGCTGCGGCTGCTGCAGCTCGCGCCGCCCGTCCAGGAGATGCTCATGGCGGGCGATATCGACATGGGGCACGCGCGCGCCTTGCTGCCCTTGTCCAAGGCAAGCCAGATCGCGCTGGCCACGCGCATCGCCGCCAAGGGCCTGTCGGTGCGGGAAGCGGAAAAACTGGTGAAGCACGAGCTGGAGCCGCCCAAGGAAAAAGAGCCGCCCAAGCCCGACCGCGACGTGCTGCGCCTGCAAGAAGAGCTGTCCGACGCCTTAGGCGCCAGCGTGACCATCAGCGTGAACCGCAAGGGGGCGGGGCATCTGTCCGTCCAGTTCGCCAGCCTGGAGCAGCTCGACGGCATTCTCGAGCGCCTGCGCGGCCCCGCCGAAACGGGGGCTAAGGCGCGCGTGTGATCTCGCGCGGCGGCTCAGCGGGCGCCGTTCCCTGGCGCGCCTCCATGTATCCCGGTAGGCGCCGCCTATCGCCATATCGATGAGCAGACCCACGAACCACATCGCGTCCTCCCTCGGGCCGCAAAGCCTGGCAAGCCGTCAATGATGTGCTACTTGGCGGCGCCGCGCAGGGCGGCACGAACAGGGCCCGGGCCAGGTTCTGCAGCAGGTCGGTGGACAGGGTGGACACTTCCGCGATCTGCCCCACATTGAGCCGTTCCCCCCGGCTCGAAGGTCGGCAGGATGCGCTGCCGGTGCTCGTCGCCCAGGGCAGGAAAACCTTGGACATCTTCTTCCAGGGCGGGGGGATGGCGCGGGAGTAGTCGCGATTCATGTCGATATATCTTGTCGAGCCGGCGCCGGCCTTGCGGCAAGTCCCCATTGACAACCCGCCGGCAAAAGGCTCCGCCTTTGATTCGGGCGCGAAAAACGATGTATAATATAAGTCTTTGTGTGCGACGGCCGGCGCCGTACCTGCAGCGGATGTATGAATGCGCCATGGAGCGGTTGGGAGCATGTTCCGGGCGGTGATCCTGCAAATCGGCGCGACCCTGGTGACCGCGGCCATCGCGGGCTTACTGGCCGGACCGCACGGAGCAGTCTCGGCGGCGTTGGGGGGCGCGGCCTGTTTCCTGCCCAATCTTCTTTTCGCCCTGCGCCTGTCGGCGGCGAGCAAGAAGCCGGGTGGAGCCCCTCCTGCCGCTTTCTTTGTCGGGGAATTTATCAAGATCGCCGCAACGATTGTGTTGCTGGCGATGGCCGCGATCCTGTACCGCGACCTGCAGTGGCTCGCCCTGCTCGCCGGCTTGATCGTGGCGCTGAAAGCGAATTTATTGGCATTCACATTCAGGTCTTAGTCATGGCAACCGCGAACGGCCCCACCGCATCCGAATACATCGTCCACCACCTCACCCATCTCAACACCTCCGGCCACAAGCAGGAAGCCATCGTCGACTGGTCGGTTGTCAATCTCGACACCCTGTTCTGGTCCCTCGCCCTGGGCCTGCTGACGGTGTTCCTGCTCGCCCGTGCCGCCCGGCGCGCCACCCCGGGCGTCCCGGGACGCTTCCAGGCGGCAGTTGAGTTCGTCGTCGAGATGGTCGCCGACCAGGCGAAAGGCATCGTTCATTCCGCCGAGTCGCGCAGGTTCGTCGCGCCTCTGGCGCTCACGGTGTTCGTGTGGATCTTCCTCATGAACGCCATGGACCTGCTGCCGCTGGATCTGCTGCCGCGCATCTGGGAAGGCATCTATGCCGCCGCCGGCAATGATCCGCACCATGCCTACCTGCGCATCGTGCCCACCGCTGACCTGAACGCGACCCTGGGCATGTCCATCGGCGTGCTGCTGCTGTGCTTCTACTACAACATCAAGATCAAGGGTCTCGGCGGCTGGGTGCATGAGCTGTTTACCGCACCCTTCGGCAGCCACCCCCTGCTCTACCCGGTCAACTTCCTGATGCAGATGATCGAGTTCGCCGCCAAGACCATTTCCCACGGAATGCGTCTGTTCGGCAACATGTACGCGGGCGAACTGTTGTTCATGCTCATCGCCCTCATGGGCGCCGCCTGGGCCGGCACCGCCACCGGCGCCTTCCTGTGGATCGGCCACGTCATCGCCGGCGCCGCCTGGGCCATCTTCCACATTCTGATCATCACCCTGCAGGCCTTTATCTTCATGATGCTGACACTGGTTTATATCGGCCAGGCGCACGAGGGTCACTGATCCCCGGGCTTCTGCCACATAACACGGTTTACTTACTTTCAACCTTCACTTTTTACAAGGAGTCATCATGGAACAAATCCTCGGTTTCGTTGCCCTGGCCGCCGGTCTGATCATCGGTCTGGGTGCCATCGGCGCTTGTATCGGCATCGGCATCATGGGTTCGAAATACCTGGAGGCGTCCGCCCGCCAGCCCGAACTCATGAACGCCCTGCAGACCAAGATGTTCCTGCTGGCCGGTCTGATCGACGCCGCCTTCCTGATCGGTGTCGGTATCGCCATGATGTTCGCCTTCGCCAACCCGTTCGTTCTCAAGTAATAGCGGACATCCGACCAACCCCTTTGGAAGGATTCGTACCGTGAATCTGAACGCAACGCTGTTCGCCCAGCTTGCGGTGTTCTTCGTCCTGGCGTGGTTCACGATGAAATTCGTGTGGCCACCCATCATGAAGGCACTCGACGAGCGCGCGAAGAAGATCGCCGACGGGCTCGCGGCTGCGGACAAGGCCAAGACCGATCTCGCCAACGCCGAGAAGAAGGTCGTCGAGGAAATGCGCAAGGCGCGCGAATCGGCCGCGGAACTGCGTGCCAATGCCGAACGCCAGGCCGCGCAACTGCTCGACGAGGCCCGTCAGGAAGCCGCCAAGATCGTCGCCCAGGCCCGCGAGGCTGCCGAGCAAGAGGCGGCCGTGGCCGCCCAGCGCGCCAAGGAGGCCCTGCGCGAGCAGGTTGCCCTGCTGGCCGTGGCCGGCGCCGAGCGCATCCTGCGCCGCGAGATCAACGCCCGGGTGCACGCCGAACTACTGGCCAACCTGAAACAGGAACTCAAGTAAGCCATGGCCGAGAACGTCACCATCGCACGCCCCTATGCCGAGGCCGCCTTCCAACTGGCCAAGGCGGGCAACGCGCTGGGACCCTGGCTGCAGGCTCTCGATCGCATGGCACTGGTGGCATCCCAGGCCGAGATGCGGGACGTGATCAACAACCCGAAACTCCTGCCTCGCCAGCTTGCCCAATTGTTCCTCGACGTCACCGGTGACGGACTGTCTGCCGAGCAGCAGAATTTCGTCCGCGTCCTGGTGGACAACGAACGCCTGCAAGTTCTCCCCGAGATCCGCGAGCTGTTTGCCGAACTCAAGAACAAGCACGAAGGTGTCAGGGAGGCCGAAATCGTCTCCGCCTTCCCGCTGGACGACACCACGCTGAAAAACCTGGTTGCCGAACTGGAGGCCCGTTTCGGCTGCCGGCTTCAGGCGACCGTCAGCGTGGACCCCGAACTCATCGGCGGGGTCAAGATCGCCGTCGGCGACGAAGTGATCGACGCCTCGGTGCGCGGCAAACTCGCGGCCATGGCCACGGCGCTAAAGAATTAGGAGCTTACTCATGCAACTCAATCCCTCTGAAATCAGTGATCTGATCAAGAGCCGGATCCAGAACCTGCAGCTTGCCGCCCAGGCGCGCACAGAAGGCACGGTGGTGTCCGTGACCGACGGCATCTGCCGCGTGCACGGCCTGGCCGACGCCATGCAGGGCGAAATGCTGGAATTCCCCGGCAACACCTTCGGCCTTGCGCTCAACCTGGAGCGCGATTCCGTCGGCGCGGTGGTGCTCGGCGAATATGAGCACATCACCGAAGGCGACACCGTCAAGTGCACCGGCCGCATTCTCGAAGTGCCCGTCGGCCCCGAGCTGATCGGCCGCGTGGTGAACGCCCTGGGCCAGCCCATCGACGGCAAGGGCCCGACCCGATCGAGAAGATCGCTCCGGGGGTGATCTGGCGCAAGTCGGTGTCCCAGCCGGTGCAGACCGGCCTCAAGTCCATCGACTCCATGGTGCCCATCGGCCGCGGCCAGCGCGAGCTGATCATCGGCGACCGCCAGACCGGCAAGACCGCGGTGGCCGTGGACACCATCATCAACCAGAAGGGCAAGGACCTGATCTGCGTCTACGTCGCCATCGGCCAGAAAGCCTCGACGATCAAGAACGTGATCCGCAAGCTGGAAGAGACCGGCGCCATGGACTACACCATCGTGGTGGCCGCCTCCGCTTCCGAGTCCGCCGCCATGCAGTACATCGCCCCCTACTCCGGCTGCACCATGGGCGAGTACTTCCGCGACCGCGGCCAGGACGCCCTGATCATCTACGACGACCTGACCAAGCAGGCCTGGGCCTACCGCCAGATCTCCCTGCTGCTGCGCCGTCCGC
>DYIB01000087.1 GCA_020723855.1 Uliginosibacterium gangwonense
TGCGCAATCTGAACTGCGGCCTGATCGAAGTCGGCCGGGCCGCCGACTTCGTGTTACCCCGATACCGCCACTTCCCGGCGCCGGATCCGCCTCGATCGCACGCGGAAATCCGGCGCTGACACCCTCCCCGGCCACAGCGGTTGCACCCCGGCAAAGCGGGTCACCCCGGCTGTTGACACGTTCGGAATACGTCAGTATCCTGATCGATATACTCAGTATGCTGATCATTGTCGTGAATCCAGACGTCCGTCGCACCGTGATCGGCGTGCCTGCTGCCTGACCCCCATCCATCGGAGTAGTGAGCGGAGACAATTCATATGGCAAACCTGGAAGTCGAATTCTGCGGGCTCAAGTTCAAGAACCCGGTCGTCGTGGCTTCGATCGAGACCACCAACAGCCCCGAGGTCATCCGCGAGTGCGTGGATGCCGGCGCCGGCGGCATGATCATCAAGACCCTCACCGACATCGAGGACATGGCGCGGCTCACCCAGAACTCCAAGTACGCGATCCTCAACGAGAAGAACGAGCTGATCAAGGGCAAGGTCAACAAGAACTTCGTGTTCTTCAGCCGCTCGGGCTACTCGAGCACCCATTACAAGGAGTGGGTGCCCTACCTCAAGGAATTGCGCCAGTACGCCGAGGACCATGGTTCCCATCTGATCGGCAGCGCCGGCGGCAAGACGGTGCAGAGCTGGGTGGACATCTGCCGCACCATCGAGGACGCCGGCATCAAGCTGATCGAGCTCAACTTCGGCTGTCCCCACCCGGCCATGATGCCCGGCGTGCATGGCGGCAGCATGATCGGCCAGGATCCCCGGGTCGCGGCCGAAGTCACCCGCGCCGTGGTCGAGGCGGTGGACATCCCCATCTTCATCAAGCTGACGCCGGACCAGTCCAAGCCCGTGGAAGTGGCGCGGGCGGTCATGGAGGCAGGCGCCGCCGCCGTCACGGCGACCAACCGGCACACCGGCTTCGTGGTCGATATCGAAACCGGCAGGCCGCGCCTGGCCGGCCCCGCCGGCATCGGCGGCACCTGGGCCAAGCCCCTGAGCCTGCGCTGGGTGCACAAGATCTTCACCGAGCTGGGCGTGCCCATCTCGGGCTCGAACGGCATCTACGACCACAAGGACATCGTCGAATTCATCATGACCGGCGCCAGCACCGTGCAGATCGGCTCGGTTCTGATGCTGAAAGGCATCAAGTATCTGTCCAAGGTGATCCGCGGCCTGGAGGAATTCATGGATAGCCACGGCTATCCGGACATCCAGTCGATGCTCGGCATCGCCTCGCGCCACTCGGTGCGCGACTACAGCGAGCAGTTCAGGAAGCCGCGCATGCACAGCGAGGTCAATGTGGAGAGCTGCCGCAACCCGAAATGCACCATCTGCATCCAGACCTGCTTCTATGACGCCCTGGCCCAGGCCGACGGCGTGGTCGGCATGCTGCACAAGAACTGCATCGGCTGCGAGATGTGCACCAACACCTGCCCGTTCGATTCGATGAAGATGCACACCACGAGCGAGGAGCAGCGGCAATCGGGCGAATTTTTCCGCATCCCCGAGGCGGTGTTCGAGGCCGGCAAGTTCGAGAAGGGGTTCGAGCGCGGCATCAAGCTGTCGCGCGCGCTCGACTGAAATGGACTGCGCCTGGCCGCCCGGTCCAGGCGCAGTCATGAGGGAGCCGGCAAACACTGCCGGCACTGATCTGCAAATGGAGGAAGACACGACGATGGCCGTCAACAAGCAACATAGAGAGTTCTACCAGGTGGACATGCTCACCGGCTGGGAATCGCCGCCCGGATATCCGCCGGGAATTCAGCAGAAGATCCTGTCGGGCACCCTCGACACCAAGAACAAGAAGGGCGGGCACACGCGCCTGCTGCGTTTCCTGCCCGGCGCCTACTCCACCGAGCCCTTCATTCATGACTACTGGGAGGAAGTGTTCGTCCTGTACGGCGACCTGATCGTCGGCAACGACGCCAACGGCAAGGGCGGCACGCCGTTCTATCAGAACACCTACTGCGTGCGTCCGCCCGGGGTGGCGCACGGCCCGTTCCGCTCGGAAAACGGCTGCCTGCTGCTCGAATCCCACTACTACGATCCGGCCTGACTCTCTCTCCAGCCGGATTTCCGCCGGGGGGGTTCGCCCCCCCGGTTCCATTCCTGCTTCTCAGGAGACCCATTCCTTATGGAAACTTTACAGTCGCTGGCTGCCCGGCTGCGTTCGGGCAAAGTGTCCAGCGCGGAACTCGTGGAGCGCGCTCTGGAGCGTGCCACGGACCCGGCCGGCGAAGGCAGCCGGGTGTTCACCCGCCTCCTGGCCGACCAGGCGCGCGCCGCCGCCCAGGCCATGGACCGGCTGCGGGCGGCCGGCGCGGCGCCCTCCCCCTACGCCGGCATACCCATCACCGTCAAGGACTTGTTCGACGTGGCCGGACAAGTCACCACCGCCGGCTCGCGCGTGCTGCAGGACAATCCCGCCGCCGAGCGTGATGCCGTGGCGGTGGCGCGCCTGCGCGCCGCCGGCTTCGTCATCATCGGCCGCACCAACATGACCGAGTTCGCCTACTCCGGACTGGGCATGAACGCCCATTACGGCACGCCGCGCAATCCCTACGACCGGGCCACGGGACGGATTCCCGGCGGCTCCTCCTCGGGCGCCGCGGTCGCCGTCACCGACCGCATGTCCGCCGCCGGGCTGGGCACCGACACCGGCGGCTCCTGCCGCATTCCCGCCGCCCTGTGCGGCATCGTCGGCTTCAAGCCCACGGCGCACCGGGTTTCCAAGGAGGGTGTCATCCCCCTGTCCACCACCCTGGACTCGGTCGGACCACTGGCGCGCAGCGTCGACTGCTGTGCCCTGCTCGATGCGGTCCTGACCAACGGCCCCCTGCAGGCGGAGGATCCCTTGCCCTTGGACGGCCTGCGCCTCGGTGTGCCCGACTGCTATGTGACGGAGGGGATGGATAACGTTGTCGCCGCCGCCTGGGAGCGCGCCCTGTCGCACCTGAGCGCTGCCGGCGCCAGGCTCGTGAGCCTGCCGCTGGCCATGCTCAAAGAGATCCCCCAGATCAACGCCAAGGGCGGACTGGTGGGGGCCGAAGCCTATGCCTGGCACCGCCCCTACCTGGAGCGTTCCGCCCATCTGTATGATCCCTGGGTGCTGCAGCGCTTCGAGGCGGGCAAGTCCCAGAGCGCCGCCGACTACATCGCCACCCGGACCGCCCGGGCGCAACTGATCGAGCGCGTGGGACGCGTCACGGCCCGGGCGGATGCGCTCCTCATGCCCACGGTGCCCATCGTCGCGCCGACCCTGGCCGAGCTGGCCGAGACGGAGGTGGCCAACCGCACCAACCTGTTCCTGTTGCGCAATCCGTCCCTGGCCAACTTCCTGGACCGGTGCGCCCTGTCCGTCCCCTGCCACCGGCCGGGCGAGGCGCCCGTGGGCCTGATGCTCGTGGGCGAGCACGGCGACGACCGCCGCCTGCTGGCCATCGGCCGGGCGGTGGAGACGGTCGTTGCGCCCGAGAACTGACCTGAGATGCAACCTCTTCCAACGCAGAGATCGCAGAGGCGCAGAGGGCGCAGAGAAAGACCAAGAGAATCACCCGATAGGGGAATCGAGCAGGTATCTCTGCGAACTCCGTGTCTCTGCGTCCTCTGCGTCGAGGGCGGTTAACTGAGGTAGCAGAGCCCGACCCGCCTGCCGGCGGCGTCGGGCGTCTTTTTGTCAGCCGACGATGGGCAGCGGCTCGATGGCGTAGGCGTGGGCGATGCGCCGGCCCAGCTTTTCGTCCACCAACTCGAACTCGAAGCGCTGCGCCGGACGGATGCCGCCCTTGGCCGCCAGGGTGCCGCCGAACATGACCGTGCCCTCCTCGAACAGGCCTTGGCCGCTCTGGTAACGGTCAATCAGCTCCGTGGGCGTGCGCATGGCGGCCACGGTACCTTCCTGGTACAGCTCCCGCTTGCCGCCCGCCACGATATGGGAGCGCAGGACCAGGCTGTCCCAGTGATCGGCGACTTCCCCCCAGGGCCACAGGGTCGGCGCCACCGGCTTGTCGCACATCTGCTTGGCGACGGTGATGTTGTAGGTCTCCACCTTGCGGTCCGTATGATCGGAACCGGTGCCGATCCACAGCTTGCCGTCGATGTGGACCATGATGAACTCCACCTCCCCGCTCGACTCCGTGCCTGCCGCCTGGATGGTGTCTGCCGTGGTGATGCGCGCCGCGCCAACGCGGTAGTACATGGGCGTGGAGGCGGGCCGCGGCACCCCGATCTCTTCCAGCTCCTTGATGTGCTTCTCCATTGCCGCCACATCGCGCGCCGTCCAGCCGGCGATCACCGCGCGCTTGATGTCGACCGTGCGTCGGTTGCTGCCACCTTTCGTAACCAGGGTGAATTCCAGAGTGTTTGCCATGACAGAATTGTTTGCCGTTGATGAAAACGTAGTCTGCGCTACGGTGACCTGATCAGTCGGATATCCGGGCCGGCAGCCAGGTGACCAGCCCCGGGTACAGGTAGATCAGCACCACCGCCAGGACCATCACCAGGAAAAACGGGAAGGAGACGCGGCTCACGAAGCCGATGTCCCGTTTGGCCAGGCTTTGCAGCACGAACAGGTTCAAGCCGACCGGCGGCGTGATCTGGGCCATTTCGACCACCAGCACGATGTAGATGCCGAACCACAGCAGGTCGAAGCCCGCCTTCTGCAGCACCGGCAGCAATACCGCCAAGGTCAGCACCACCATGGAGATGCCGTCGAGCAGGCAGCCGAGGACGATGAACAGGGCGGTCAGGGCCACCAGCAGCTCGCCCTGGGACAACCCCAGCCGCCCCACCCATTCGGCCAGCTGGCGCGGAATCCCGGTGAAGCCCATGGCCAGCGTGAGAAACGAAGAGCCGGCCAGGATCAGCATGATCATGGTCGTGGTGCGCATGGCGCCGGCTACCGTCTGCACGAACACACGCCAGGTCAGTCCGCCCTGCAGGGCCGACAGGATCAGCGCGCCGGCGACACCGATCACCGCCGATTCGGTGGCCGTCGCAATCCCCGCATAGATCGAACCCAGCACCCCCGCGATCAGGAGAACGGCCGGCAGCAAGCCGGCGCTGCTGCGCACCTTCTCGACGAACCCCATGCGGATATCGTTGGGCGGAATACTCCCCCGGTTGAACCAGGCCCACAGGCCGACGTAGCCCATGAACAGCAGCGCCAGCATGAGGCCGGGGACCACCCCGGCGATGAACAGCTTGTTGATGGAGACGTCGGCCGTGGCCCCATACACGATCATGATGATCGACGGCGGAATGAGCAATCCCAGCGTGCCTGCGCCGGCCAGGGAGCCGACCACCATGGCCTCGGGATACCTGCGTTTGCGCAGTTCCGGCATGGTGATCTTGCCGATGGTGGCACAGGTGGCCGCCGACGATCCGGAGATGGCGGCGAAGATGGCGCAGCCGACCACATTCACCTGCATCAGCCGCCCCGGCAAGGCCCCCATCCAGGGTGCCAGGCCGCGGAACATGTATTCCGAAATCCTGGAACGGAACAGGATTTCTCCCATCCAGATGAACAGGGGCAAGGCAGTCAAGGTCCAGCTCGACAGGGAGCCGAAGATGGTCGTCGCCATGGCGTCACCTGGCATGCTTTTGGAATACATGGCGGTGGCCGCGATGGAAACGCCGATCAGGGCGAGCCCGATCCACACCCCGGCGCCGAGCAGGATGATCATGATCACGATCAGCCCAAGGGCAACGAGCACTCCGGGTTCGCTAACGGTCGGCATGAAACTCCCCTTCGTGCCCCACAGGATCGACCGGCTCGCGCAACGCTGCGACCCGGAACGCCTTCTCGCACACGGCGATGAAAAACACCATGGCGCCCAGCGCCATGGCCCCCTGGGGCAGCCACAGCGGCACGGCGATCAGACCCTGGCTCGTCTCGTCGAGCAGCCACGACACCCAGGCCAGCTTTGTCATGTACCAGGCCAGGTAGCCGGCGAGCAGGGACGACAGGAGCATCGCCAGACCATCCACGAGGCGCCGCATTCCGCCTTGCAGCCGATGAACAATCAGCGTGACGCGCAGATGCTCGTTGCTGTCCAGAGCGTAGGCGAGCGCCAGGAACGCCGACGCCGCCATGCAGTAGCCGGCGAACTCGTCAGTCGAGGTGGGGATGTATCCGAATACCGCCCCACCCACCTGATAGAGATTGACGGCTGCGATGCCGACGAACAGGATGCCGCCCAACACCGCGCAGCCCAGGTAGAGGCGGCGCAGCCACCGGTGCACCATGGCCGGCACTCACTTGCGGTAGGCGCTGACCACCGCCTTGCCCTCGGGGCTGGCTTCGCTCAGCCAGTCCTCCAGCATCTGCTGGCCCACCTTGCCCAGTTCGGCCACGAGTTTGTCGCTGCCCGGCTGCACCTTCATGCCGTTGGTGGCGAGGATCTTCTTGGTCGCTTCGGCCGTCTCCCGGCTGGCGGCCCAGCCGGCCTCCTCCGCCTTCCGCGCCTCGGCCAGCAGGGCGTCCTGGGTCGCCTTGTCGAGGGCGTTGAACGAGGCCTTATTGACGATCACCATGTTCTTGGGCAGCCAGGCCTGGACGTCGTAGAAGTATTTCAGGGATTCCCATGCCTTGTAGTCGGTGGCCGACTGGGCCGAAGCGATCAGCGAATTGATTTTCCCCGTCGCCAGGGCCTGGGCCACCTCGGCGGCCTGGATCGTCACCGGGCGGGCCTTGACCAGTTCGCCCAGCCGGGCCGTGTGCTTGTCGTAGGCGCGGAAATTCAGTCCCGCCATGTCGGCGACGCCATTGATTTCCTTGGGCGCCATCAGACCCTGGGGCGGCCAGGGAACCCAGAAGAGAAGCTTCAGGCCCTGGGCGTCGAGCACTTTCTCCACCTGGGGCCGCTGCACGGCGGCCAGCTTGCGCGCCGCCTCATAGCTGTTGGCGAGGAAGGGCAGGCCGTCCGCCGCAAAGACCGAATTCTCGTTGGACAGCAGCGTCATCAGGATCTCCCCTATCGGCACCTGTCCGGTCTGCACCGCCCGCTTGATTTCCGTGGCCTTGTAGAGCGAGGCGCCTGAATGAACCTTGATGACCAGCTTGCCGCCGGTTGCGTTCTTCACGCCCGCGGCAAACTTCTCCAGATTCACGGTGTGGAAATTCGCCGGCGCGTAAGCGGACGGAAGATCCCAGGTCTGGGCCTGGGCGTTGACCGGTAGCGACAGCACGGACAGCGCGAGACCTGTTCCGGCCAGAAGCGACTTGACGAAACCCATTGCTCCTCCTGATTCATGAGATTGGCAACATGCCGTTGGAAAAACCGGCTTTTTTTGTTAATATGTTAGTCAGCATACTGTCGATTATTTGGGGTGTCAACAAGACGTTTTCGATGAAAGGTTTTGTCGAATCGATCCCCACGGAACTGAATCTATTCGCCGGGCGCAGGCCGTGCCACAATGCAATCTCGGCCTCGTGCATGACTTCGGCACTATGTACGGAGATGGTATGACTAAGCGCGCGACCAGCACTACCCCCCGCAGGAAAACCCAGGCGTCAGCGGCGGCGCAGCAGGCGCCCGCCCTGAAGCAGCACACCTTGCTGTGGAACCGTCCGGGCTTTCTGATCCGCCGACTGCACCAGATCCACGTGGCCGTGTTCCTCGAGGAAATGCTGGAGGACAACGTCACGCCCATCCAATACGGGCTGCTCAGCGTGTTGGCCGACTCGCCCGGACTGGACCAGCTCTCGCTGGCCGAGGAACTGGGCATCGACCGCGCCAACGTCGCCGACGTGCTCAATCGCCTGGAAACGCGCGGACTCGTCAGCCGCACCCCCAGCAAGGAAGACAAGCGCCGCAAGCTGTGCTTTCCGACGCCGGCGGGCCTGGCCTTCGTCCATAAGCATTTCGAGAACATGCAGCGCGCCCAGGAGCGCATTCTCTATCCGCTCGACCCGGCTGAACGCCGCGAATTCATGCGCCTGCTGCAAAAGGTGGTCGAAGCCAACAACGACCTGGGGCGCGCGCCCATGCGTGCGAACATCAGGCAGGCCTCGGCGGAACATCCCGAAGCCGAAACGGAACCCAGGAACCGCGCCGCCAAGCATGTTGCTGCTTGAGCGTGTCTCCGAATGGGCGTGCCTCCGGCCGGACGGCACCCCGCTCGGCGCGCGTACGCTCTTCACTTCTTGCGGGCGGCTTGCGCGCGCAGCGCAGAGATCGTCAAGCTCGGCGACAAGGCTTCGGGATCCAGCCGCAACTCCAGCAGCGCCGGCCGGCCGGCGGCCAGGGCGCGCTCGAAGGCCGGCGCGAATTGGCCGGTCTCGGTCACCACTTCCGAATAGGCGCCGTAGGCCGCGGCCAGGGCCGCGAAATCCGGATTGACCAGCTGGGTGCCGTACACCCGCGCCGGGAACGAGCGCTCCTGATGCATGCGAATGGTGCCGTACATGCCGTTGTTTACGACGATGATGATGATCGCCGCGTCGTACTGCACGGCGGTGGCCAGCTCCTGCCCGTTCATCAAGTAACAGCCATCGCCGGCGAAGGCCACCACCGTCCGCTCGGGATGGATGAGCTTGGCCGCCACCGCCGCCGGCACACCATAGCCCATGGAGCCGTTGGTCGGGGCCAACTGGGTCCGGAAGCGCCGATAGTGGTAGTAGCGGTGCACCCAGGCCGCATAGTTGCCGGCGCCGTTGCACATGATCGCCTCAGGCGGCAGACGCTCGCGCAGCCAGGCCAGGATCTCGCCCAACTGCAGGGGCCCGGGGTTGGGCTTCGGCGCCGAATACGCGAGATAGTCGGAGCGCGCCGCCTCCAGCTCCCCGCGCCAGCGCGGCGCCGGCAGGGCCGGCAAAGCCTTCGCCGCAGCGGCGAACTCGGGCATCCCCGAGGCGATGAGCAGGTCCGCCGCATAGACACGGCCCAGTTCGTCAATGCCGGCATGCACATGTACCAGGCGCTGCCTGGGCCGGGGCACCTCGAACAGGGTGTAGCCGCTGGTCGTCGCCTCGCCCAGCCGCGGCCCGACCGCCAGCACAAGATCGGACTCACTGATGCGTCGGGCCAGCGCCGGATTGATGCCCAGGCCCACGTCGCCGATGTAGTTCGGATGCGTGGCGTCGAACAGATCCTGGTAGCGGAAGGCGCAGGCGGTGGGCAGGGCGAAGCGCTCCGCGAACTGCCGGATGTCGTCCCAAGCCTGCTCCGTCCAGCCGCGCCCACCGAGTATCATGAGGGGCCGCTCGGCCGCCGCGATCATGTCCCGCAGCTTTGCCATGTCCTGGGCCGAAGGGTGGGCGGCAACGCGCTGGTAGTGCCCCGGCTGCGGCGCATGAACGGTTTCCCACAACATGTCCTCGGGCAGGGCGAGCACGACCGGACCCGGCCGCCCGGACACCGCCGTATGAAAGGCCCGGCTGATGAATTCGGGAATGCGCTGCGGGTCGTCGATTTGCGCCACCCATTTGGCCGATTGGCCGAACATGCGGCGATAGTCGATTTCCTGGAACGCCTCGCGCTCGATCATGTCGCGGCCGACCTGGCCGATGAACAGGATCATGGGCGAAGAGTCCTGGAAGGCCGTATGCAGGCCAACGGCGGCATTCGAGGCGCCCGGACCGCGGGTGACGAAGCACAAGCCGGGGCGGCCCGTGAGCTTGCCGTAGGCATCGGCCATGTAGGCGGCGCCGCCCTCCTGGCGGCAGACGATCAGGCGGATGGCCTCGCGCGCGTCGTGAAGCGCGTCCAGCACCGGCAGGTAGCTCTCGCCGGGGACGCAAAACGCCGTGTCCGCGCCATGGATGCGCAGGGCCTCCACCAGCATCTGCGCGGCGTTCCTTTCCTGTGCTTGGTTTGTCATTGCCACAACCCTTTCCTCAGATGAACGCTCGATGTTAGGCAGCGGGCGCCAGTCCATCAAACGATATATACTCATATCCTGATGAGTAATACTCATAGATAAATCGTCAAATGCGCCGTCATCTCCCCTCCCTGTCCGCGCTCCAGTGCTTCGAAGCATCCGCCCGGCACCTCAGCTTCACCCGTGCCGCCAAAGAGCTCCATATCACCCAGAGCGCTGTCAGCCGCCAGATCCGGGCGCTGGAGAGTCAGCTCGGCATTCAATTGTTCGAACGCAAGAGCCAGGGCTTGCGCCTGTCGGCCAACGGTACTGCATATCTGGCGGCCATACGCGCGGCCCTGGACCGGATGGAGGCGGCGACCCTGCAGCTGCTGGCTAACCAGGGAACGGCCGGCTTTCTCAACATCGCCGTATTGCCCACCTTCGGCACCCGCTGGCTCATCCCGCGGCTGCCTTCGTTCCGCGCCAAGGCGCCCGACATCACGGTGAACATCCTCACCAAGCTCGACGTCTTCGACCTTGAGGCCGAAAACGTGGACATCGCCATCACCTATGGGGAAGATCCGTGGCCCGATGCCGTGATGTACCCGCTGATGGGCGAATTCATTGCCCCAGTGTGCAGCCCGGAACTGCTGAAGAATCACCCCCTGAAGAGCCCCACCGACCTGAGGAACCAGACCCTGCTGCAGCTGGCCACCCGGCCCGGCGCCTGGAAGGCATGGTTCGACGGCATCGGCCTGAGCGGCGCCAGCGGCTTCCGCGGCCCCACGTTCGAGCACTTCATCATGGTCGTGCAGGCGGCCATCGCCGGACTAGGGGTGGCCGTGGTGCCCCTGTTCCTCGTCTCCGACGAACTGGCGAGCGGCAAGCTGGTCATGCCTTTCGACCGGCCGGTACGCAGCCCCGACAGGTATTACATGGTCTGCCCCGAAGGCAAGCAGGACTCCTATCGCGTCAAGCAGTTCCGCTCCTGGCTGTCGGAACAGGCGGAGCAGTTCGAGCGCAGCGGGCGCTAGCCCGGATATTTCACCGGCCCTACCGAGCGCAGCCTGGTGCATGCCAAACGAGTGAGGACGAGATGGGCGCGGCTGTGTTGCCCAAGAAATGAGCAAGAGGGCGAATTGGGGACGGACCCCCCCCCGCTGGCAATACAGACCATCGTAGAGTTCGGCCGCCGGCCCATCGAGGTTGCTGACAATGAAGCGGGGATTGGCCCCCTGTGCGCCGAACTCAAGGCGCGTGGCGATGCGCCGCTCTTGACCCCAACTGTCGGCGGCGTAGCGGAATTCACGGATCCGGCGCTGCTGGGTCTTGGCGGCCGCGTACTCCACGTAGTACGCAAGCATGCACAGCAGGATGTGCGCGCGCACCCGGCTGGCCGTGCGATGGTGGATCGGGCGTACCTTGAGATCCACCGTCTTCAGCGAGCGGAACGCGCGCTCCACGTTGGCCACCTTGTACTGGTTGACCACCTTGCCCACGCGCAGGCCGATCGCGTCGGCCCCCTTAAGCTTGCCCGCATCGACGCGGGCCTTGATCGCCTGCAGGCTCTTCTCGGTGGCCGCCAGCAGCGCCTCGCGCTCACGAAGGAAGTAAAAAGGCGGCACCCAAGCTTTTCGAGACGCAAGTACGACCCCGGTTACCAGGCGATCTCCCAGGATCTGCGCGAAAAGCTCGACATCCTCCTGGCCGAGCTAGAGAAGGTCCGGGCGAACGAGGAGCTTGTTGCCGCCGCGTCGTGATTCCGTCGCACAGGTATCCCGGTGCAAAAGCCTGCGGTGAAGCAGGCACCGGCGAAACCCGTCAAGCCGGGGGCGTAGTCAGCCAAGCGCTATGCTGCCAGGCGGTGCTCGATTGCCGCCCGCGCGAGATCAGGGACAAACGCGCCCTCATCGATCGCGGGGAAGTAGAGATCAAAGCCACCGCCTTCGACGCGCACGCCGGAGAGGTTGGCATCGGCGGGAAGGCCAAGGGCTGAAACCGGAATGGAGAGTTCGGCGCCGCCTTGCAGCTCGAGCACCAGCCGCTGGCGTTCCGTGTCGAGGCGAACGGCGACGGCCCGCGGCTCGGCCGCGGCAGCCTTGGCGCCGCGTTCGAGCGCCCGGGCGATCATTTCGTCAATCGTTTCCATGAATCAAGCTCCATTCCCTGCATAACCGTTCAATTTCCCCGGCGACCTCGTCAATAATCCTTCGCAGGGTCGCGGTATCGATTCCAAAGGCATCGATCGGCACGGGCGGACCATCGGGGCAATTGAGGGC
Source organism: Uliginosibacterium gangwonense (assembly GCA_020723855.1). Lineage (GTDB taxonomy): Bacteria > Pseudomonadota > Gammaproteobacteria > Burkholderiales > Rhodocyclaceae > DYIB01. Next base: position 12,137 of record DYIB01000087.1, read on the forward strand.
GATTCGGGCCCGCCCTTCCGGTCCGACCACATGCACGTGGGCGGGGCCGTGGTCTCGCGTGTAAATCATCACCCGCCATGGCCCGAAGCGCAATAGGGAGCCCATCAGCCAAGCTTGCGCGCCAGGTCCTCGGCGCGCGGGTGGTAGTAGCGCATCGCCATCTGGATGGTCTTCCACCCCATCATTTTCACGAGTTCATGCGCCTGGAGCTCCTCCGCAAGCCGTGAGGCGGCCTCGTGGCGCAGATCGTGGAAGCGCAGATTCTCGAATGCGCCTTCCGCCGGCTTCGACACCTGCTTAACGGGGTTCGCGGCGAGGGTCACGCCCCACTCCTTGCTCCCAGGTCAAGGAGCTTGGAGAGGGTGTTGATGCGCTTGCGGACCGTGCTGGCCGACAGGCCTTTCTTCAGGGCCTTGTCGCGCCAGGCTGCGATGGCCTGCGAATTGACCGTCGCAACGGCGCGGGTGCCGAACTCGGCCTCGATGGCGTCCAGGCAGTGCCTGAAGTGCCGGCCCCGCTTGCTCGGGAGCACTTCTTCTCGGTAACACTGGACCAGGTCCTTGACAGTTGTCCTCTCGGCCGCCGACCGGTCAAAAGATCGCCTGGGAGGAAGCCTTCTGCGCCCGCCTGGCGGCACGCGGTTTCCGGGTGGTGCGCTTCGACAACCGCGACGTCGGCCTGTCGTCCCGCATCGACGCACCGCCGGCGGCGCCGCTGCTGGGCGCCCTGCGCCTCGCCCCCTACACCCTGGGGGACATGGCACGGGATGCCGTCGGCCTGCTGGATGCCCTGGGCATGGCCTCGGCCCATGTGGTGGGCATCTCCATGGGCGGCATGATCGCCCAGGAGATGGCCATCCATCATGCCGAACGCGTCCGCAGCCTGACCCTGCTCATGACCACCAGCGGCGCGCCGGACCTGCCCGGCCCCGACGGCGAAGTGCTGCGCCTGCTGCTGCAGCGGCCGCCGACCGATCGCGAAGGCTTCGTGAGGCACTGCGTGGACACCTGGCGCCTGCTGCGCGGCCACGGTTTTCCCGAGGATGACGCGCTGGATCCGAAGCGCGCCGAGCGCATCTTCGAGCGCGGCATCTCCCTGGACGGCGCCAGGCGCCAGCTGGCGGCGGTGGCCGTCTCCGGCAGCCGCCGGGAGGAGTTGCGGCGGGTGACGGCACCGACCCTCATCCTGCATGGCGACGCCGACCGGCTGGTGCCCCTGGCGGCGGCCCAGGACCTGGCCCAGGCGATACCCGGCGCCAGACTGACGGTCATGGAAGGCGTCGGCCACGCCCTGCCGGTTGCCCTGTGGCCGGCGGTGGTCGATACCATCGCCGGCCACGCCCGCGGCGCGTCCGGCTCTGGCGGCCAGCCCCCGACGGCGTTCCTATTCCCTGACCACGCGCTGGCGCCTCGATCAGCACCCGCAAGCAATGGCGCAGCGCCGGGCCCCGCTGGACCCCGGCCAGGCACAGATAGTTTTCTGGGTTGGCGGCAGCGCCCGGTCCATCCATCAATCGCCGTCAATCGAGGGCCAATTTGCCGGCTGACGAGGCATAATTTCGTCATGGATTTCGTCCTGACCGATCATGCGAAGGAAGAGGCGAAGCGGCGCCAGATCCCGCTGGAGTGGATCGAGGCGATCATGGCTCGGCCGGAGCAGGTGACGCCAGGGACCAACCAGCGTAAAGTGTTTCAGTCACGAATCGTGGCTGACGCCAAGACATACTTGGTGCGCGTGGTTATCGAAGACTGGCATCAGCCACCCGTTATTGTTACGGTGTATCGCACCAGCAAGATCGAGAAGTACTGGAGAGAACCATGAAAGCCGATTACGACAGCCAAGTGGACGTGCTGACCGTCGTTTTCAGCAACGCACCAGTCGAAGAGTCCGACGAGATCAAGCCGGGCGTGATCATCGATTACGACGCCGCCGGAAACGTCGTCGGGCTCGAGATCCTGGACGCAAGCCGGCGGGTTCAGAATCCCGCCGCCATGGAGTTCACCGTCAAGGCCGCCTATTGAGAATTACATAATATCGTGACGCCGTTCGAAATCCCTCCTGTCCTCC
>DYIB01000088.1 GCA_020723855.1 Uliginosibacterium gangwonense
ACTACGACGTTCATTGCACCTCCAAACGAGAATCCGCCGGAGGCGCGTAGCCCCTCGCACGGGGACTCGCGTCCCCGGCGGGGTTGTATAAAGACATCCGGTCGTCCGGCTGTCGCCTTTATGCTGTTTGTTTCAGAAGGCCAGCTACCTTCATGCCCCTTGGCAGAGCCAAGCGGGAGCAATTCCGCTTTCCACAGCGCACTCTGGAAATGCGCTCGGGAAAACCCCGCGCGCGAGCGCGGGGAGATGCTTCTAGATCAGGGTGGCGATCCGTGCCTTGATGCGCTGGTAAGCACGCATCAGGGATTCGAGATCGGCCCCCTCGAACTCGGCCTCGGCTCGGATGTAGGCTTCGTCCAGGGCATCGACCGTTTTCGCCTTTTCCATGGCCTTGATGGCCGCGTCGAGCTTCGGATTGCCCTTGCCGTCCTTGCCGGGCTCGATCACGGAAGCCGTGGCACCATGACTTTCGACCTTGGTTGCTTGCGCGCCCGCGGCCTCGGCCTTGGTTTCCTGGGTCGCCCGTTCCGGCTTGGCATCCTCCTTGCCGTCGGCGTCTACATCGCCCGTCTCGTCGGCGACAGGGGCATAGCTGCCCTCGATGACGTCGTCGAGATCCAGGTTCTGCGCCCTTCCCTGCTCGTTCGCCGCGTCCATCGCCAGGGCCGTGGCCAGTTCCGGCGACTTCGGCAGGAACTTGCTCAGGCGACGGATGACCGTTTTCAGGCCCATCGCAACGAAGTCCGAATCCCAGACGGATTCCTTCTTGTATTGCTTGGCGCTCTGATAGCCGCGGCTGCCATCGCGGATCTTCTCGACCTCCTTGCGGCTCATCGCCACGAAGGTACGGGAGCCATCCTTGAAGACCGCGACGGCGTAAAAGCCGGCCACTTCGCCGCGCTCCTCATCGGATGCGGGGAAGCCACCAGGGGCGGTCAGCGGTTCGTGCTCCAGGGAACGCTCCATGCCGAGTTTCAGGATGAACTTGTCGTTCACGCGGACCTCGTGCGCATAGATGTCCTGGACCAGACCGGACTGGCGCGCCAGCTTCATGAGACCCGTGTAGCCGGGAATGAGCTGGCACTGCCCCTTGAACGGGACCAGGTGCGCCTCTCCCATCAGCCCCACCTCCAGCCCCAACTGCGAGGACTGGATGACCGCCGCGAAGACCGACCGCGGATCGCACTCGGCCAACTTCGGCGTCATGCGAAACGCCGTCAAGGCGATGCGGGCCATCCGGTCGGGGTTGATGTGCCGGGGCAATGCCCGGGCGATCTCGCCCTTGAACTTCTCCAGCATGGCCGGAAAGCCTTGCGGCTGCCCTTCGGCGGGCGTGTCGCGTTTGATGTTCTTGAGAGCTTGCAGTGCTGCCATGTCGTGACCTCCATCGAAAAATGACAAAGAAACGGCGGTCACACCATGCCTCTTGGCGAGGTATGACGTTCCCGCCAGGGGTTGCAATTGCTTCTGCTGCTGTTGCGCCGATCGCGGCGTCTCGGGTTCGGACCCCGTCACGCCTTCGATGCGGCCTTGTGCCGGTTGCACATCACTTCGGCTGCCTCGATTTCCGAGTCGACGTAGTCAGGCATCCAGATCGAAGTGGGCCGCCCAGCGCGGCAGGTTGATCGTCTCGATCTCCCCGTTCGGCTGATACCCCGGCCAGGTGTCACGCTCTCGGCACCACCTCAGGAGCTGAAGGCCTCCGCGATACTTGGCCCGCCCGACCTCGATGACCTCGTCACTCGCCTTGTAGGCCGCCACCGCGTAGGGTGCGTCCTTCTCGACGGCGATGAAGTAGAACGGAATCGTCCTGCCCGTCAGGGTCTTGAACCCGTCCTGGTAGAACGCCGCCTGTACGTCGTAGCCAAGCGTGGCGATGGCGCGCGCGAAGCCGTCGGCGCTGGCATCGCAACACGTCTTCACGTCTACGATGCCGGTGATGCGGTCCCCGTCCATGGCCAGAAAGTCCGGGCGGCACTTGCACTCGACGCCGCTTTCCGGATCGATCCAGAAGCCGGACATCTCGGCCAGGCCATGGGAGAGCAGCTTGTCGGCGCCGGCGTGACAGCGCACGAGGTACGCCATCGACTGAATCGCCTCCATCTGCTCGGCGGTCAATGCGGTCTTGCCGGCGTTGTCCGCTTCCCAGGCTTCGGCCGCGGCCTTGCCGTCTTTGGTACGACGATCGAACTTGGTCGCCACCACGAAGGTCTCCCCGAACCGATCCGGTTCAAGCAGGGCCGTGTGGAAGGCCGTTCCCAATTGCATCGCCGGCGTCGGCTCAGGCGGATTGGTGACGTAATCCCGGTAATGGGCAGGCGAGCGCATGATGCGCACCAGCCCGGAGTGGCCCACGGCGGGATGCAAGTGGTAGTGGTCAGCCGGCATGGACAGCAGGCTGATGTTTTCCATCTTCATAGTGCCTCCTTTCGCCGGAAGCACCTACCCCAAGCCGGGGCAAATGCCCCGGCCGGGGTTGATGAATGCTGACCCAGTGGCCCAGTTCAGCAGCTCGATGCTGTTTGTTTCGGAAGGCCAGCTACCTTCATGCCCCCTGGCAGAGCCAGTGGGGAGCAATTCCGCTTTCCCGAGCGCACTTCAGAAAATGCGCTGGGGAAAGCCCCGCGGTCTGCGGGGCGCATGTTCAAGCCGCACACCGGCCGATCCCGGATTTCCTCAAGGCGTGGCGCAACATCTTTCGCGTATCAGGCGCGGTGCAGCCGGCCTGAAGGCGCCGATGCAGTTCGCACGCCATGGCAAAGGGGATCGAGCGGTATAGGCGCTTCAGCAGGTGATTCGACATGGCGGCGGTCTCCGGGAATCAACGCAGTCCAATCGCGCGAACGATCGGGCGGCTGATGACGATCCCGGAGAAGACGCACATCAAGAGGATCACGAATATCATGGCGACGCTCCTTGCAAGATTGGTTGATCGATCCCGCAGGAGTTGCCAGGCTTGATACGCGCCCGTGGCAACCCCGCAGGCCGGAAGCCTCTCCGTGAAAAGGCCTCGGGCCTGCGGGATTCCCACAGGCGAGTTGCACTTCTGGTTACAGACCCAACGCCCGGACGATCGGACGGCTGATGACCCAACCGGAAATGCAGCAAGCGATAATGACGGCTGCCATGATGCCTCCACAAAAGAAAAGCGGAGGCACCACGGCCCCTTGCGGGAGCGTGATCGCCCCCGCAGGGTTGAAAAGAAGGTGGAACCAGACTTGAACCTTGGTTCGCCGTGAACGGCTAATTCCTGCCGACCGGAATATTCCGTCGACGAACGATTTCCCCGGTCTGGTTCCTGATTGACTACGCCACGACCTCGAAGGTCGCGGTGTCGGATGACGCCGGTGTTGCGGCGCCTTCCGTTTTCGCCTTGCTGCGACGCTTGCGCGTCTTGGTCTCCTTCGCCGGCATTGGCTCCAGCGTGGGCATCGGAATGCCACGCCGGATGAACGCCGGGATGTCGTATCTCGACCAGTCGTCCTCGCCGTCCTTGCTGACAGCCATCGGCCTCACCTCCGGCATTCGAACGACACTGGAGATGGCGCCGGCTTTCGGTGCAGCGAGCGCGATCACCAGCTTCCCGACTTTGCCCACTCCCCGAAACGCAAGATGCGCCGAGCCCAGCAAGGCCATGACGAGCAGAACCTTTTCCATCGTGCCTCCTTGAAGAAAGTCGCGGAGGCACCACGACCCAACAGGGAGCATGATGGCCCCCGCAGGGTTGAGAAACCGGCCCGCGGAACGCGGGCGGGAGACGACGCCCTTCCGGGGCGGCATCTCAATCAGGTGATCCTTTGTCGCAGGTTCACGGGGCGCGCTGCCTCAACGCCGTGTGGCGGAGGTGTGACGACACGCCCAATCCGTTGCCACTATTTCCCGCGGCCGGGTTGGGCGCCGTGGCCCCTTTGACTCGCCGCCGCGCATGGCACGGTCGGCGGACTGGATGCTGCTTGTTTCGAGCGGCCAGCTACCGCTGCATCGAAGGCGTTATGCACTTCGTATGATGATGGAAATTCTATCCGGCCCTGCCGCAACTGCAACTGCCAAACGGTGCGTTTTGGTGCGCTTTTCAGCCGTGGTTTCCCTGCTCCCTTGCGTAGCATGGTTCCCTGTCCATCTTTCCGGGAGGTTTCCATGCCAGGCGCAGCGCGGGACAACGCCAAGAGCCATCCCTACTTCACCCAGAAGGTAAAGCTCCATTCATTCCATGCGCAGCAGGCATTCGATCGGGGCTTCGAGCTGTGCGCCAACGCCATCTTCTCCCTCTCGGTCGTGCTGCGGATCATCGGCACCGACGAACAAGCGCACGAAGTCGAGGGACTCGTCGACGAGCGCCTGAACAAGATGTTCGAGGACATGCGCAACGAGGCTTCCCGCCTCGATAAGATGGCCGAGGCGAACGGGATCGAGTTCAAGGGCATCGATTACTCGCACCCTAAGGAAGTTGAGGCGAAGATCACCTCTCCCCGCGCCGTGCGCTACGTGGGCCTGATTCGGGAATTCGACGGCCTGATCGCCAAACTCGATACGCTGTGGCTGTCCGGCGTCATCGGGGACGGCGCCTACTCGCGCAGCATCTACGACTGGAAGCGTCGACTGCTCCGGTTGGCGGGAGGCATACGGTCGATCGCCGGACGCGCCATGATCGCGGCCCGCAGGAAGGACGCGCAGGGCGACGCCAAAGATGTCCCTGGTGCCGCTGCCAGCGCCGATGAGGAAGTGACGGCGGCTGTCCCGGCAGCAGCCGTTTAGTTGGACCTGAACCCCTCCCAAGAACGTGCCGTTACCGCCAATGGCCCACTGCACCATCGTCGATTGCCCAGGCTGACTGACGTTGTTTACATTCTTTTGCATTTACCTGTAGTTGCATACGGAGGTTCGGATGGGCGAAGCTGCAATTGCCCTGCAACGATATTTCCATATAATTGGAAGGATGGAAACTTTGAACGCCGCAGAACTTTTGGCCGCTCTCGGGCATGAATCTCGCCTTGCGATCTTCCGCCTGCTGGTCGAGGCCGGGCCGGAAGGCATCAACGCGAGCTCCATCGGCGAACAGCTCGGGATGCCCCCGGCAACGGCATCCTTTCATCTGTCGCACCTCTCCCGCGTCGGCCTGATTCGCGGCGAGCGCGAGAGTCGCTTCATCCACTACTCGGCGGACTATGAGGCGATGGACAAGCTGATCGCCTTCCTGACACACAACTGTTGTCAGGGCAAGCCCTGCCTGCCGAGTACCTCCAAGAGGAAAAAATGACTGTACCGAAAACCGTGCTGGTGTTATGCACCGGGAATTCCTGTCGCTCGCAGATGGCCGAGGCTATCATCAATCACGATCTGGCCGGCAAGGTGCGCGCGCTGTCGGCGGGCACGCGACCACAGCCTAAGGTGGCGGACGGCGCGATTGAAGCCCTGCGGCTCGCCGGATTGCCGACCGATGGCATGACGCCGAAGGATGTTGCTGCCGTGATGGACGAATCAATCGACTTGGTGGTGACAGTCTGCGACAACGCCAGGGAAACCTGCCCTATCTTCCCGCGCCCGGTGCCGTGCATCCATCTGCCGTTTCACGATCCCCACGGCGAACCGCTCGCCAGCTTCGTCACCGTGCGCGACGACATCCGCGCTCGCCTGATTCCCGCCGTCCGTGCGGCGCTCGGAATCTAAGGGGGCTGCCTTGTCCGCACAATGCGAAGTCACAGCCAAGGCCGCAGCCGGTGCGCCCATGAGTTTCTTTGAGCGTTACCTGACGGTCTGGGTATTCCTCTGCATCGTCGCCGGGATTGCCCTCGGGCAGTTCATGCCGGCCCCGTTTCATGCGCTCGGAAAAATGGAAGTGGCGCGGGTCAATGTTCCGGTCGGCCTGTTGATTTGGGTAATGATTATCCCGATGCTGGTCAAGGTCGATTTCGGCGCGTTGCATGAGGTCAGGCAGCACGTCCGAGGCATTGGCGTGACGCTGCTGGTGAACTGGCTGGTCAAGCCGTTCTCAATGGCCTTCCTCGCTTGGCTGTTCGTGCGCAACCTGTTCGCGCCGCTGCTGCCAACCGATCAACTGGGTAGCTACCTTGCCGGCCTGATCCTGCTCGCCGCCGCGCCGTGCACGGCGATGGTGTTCGTGTGGAGCCGCCTCAGCAACGGCGATCCACTGTTCACACTGTCGCAGGTGGCCCTGAACGACACGATCATGGTGTTCGCCTTCGCGCCCATCGTCGGGCTGTTGCTCGGCATATCGGCAATTACAGTGCCGTGGGATACGCTGCTCACGTCCGTCATGCTCTACATCGTGATTCCGCTGGCGCTGGCTCAAGTTTGGCGCAAGTCGCTCCTTGCCAAGGGGCAAGCGCATTTCGATGCGACGATGAAGAAAATCGGGCCGTGGTCGATCTCCGCGCTACTGGCAACGCTGGTGCTGCTGTTCGCGTTTCAGGGCAAAGCCATCATCGAACAGCCGCTGGTGATCGTACTCCTGGCCGTGCCGATCCTGATTCAAGTGTTCTTCAATTCGGCGCTGGCCTACTGGCTGAATCGTGTTGTAGGCGAGAAACACAACGTCGCCTGCCCTTCGGCGCTGATCGGGGCCAGCAACTTCTTTGAGTTGGCCGTTGCCGCCGCGATCAGTCTGTTCGGCTTTGAGTCGGGCGCGGCGCTGGCAACGGTGGTCGGTGTGCTAATCGAGGTTCCCGTGATGTTGCTGGTTGTGCAGGTGGTTAATAGGTCGAAGGCTTGGTATGAAGCCAGTTACTCCCCAAGCGGCGTCCGCTTCTGAAGTGCAGTTGGACGTTCGCAATCGATTCCCAAGGATCGCCGCTTAGGATCGCGTTCCTGCCACTCTCTCGGTTCTGTCTTTAGACCGACAGACCAAAACGAAGCGGACGTGCTGATCACGCCGGATTGGACCCGGTGGACGCAAGTGACCAGAACCCGCATGAAGCCAGGGTAAGCTTGGAAACAGTTCCAAAGTGCGTGCTTTTGACCGGTGAGAATGCCATGGGGGCAGGCTAGATTATTGGCAACACCCAGCACGGACCGGAAGGAATATGCGCACCATCCAAGACGACGACCTCAAGACCCCTGGACGGGTTCTCATCAACCGCAGGCAGCTTCTAAAAATCGTTCCGCTGTCCGACCGAACGATTTTCGACATGGAGAAGCGCGGTGATTTTCCCAAACGCTTCGCTCTCACGCCGCGATCAGTGGCGTGGGACCTCCGGGAAGTCGAGGCGTGGATAGAGAAGAGGAAGGCGGCGGCACAACGGCCCAAAGCGCCGGGTCTCCGCTCGCCCACCGATCGATCATATCCGCCCAGTCCTGAAGCATGAGGCGTCGCTGCTCTGCGTATTCGGCCTTGTTGTAGATGGCCCGTACCCCCTTTTGCTCATGGGCGAGGCACTTCTCGATCCAATCCGTGTTGTAGCCGGCCTCATGGAGCAGAGTCGAGGCGGTCCGGCGCAAGTCGTGGACCGTAAACTTGCCAAGCGGTTTGCCGTCTTTCTGAGCCACCGTGTATGCTAGTGTCGTAACCTGATTCAGAGTTGCCTTACTCATTGGAAGGTCCGGGTCGTACCGTGACGGCAGGACGTAACGTGACCCGCCGGCGCAAGTCTTGAGAGCAACGAAAATATCCAAGGCCTGGCGCGACAGGTAAACCACATGGGGACGCTTCCTTTTCATCCGTTCTGCCGGAATCGTCCACGTTCCCAAGGTGAAGCTCACCTCCTCCCACTTCGCGTCGGTCAACTCCGACTTCCTGACCATCGTCAGCAGCACCAGCTTGACAGCGAGGCGAATCGTCGGGGTGGTCGATACGCGCTGCAGGTATTGGTAGAGGAGGCAAATCTCTTCCGGTGATAAGGCCCGGTCCTTGGGCTCGAAGCGTGCGATGGACGTGGGCCGCACGAGCTCAGCGGGATTTTCGTAGCGATGTCCGCGATCCAGCGCGTACCGGTAGACCATATGGACGACTTCCCGCGCATGAACGGCAGTCGCCGGAGCGCCGCGCGCCACGATCTTGTCGCACAACTCCCGGAGATCCTCGTGACTGATTTCCGTCATCTTGAGCCGACCAAATTTCTCCTTCAGATCGCGCTCGAAAACCGATCGCCGCATGTCTCTGGTCGACTCAGCCATCGGGTAATTCTTGAGCCATAGCTCCGCCCAGGCGCCGAACGTCTCAGCCTCCCTGACCTTCTGCGTCTCCCGCGACTTTTGCCGTGCCGGAGACTTTCCTTCGCTGACCATCTTCTTTGCCGCGAGCAGAAGTTCACGAGCCTCGGCCAAGCTGATGCCATCAGACCCGTAGCGGCCAATGACCAGCGTCTCCTGCCGACCATTCAGCCGGTAGTTGTAGCGGAACGAGATCGTTCCCGCCGGCGTGACAACCACATAGAGGCCATCCCGGTCGGCGACCTTGTACGGTTTCTCCTGCGGTTTGAGGGTGCGAAGCCTAGTGTCGGAGAGCATCCTGATACCATCATTCCGGAACGCCGATATTTTGGCATTTCTACGTTGTTATTCAATCGTTTATTGTATAACGATACCATCAAATCTGCGATTGATGCTTGATGGTATCGGACAAAACGAATGGTATCAGATGAAGGAATGCCAGCAAATATACCAGCAGAAATTTGCGGCTTACCGCTTCCTGTCGTCGCCTGACGTTGCTAGAAAAAAATATATTTCTGCCGCAGTTTCAATCAGTTATCTTGCAATCGATGCTGGATGCTGCACGACCCTGCCAGCCCTCAGATCACTCCCACTCGATGGTCGCCGGCGGCTTGCCGGAGATGTCGTACACCACACGGTTGATGCCGCGCACTTCGTTGATGATGCGGTTGGAGATGCGCCCCAGCAGGCTGTGGGGCAGCTCGGCCCAGTGGGCGGTCATGAAGTCCTGGGTCTGTACGGCACGCAGGGCCACGACGTATTCATAGGTGCGGCCGTCACCCATCACGCCTACGGCCTTCACCGGGAGGAATACGGCGAAGGCCTGGGACACCTTGTCGTACCAGTCCGCCGCCCGCAGCTCATCGATGAAGATGGCATCCGCCCGGCGCAGCAGGTCGGCGTATTCGCGCCGGACTTCGCCGAGAATGCGCACGCCCAGCCCGGGGCCGGGGAAGGGATGGCGGTACACCATCTCGTGGGGCAGGCCCAGGGAGATGCCCAGCTCGCGCACCTCGTCCTTGAACAGCTCGCGCAGGGGCTCCAGCAGCTTGAGGTGCAGGGTCTCGGGCAGACCGCCGGCGTTGTGATGGCTCTTGATGGTGGTGGCCTTCTTGGTCTTGGCGCCCGCCGACTCGATCACGTCGGGATAGATGGTGCCCTGGGCCAGCCACCTGGCCTGGGGCAGCTTGGCCGCCTCGCGCTGGAACACCTCGACGAATACCCGTCCGATGATCTTGCGCTTCTGCTCCGGGTCGGCCTCGCCCTGGAGCTGGGACAGGAATTCCTCCGAAGCATCCACGTGGATCACCTTGACGCCCAGATTGCGGGCGAAGGTGTTCATCACCTGCTCCGCCTCGTTCAGGCGCAGCAGCCCGTTGTCCACGAAAACGCAGGTGAGCTGGTCGCCGATGGCGCGGTGGATCAGGGCTGCAGCCACCGACGAATCGACGCCGCCGGACAGGCCCAGGATCACCTCGTCGCCGCCCACCTGGGCGCGGATTCTGCCCACCGCCTCGCCGATGTAGTCGGGCATGTTCCAGTCGGGCCGGCAGCCGCAGATGTCCAGCACGAAGCGCTCGATGATCTCGCGCCCCTTCACCGTGTGGGTTACTTCCGGGTGGAACTGGATGCCATAGAAGCGGCGTACCTCGTCCGCCATGCCGGCGATGGGGCAGCTCTCGGTGGAGGCGATCAGCTTGAATCCCGGCGGCATTTCGGTGACCTTGTCGCCGTGGCTCATCCACACCTTCAGCAGGCCGTGTCCCTCGGGCGTGCGCATGTCCTCGATGCCTTCCAGCAGCCGGCAATGGCCGCGTGCCCGCACTTCCGCGTAGCCGAACTCGCGCTTGTGCCCCGCCTCGACCTTGCCGCCCAACTGCTGGGCCATGGTCTGCATGCCGTAGCAGATGCCCAGCACCGGCACGCCCAGCTCGAACACCGCTTGGGGCGCCTTGTCGGTGGTTTCCTCGTAGGCCGACATGTGGCTGCCCGACAGGATGATCCCCTGTGCGCCGAAGCCGCGCACGAACTCGTCGGACACGTCGCAGGGATGGATCTCGCAGTAGACGTGGGCTTCGCGCACGCGCCGGGCGATCAACTGGGTCACCTGGGAGCCGAAATCGAGGATCAGTATTTTCGAATGGGACATAATTGGCGTCGTTGCCTCAAAAAGAGAAAGGCGGCCGCAGCCGCCTCGTTGCCGGCGCGCCACGTCATTCGACGTGGTAGTTGGGCGCCTCCTTGGTTATCTGAACGTCATGGACATGGGACTCGCGCACGCCCGCCGAGGTGATCTCGACGAACTCCGCCTTGGCGCGCATCTCGTCGATGGTCGCCGCGCCGCAGTAGCCCATGCTGGCGCGCAAGCCCCCCATGAGCTGGTGGATGACGACGAACACCGACCCCTTGTAGGGCACCCGGCCCTCCACGCCCTCGGGCACCAGCTTGTCGGCGTTGGCCTCGGGCTCCTGGAAATAGCGGTCGGCGGCGCCCTGCTGCATGGCGCCCAGGCTGCCCATGCCCCGATAGGACTTGTAGGAGCGGCCCTGGAACAGCTCGATCTCGCCCGGGGCCTCCTCGGTGCCGGCGAATAGCCCGCCCAGCATGACGGCGTTGGCACCGGCGGCGATGGCCTTGGCGATGTCCCCCGAGTAGCGGATGCCGCCGTCGGCGATGAGCGGGACGTTCGCGGAGGCAAGCGCGTTGGCGACGTTGTCGATGGCGGTGATCTGGGGCACGCCCACCCCGGCGACGATGCGCGTGGTGCAGATGGAGCCGGGGCCGATGCCCACCTTGACGCCGTCGGCGCCGTGGTCCAGCAGCGCTTTCGCCGCCGTGGCGGTAGCCACGTTGCCGCCCACCACGTCCACCTGCGGGAAGTTCTTCTTCACCCACTTCACCCGGTCCAGCACCCCCTGGGCGTGGCCGTGGGCGGTGTCCACCACGATCAGGTCGACACCCGCCTCCACCAGCAGGGAGGCGCGCTCCTCGGTACCCTCGCCGACGCCGATCGCCGCGCCCACACGCAGGCGCCCGTGGGCGTCCTTGCAGGCATTGGGGTATTCGGTGGACTTGAGGATGTCCTTCACGGTGATCAGGCCGCGCAGCTCGAAATCGCCGTTGACCACCAGGACGCGCTCCAGGCGGTGCTTGTGCATCAGCGTCTTGGCCTCTTCCGGCGTGGCGCCTTCGCGCACGGTCACCAGCCGCTCGCGCGGGGTCATGATGTTGCGCACCGGCTGGTCCAGATTGGTCTCGAAGCGCAAGTCGCGGTTGGTGACGATGCCCACCACCGACTGTCCCTCCACCACCGGCAGGCCCGAAATCTTGTGCTGGCGCGTCAGGCCCAGCACCTCGCGCACCGTCATGTGGGGCGGGATGGTGATGGGGTCCTTGAGCACCCCCGATTCGTAGCGCTTGACCTTGGCCACCTCGGCCGCCTGGGCCTTGGGCGAAAGATTTTTGTGCACGATGCCGATGCCGCCTTCCTGGGCCAGGGCAATGGCCAGGCGCGCTTCGGTCACGGTATCCATGGCGGCGGACACCAGGGGAATGTTGAGGCGGATGTTGCGCGAGACCCGTGTCGCCAGGCTTACGTCGCGGGGAAGGATGGTAGAGTGGGCGGGAACCAGCAAGACGTCGTCGAACGTCAAGGCCTTGTGGAGCACACGCATGACTTTGAACCTCGGTTCCAAATCGATATTATACGTTTGCCGCTCTGGCGCGGCAAACGGAGGGAGAGGCAAGAGAGATGCGTGGCTTGACCGCAGCAGCACTGATTCTTCTGGCAACGGTTGCCTGGGGCGACGTCTATACCTGGAAAGATGCCAGCGGCAAGACCCATTACTCGGACACCCCGCCGCCCGGGGTGGACGCCAGGCGGCTCGGGCCGGTTGCCTCCCCGCCCGCTGCCGCCAGCGAGCAGAGGCGCAGCCTGGCAGAGCGGGAAGCGGATTTCCGCAAGCGCCGCGCCGAGTCCGAGGAGCAGCGCGCCAAGGCGGACAAGGAAAAAGCCGACGCCGAGCAGCGCGCCAAGGCCTGCGAGGACGCCAAGCGCTACCTGACGGCCCTGGAATCCGGCCAGCGCGTCGCCCGCTACAGCGAGAGCGGCGAGCGGGTGTTCCTGGACGACAACGAGCGCGAAGCGGCGACGGCGGACGCGCGCAAGCGCATCCATGATTTCTGCAAGTAACCAACTTGCTCAAGACTGCGCCTCGCCACCCCCCTTCTTCATCGCCTTGCCCTCTTCCGCGCGCTTGCGGCGGATCTCCTTCGGATCGGCGATGAGCGGCCGGTAGATCTCCACCCGGTCCCGGTCGCGCAGCACCGTATCCAGCCTGGACAGCTTGCCGTAGATGCCGACCTTGTTCTTGGCCAAATCAATGTCGGGAAAGCGCTGCAGCAGCCCCGATGCCTCGATGGCCTGCTGCAGGGTACTGCCCTCGGGCAGCTTGAGCTGGATCAGTTCTTGGCGCCCGGGCAGGGCGTAGACGACCTGGACGGAGATGGCTTCAGACATTGGGCGGATAGACTTGGCTGGCGCGCTTGACGAAGGAATCGACGAAAGTGTTGGCGATGTGGTGGAACACCGGTCCCAGGGCCTTTTCCAGCACGCGATGGGTGAATTCGTAGTGCAGGTGGAACTCGATCTTGCTGGCGGCCTTCCCCAGCGGCTTGAAGATCCAGGTGCCGTCCAGCTTTTCGAAGGGTCCGTGACGCAGGCGGATGACCATGAGGTGGGGCCACTGCTTCTCGTTCTCGGTCGAGAAGTGCGCCTTGATGCCGTGGTAGTTGATGTGGATGGTGGCGACCGTCCTCGTCTCGGAGCGCTCGATCAATTCGGTGCCGCCGCACCACGGGAGGAACAGCGGATATTCCTCGACGCGGTCCACGAGATGGAACATCTGTTCGACGCTGTACTCGATGAGAACGGACTTTCTGACTTCGGCCATCGGCATCCTGCTGCTAGAATTTTGGATTCTATCAAGCCCGCCTTTCCCCGATGAGCATCGTTGACAACAAGAAGGCATTCCACGACTACTTCATCGAAGAGCGCTTCGAGGCCGGGCTCGTGCTGGAGGGCTGGGAGGTGAAAGCGATCCGCGCCGGCCGCGTGCAGCTCAAGGAAGCCTACGTGGTGCTGCGCGGCGAGGAAGTGTTCCTCATCGGCGCCCATGTCAGCCCGCTGCCCACCGCCTCGACTCACATCCACCCCGATCCCACCCGCAGCCGCAAGCTGCTGCTGCACGCGGAGGAGATCCGCAAGCTGATCGGCAAGGTGGAGCGGGCCGGCTACGCCCTGGTGCCCCTCGACCTGCATTATTCCAGGGGGCGCATCAAACTGGCCATCGGGCTTGCCCGGGGCAAGAAGCAGTACGACAAGCGCGAGACCGAGAAGAAGCGCGACTGGGAGCGCGAGAAACAGCGCCTGATGCGCGTCAAGGCCTGACTCAGCCCTTCAGCTTGCTGAAGATCCCCCTCACCGCCTCCTGCAGATCCGCCGGCAGCAGCACCACCTTGGCGTTGTCCGATTCCGCCAGCTTGGTGATGGAGCCGATGTAGCGCTCGCCCAGCATGTAGTACATGGGTGCCTCCCTCTCGCTGACGGCCGCCGCCACGCGGCGGATGGACTCGGCCGAAGCTTCCGCCAGGTTCACCTGGGCGGCGGCATCGCGCTTGGCGGCCTCCAGCCGCGCTTCCGCCTCCAGGATGGCGGCCTGCTTGGCGCCT
>DYIB01000089.1:0-526 GCA_020723855.1 Uliginosibacterium gangwonense
GGGAGATTTTCGATCTGGCTCGCTTTCGTCACATGGTTACGTAAGGATCAATAGTAAATCCATTTTTGAGACACTACACTAGGGCACCTCGTGCTGGTCGACGCCGAACACCTGGCGGCGCAGGCGGAACAACTGGTCGCGCAGTTGCGCGGCCTGCTCGAATTCCAGGTTCCTGGCCGCTTCCAGCATCTCCTTCTCCAGGCGCTTGATCTCGCGCCCCAGGTCCTTCTCGCTCATGGCCTCGTACCGGGCCTGCGCCTCGGCGGCCTTGAGCTGCACTTTCTGCTCGTTGGCATCGTAGACGCCGTCGATGATGTCCTTGATGCGCTTCACCACGCCCTTGGGGGTAATGCCGTGAGCCTCGTTATAGGCAAGCTGCTTGGCGCGCCGCCTCTCCGTCTCGGCGATGGCCCGTTTCATGGAATCGGTCATCACGTCCGCATAGAGGATTGCCGTGCCGTTGAGGTGGCGCGCGGCGCGGCCGATGGTCTGGATAAGGGAACGCTCCGAGCGCAGGAAGCCCTCC
>DYIB01000089.1:536-13743 GCA_020723855.1 Uliginosibacterium gangwonense
CCTTGTCCGCGTCGAGGATGGCCACCAGGGACACCTCGGGAATATCCAGGCCTTCGCGCAGCAGGTTGATGCCCACCAGCACGTCGAACTCGCCCAGGCGCAGGTCGCGGATGATTTCGACCCGCTCCACCGTGTCTACGTCCGAGTGCAGGTAGCGCACCTTGACGCCGTTCTCGGAGAGATAGTCGGTCAGGTCCTCCGCCAGGCGCTTGGTGAGGGTGGTGACCAGTACCCGCTCGTTGCGCGCGACGCGGATCTTGATCTCCCCCAGCAGGTCGTCCACCTGGGTCGATGCCGGCCGCACTTCCACCGCCGGATCCACCAGCCCTGTCGGCCGCACCACCTGCTCGACGACCTGCCCCTGGCGGGCCCGCTCGTAGTCGGCCGGTGTGGCGGACACGAAAATGGCCTGAGGCATCAGCTTCTCGAACTCGTCAAAGCGCAGCGGCCGGTTGTCCAGGGCCGAGGGCAGGCGGAAACCATATTCCACCAGGTTCTCCTTGCGCGAGCGGTCGCCCCGGTACATGCCGCCCAGTTGGGGAATGGTGACGTGGGACTCGTCGATGAACATGAGCGAGTCGGCCGGCAGGTAGTCGATCAGGGTCGGCGGCGGCTCGCCGGGGTTGCGTCCCGAAAGGTGGCGCGAGTAGTTCTCGATGCCCTTGCAGAAGCCCAGTTCGTTCAGCATCTCCAGGTCGAAGCGCGTGCGCTGTTCCAAGCGCTGGGCTTCCACCAGCTTGCCCGCCTGCCGCAGGCCCTCCAGCCGTTCGCGCAGCTCCAGCTTGATGCTCTCGATGGCCCGCAGCACGGTACTGCGCGGCGTGACGTAATGGCTCGACGGATAGACCGTGAAGCGTCCCAGCCTGTGGCGCACGTGGCCGGTGAGCGGGTCGAACAGTTGCAGGGCATCGATCTCGTCGTCGAACAAGGAGACGCGCAGGGCGTACTCGGCGTTTTCCGCCGGGAAGATGTCCAGCACGTCGCCGCGCACGCGGAAGCTGCCGCGGCGGAACTCCATGTCGTTGCGCTCGTACTGCATTTCCGTCAGGCGCCTGATGATGTCCCGCTGGCCCATGCGCTCCCCTTCGCGCAGATGCAGGATCATGCCGTGGTAGTCCACCGGGTCGCCGATGCCGTAGATGGACGACACGGTGGCCACGATCACCACGTCGCGCCGCTCCAGCAGCGACTTGGTGGCCGACAGGCGCATCTGCTCGATGTGCTCGTTGATCGAGGAGTCCTTCTCGATGTACAGGTCGCGCTGGGGGACGTAGGCTTCCGGCTGGTAGTAGTCGTAATAGGAGACGAAGTACTCAACGGCGTTCTCGGGGAAAAACTCCCGGAACTCGGAGTAGAGCTGGGCCGCCAGGGTCTTGTTGGGCGCCAGGACCAGGGCCGGCCGGCCGATCCGGGCGATGACGTTGGCCATGGTGTAGGTCTTGCCCGAGCCGGTCACGCCCAGCAGGGTCTGGTACATGAGGCCGTCGCGCAGCCCTTCCACCAGCTTGTCGATCGCCTCGGGCTGGTCGCCGGCGGGGGGGAAGGGCTGATAGAGCTGATAGGGACTGCCCGCGAAAGTCACAATCCGGCCTCTGTCGGGATGGGTGCCCATGCTAGAATTCTCAGTTTTGTTGATAACCGCTTGCCGCCTGCGCGTGCCGCTGCGGCAAACTGGGCATTATCCTGCAATTCCCGGCGCAAGGCACGCCGGCCCTGACCAGGCAAACCATGGAGTGGCTATGACCTCATCGATATTTGCGGCGGTGGAGATGGTTCCGCGCGACCCGATTCTCGGCCTGACCGAAGCGTTCAACGCCGACACCCGGCCCGACAAGGTGAACCTTGGCGTCGGCGTCTACTACGACGACAACGGCAAGATTCCGCTGCTGGCCGCGGTCAAGGCCGCCGAGAAGGCGCGCCTGGCGGCGGCGCCGCCGCGCGGCTACCAGCCCATAGAAGGCTTGCCCGCTTACAACCAGGCGGTTCAGAACCTCTTGTTCGGCAATGGGTCCCCGTTGCTCGCGGAAGGGCGTGTGGTGACCGTGCAGGGCCTGGGCGGCACGGGGGCGCTGCGTATCGGCGCCGATTTCCTCAAGCGCCTGCAGCCCAAGGCCGCGGTGTACATCAGCGATCCCAGTTGGGAAAACCATCGCGCCCTGTTCGAGGCCGCGGGCTTTGCCGTCCATAGCTACCCCTACTACGACGCCGCCACCCGCGGCGTCGACTTCGCAGCGATGAGGGCGAAGCTGGCCGAGCTGCCGGCCGGATCCATCGTGGTGCTGCACGCCTGCTGCCACAACCCGACTGGCGCCGACCTCACCGCCGAACAATGGGCCCAGGTGGTGGACACGGTGCGCAGCCGCGCTCTGGTGGCCTTCATCGACATGGCCTATCAGGGCTTTGCCGACGGCATCGAGCCGGACGCTCTGGCGCTCAAGTTGTTCGCCGCCTCCGGGCTGAACTTCTTCGTGGCCAGTTCCTTCTCGAAATCCTTCTCCCTCTACGGCGAGCGGGTGGGCGCCCTGTCCATCGTCACGGCAAACCGGGAGGAGGCAGCGCGCGTGCTGAGCCAGGTGAAGCGTATCATCCGCACCTCCTATTCCAACCCGCCCACCCACGGAGCCGCCGTGGCGGCCACGGTGCTGGCCACGCCGGATCTGCGCGCCCTGTGGGAAGAGGAACTGGCGGGAATGCGCGATCGTATCCGCGCCATGCGCACTGGCCTGGTGAAGAAGTTGCAGGCGCGCGGCGTGGCCCAGGACTTTTCCTTCGTCATCAAACAGCGCGGCATGTTTTCCTACACGGGTCTGAGCACGGACCAGGTGGAACGCCTGCGGGCGGAATACGGCATCTACGCCGTGAGCACGGGGCGCATCTGCCTGGCGGCACTCAACTCGCGCAATATCGACTACGTGGCCGACGCGATTGCCGCAGTGTTGAAGGGTTGAGCGCGCGCGGCTTGCCGGCTTTCTGCAGTCAGTGCGGGCCGGCGTTGCGGTTCAAGCTGAGCACGGGATCGGCCAGGGTGCCGCCGAAAATAACGGGACTGCGCACCACGCTGGCGCTGCCTCGGATCTCCACGGTCATGGCGCCGTCCAGTTGTTTGTTCTTGCCGACGGCAACCGCACCGGTGGCGCGCATCAAGCCGGACAATAGCCGCAGATCGGACAGGCGCTGACTCTGCGGGACCAGGGTCAGACTACCGGACAGTTGCTCGAACTTGGTGTCACCACCGCGCGTAGGAACACCGCTGCGCACTGCTTCGGCCAGATCGATGCGGTTGATCCGGCCGCGCCGGATCTCGTAGTCGGCGCTCAGACGCAACCCCTCCCGCAGCTTGTCGAAACGCTGCGCCTTGGCCTCGAAACGCAGCTGCGCCGACAGTTCTCCTTCCCCACCCATCTCCGGGCTCAGAGCCGGCAGGAGTTTCGCCAGGTTGGCGCGCCTGAGTTCGCCTTCGCCCGCCACGCGCACCTCGCCCGCCCAGTCGATCACGCCCGTTCCGGACAACAGCCCTTCATAGAATCTTCCCTCCGCCTTGGCGAGACTCAGGCTACGCTCGCCCAGCTCGCCGCTGCCGTCGAGGGACTCCACGGTCAGGCCCGGAGCAAACGGCATGGTCCAGTTGCGCACGGTCAGCAGTGCCGAGTAGCCCCTGCCCTTGGGGCTCAGCTCCAGCTTCAACCTGCCCTCGGCAGCATGCAGAACAATTTTGCTGACGGCGCCGGAAGCGCCGAACTCGATTTCCCCGCCAACCCCTTCCAGACGCGCGTCGTCGAAGGCAACGCTGGCTCCGGCCAGGACGATGCGCTCCAAGGCCAGAACCGTGCCGCCGTTCAAGCGGCCCAGCACGACCACGCCGCCCTCGCCTACGTCGACCCGTTCCAGGCTCAGTTCCTTGAACGTCTTTCGTTTGGCAAACAAGGACGGCAGGTCGGGCAGCGCGTAGGCGGTGGCAGCGTGCAGGACGCCGCCGATGGAAATGTCGGATGCCTGCAGGCGCGGCCGCGGCGAGACGGCGAACGCGAGCCGTCCGATACTGACCTTGCGGCCCATCGCCTCCGTCAGTCTGCGCTCCAACTCGCCGCGGTAGTCGTCTAAGGGATAGAGCATCAGGCCGAGGAAGGCAACCAGGGGAAGAACGATGACCAGAGTGGCTGCCAGCCCCAGCCAGTTCACCGCGCGACGCCCGCGCCGCACGGGTTTGATGGTGATCTTCTCTTCCTTCGGTGGACGCTCCTTCTTCGCTGCGTTCTTCATCCTGCCCAGCCAGTGCATCCACTTGCCGTTGGAGCCGGCCTCGGGTGCAGCCTCGGCTTGCGGCCGCGTTTGCGCCGCCGTCCGGGGTGGCAAGGTCAGCGCTTCGATGGCGGGGAGTTCGATTCCCTCGTCGGGCTTGGCCAGCACGCGGGCAGCCAGGGCTTGCGGCAGCGGCGGGACCGAGGCGTGGAGATGATCCTGGAGGCTGCCATGCTCCGGGGTGACGATGTCCGCCGTTTCCGTTGCGCGTGCCCGGGGTTGCGCTTCTTCCGCCGAGACTGGAGGAGTGTCCTCTGGCGGCAGTTCCAGGGGGGAAGTCATGGCACCGCTGGCGCCCATTTCACGCATGATACGGCGCTCGAAGGTCTCGATGAAACCCGCCTGCTCCAACTCCTGCAACGCCGCTTGTACTACGCCGGAGTCGCCGAATCGCTCACCCAGCTCGCCGACGGTGGAATAGCCGTCCACCATGATGAGGACATTGCGCAGGTTGCGCTGGACCAGGCGCGTGCGCTGCCTGACTGCTTCCTCCCCGGCTGCGGTCTTGATGTAGACCTGATTCTTGTCCATATGTCGGCTAGGCAATACGCAACAACGGCTTGACGTACCTCGGCGAAATGTCTACTATTCGCGCCTCGGCAAAACGTAGTTTCAGCGCAGACTGACGTTCGTGAAGCGAACGCCAAGCGCAACGGCCCAAGCCCAATCCCCGATAGCTCAGTCGGTAGAGCGACGGACTGTTAATCCGCAGGTCCCTGGTTCGAGCCCAGGTCGGGGAGCCACACACCATTCACTACGAACCCCACGGACCACATCTCCGGGCGCCCGCCCAACGATCCGTTCGGGATAATACTCTACTACATGCACCGAGTCGTCGCAGACCGTGACGGCCTTCACTACCTGCCCCAGGAACAGCCGCACTTTCTTGCCGTCGCCGGCGGTGAGCCGCTTGTGCTCCGCGCGCAGCCGCGCCCCGTGCTGGGCGTCGTACCGGGCCAGCACGCGCTCGGCGAACTGCTTGTTTACGTTTACGTCCACCATCTGCCCGCCCGTGCCGGCGTAGCCGCGCAGATTGGCCAGGGTGCCGCCTTGCCCTACGAAATCATCCACCAGCAGATAGCGCGCCCCGGCCCGCACCTCGCCGTCGAACAGGGCGGGGTTGGCCAGCCGGTGGTAGCCGTCCGCGCCAGTGTGTCCGACCCGGTTGATCTGCACGATGCTGTCCTCCACCGGCAGGCCCAGCCGGCGGGCGATGATACCGGCCAGAGCCGTCGGGATGGCGTTGACCCCGGTCTCCTCCAGTGCCTGCACGGCTACGACTATGGGGACGGCGGCGCCCACGGCCTGCCGGAGGACCTCGATGGCGCCGGGGGCCGAGCGTATCCACCACCAGGCGCTTGGCCGCGGCGATATCTCCCGCCTTGGCGGCGGTGTAGCGAGCGGCGCCCGGATCATGCTCTGGGTGAGCCGGCCCTGATCAAAGAGCGCCGCCTGGGTGGCGCCGTGCCCCTGGATCACCGCCATCTCGATGGCGTTCACGATGATGTCGCGCGCATGCCGGTCCAGGCGCCAGGCGCGGTCGGAGAGCTGCAGCCCGTCCTCGGCGACGAAGCGGCGCACGATAGAATTCCGTGCGCGTCGGGACACGGGCAGACTCCCGGCTTCTCAAGACGGTGTCCCGTCCAAGCTCTGCCAGTGCCATCTTCCTTGAGGATTGCCATGGACGCCGTCGATCCTCCTTCTCCGAACCCCGCGCCCGCCCCTGCCAGGCCGAGCTTCCAGGAAGCCTTGCGCTTCTGGTTCAAGCTGGGCTTCATCAGTTTCGGCGGCCCCACCGGCCAGATCGCCATCATGCACCAGGAATTAGTGGAGCGCCGTCGCTGGATCTCGGAGCTACGCCGCATTCGGCACGGTACCGGCAGTGGCCGGCGTGCTCTACGGCATCAAGCCGGCGGTCACCGCCATCGTCGTGTTCGCCGCCTGGCGCATCGGCTCCCGGGCCCTGAACAATGCCCTGCTGTAGAGCATCGCCGCCGCCGGCTTCGTCGCCATGTTCGCCTTTGATGTAGTACCTTTCCCGGCGGTAGTGCTGACCGCGGGTGTGATCGGAATCATCGGCGGCCGGCTGGCCCCAGGGCCCGGCCGGAAGCTTCGAGTGGCGTGCCGCACTGATGGCCGTGGTGGCCTTGCTGGGCCTTTTCCGCTACCGCTGGGGAATCATTCCCCTCATCGCCGGCAGCGCCTGCGCCGGGCTGATCCTGCAGGCACTGGGGCGATGAGGCGCCCGCTCAACGGCGCGTGATCACGCCGCAAGCCACGCGAGCGCCGGAGTTGCCCGTCGGCTGGGTCTTGAAATCGTCCGGCGCGGCATGGACCACCACCGCCTTGCCGATGATGCCGTTGGCGCCTTCGCCCAGGCTGACGCTGGCCAATTCAGCGGTGAGGGTGGCGTTGCCGTAGCCATCGGCCACCAGCATGGGCATGTCGCCCGCATGATGGGGTCCCTGATGGGGATGACCGTGGGGCTGACCGCCCGGATTGAAATGTCCGCCGGCGCTGGTGGCGTCCGGGGCGCTGCAATCGCCTTTCTCGTGGATATGGAAACCGTGTCCGCCGGGCGTGAGGCCGCTGACCCGGGCGCTCACCTGGACCTTGTCGCCGCTGCCGGCGAAGGTGACCATGCCGCTGGCGGTGTTGCCGTTGGTAGGCGCCAGGGTGGCTTCGGCCATGGGGCCGCGGTACATGGAGGCGGAGGCGCACCCGGTCACGATGGCGCTCGCGGCGATCAACAGCGTGGTTTTCATCTTGTCCTCCTCGCAAAAAAAGAAACCGCAAGACGGCAATTCCGTACTGCGGTCCCTTTCCTGAGTCGACGGATGGGCGTCGCCCCTATTTCTTCTCTTCTTTCTTGGCCGGTGCCGCCGTGGCGATGGGCGTCGGCTTCACCGTGACCCCCTTCTTGGCTTGCTGCTCCCTGATGTAGCGCTCGGCGACGCGATCCTGGGCCTTGGACAGTTGCTCGGCCTCCTTCTTCGCCGCCTCCGCCGCCTTGGCCTTGGCTTCCTCCGCCTTGACCTTCTGCTCCTCCGTGGGCGGAGGCAGTTTCGCCCACGCCGAACCGCCCGCCAGGGCGATGCATCCTGCGATCAACAGATTTCTCATCTCCATCTCCATCCCCCCTCTCAAGCTTGCGGTACGGCGGTGCCGCGCCCGGCAACCGGCTGGCCGGCCGTATCGGGTTGCCTCGCCATCTCGTCGTTGTACCAGTACTCGTGATGCTCCTTGGCCCAGGCCTCGTCCACATAGCCGGTCTTCATGGAATCGAGCGCGCCCTCCATGCCTATGGTGCCCAGGTAGATGTGGCCCAGGATGATGGCGATGGCGATCATCGCGGCGACGGCGTGGACGATGCTGGCCTGCTGCATGATGCCGCGGCCCTGCTGGAAGTTGGGGAAGTCGAGGATGAGCCCGGTCACACCCAGTACGATGCCGAGCACCACCACCACGCCCCAGAACACCAGCTTCTCGCCCGCGTTGAAACGATGGGACGGCACGTGCTCTCCCGACGCCAGGCCGCCGAATTTCTTCAGCCACTGGATGTCGTAGGAGCGGAACAGGTTGTCCCGGACGAACATCGGGATGAACACCAGCACGCTCAGGATGAACAGCGGCCCCACGAAGTTGTGAAGATTCTTCGAAAAGGCCGCCACCCAGGAGAACAGGCTGTAGCCGAACAAAGGCAGCAGCACGTGCTTGCCGAACAGCATGGCCAGTCCCGTGAGCATCAGGATCACGAAGCTGACGGCCATGGTCCAGTGGACGAAGCGCTCGGCGAAGCTGAAACGCTGGATCATGCGCCCGGTAGGCGGCCCGTGCAGCTTGATGGGCCCGCGCCACATGTAGAAGGCGGCCAGCACCGCTACCGCCAGGCACAGCAGGATGCCGCCGTACAAGGTGAGCGGTCCGTTGCGGATCTCCCGCCAGGTTTCGCCGCCGGACTGGATGAGAACCCCCGTCTCGACGCCGCGGACGGTGGTGAACTGGGGCTCGCCCGAACGCACCTCCCGCCACACCGGCGCGTTGTTGAGCGGCTGCTCCACCTGGCGCCGGGCCTGGGCGGCAGCCGATTGGTCGGCAGCCGCGGCGAGCGGCGACCAGGCGAGCAGCAGCGCCACCAGCAGCGCCTCCAGTACGATGAACATGCGGTTCATGACAGGTCTCCTCAGCCGCCGACCCGGCGATATTCGTTCTGCTGCTGGCCGCGCGCCTTTATGGCGCCTTCCCACTTGGTCTTGTCGCCGCCGAACGCCGGGTTGGCGTAGGGCTTGGTATCGGGCTTGCCCTGGTACTTGCCCTGCTTGTAGACCACCACCTGTTCCCGCTCGCCGCAGCCGGCCAGCCCCAAGGCAAGGGCCACGCCCAGGACTGCCACCATCCCTGTCGTGCGCATCATGACTTGGCTCCTTCCTTGGCGCGTTCTTGCTGCTGCTCCTGCTGGCGCTCGGGCTTGCCGTAGGCCGTGGTCCAGCCCCAGATCTCGGCGCCCTTGCCGCGCATGGTGACGCGCTCCCGGTAGATGTCCGCCAGCACGTCGGCATCGCCGCCCAGCAGCGCCTTGGTCGAGCACATCTCGGCGCAGATGGGCAGCTTGCCCTCGGCCAGGCGGTTGCGGCCGTACTTCCGGAACTCCTCCTCGGAGCCGTCCGCCTCGGGGCCTCCGGCGCAGAAAGTGCACTTATCCATCTTGCCGCGCAGACCGAAGGCACCGCTTTGCGGGAACTGGGGCGCCCCGAAGGGACAGGCGTAGAAGCAGTAGCCGCAGCCGATGCACAGATCCTTGTCGTGCAGCACCACGCCCTCGTCCGTGCGATAGAAGCAATCCACCGGACAGACTGCCATGCAGGGAGCATCGGAGCAATGCATGCACGCCACCGAGATGGAACGCTCGCCCGGCACGCCGTCGTTGATGGTCACCACCCGCCGGCGGTTCACCCCCCAGGGTACCTCGTGCTCGTTCTTGCACGCGGTCACGCACGAGTTGCACTCGATGCAGCGCTCGGCGTCACAGAGAAATTTCATTCGTGCCATTTGTCGTCTCCTCCTGTCACGCCTTGACCACTTGGCAGAGGGTGGTCTTCGTTTCCTGCATCATGGTCACCGAGTCGTATCCGTAGGTGGTGGCGGTATTCACCGCCTCGCCGCGCACCACGGGCGCCGCCTTGTCGGGGTAGTACTCCAGCAGGTCCCTGCCCTGCCAATGACCGGCAAAGTGGAAGGGCATGAAGCAGGTGTCGGGGGCGACGCGTTCGGTGACCTGGGCGCGCACGCGCAACTGGGCGCCGGTGGGGGTCTTGAGCCATACCCAGTCGTTGTTGCGGATGCCCCGGTCGTTGGCCGCCTTGGGGTTGATCTCCACGAAGGCTTCCTGCTGCAGCTCGGCCAGCCAGGGGTTGGAACGGGTCTCGTCGCCGCCGCCCTCGTACTCGACCAGGCGGCCGGAAGTGAGGATCAGCGGAAACTTCTCATGCACCTTGTCCTGCACGTTCTTCTGCTGCAGCGTCTTGTACAAGGTCGGCATGCGCCAGAACGCCTTCTTGTCGTCGTGGGTCGGATACTTCTCCACCAAATCCGGGCGCGGGCTGTAGATGGGCTCCCGGTGCAGCGGAATCGGGTCGGGGAAGTTCCACACCACGGCGCGCGCCTTGGCGTTGCCGAAGGGATGGCAGCCGTGGTTCTTCATGACCACGCGGATGATGCCGCCGGACAGATCGGTCTTCCAGTTCTTGCCTTCCGCCTTGGCCTTTTCCGCATCGGTCAGCTCGTCCCACCAGCCCAGCTTCTTGAGCAGCACGTGGTCGAACTCGGGATAGCCGAACTGCAGGTCGGCGCCCTTGGAGGCGGAGCCGTCTTCGGCGAGGAGATTGACGCCGTCCCGTTCCACGCCGAAGTTGGCGCGGAAGTTGCCGCCACCTTCCATGACGTGCTTGGACGTGTCGTAGAGGTTGGGCGTGCCCGGGTGTTTCAGCTCCGGCGTGCCGTAGCAGGGCCAGGGCAGGCCGAAGTACTCGCCGTCGCACGGTCCGCCCCTTGCCTTGAGGGTCTTCGGGTCGAAGGTGTGCATGTTCTGCATGTGCAGCTTCAACCGTTCCGGCGACTGGCCCGTGTAGCCTATGGTCCAGGTGCCGCGGTTGATTTCGCGCAGGATGTCCTCCGCCACCGGCTCGTCGTTGACCACCTTGATGTTCTTGCACAATTCCTTCTCGAAGCCCAGC
The DNA here is from genome assembly GCA_020723855.1 of Uliginosibacterium gangwonense. Taxonomy (GTDB): domain Bacteria; phylum Pseudomonadota; class Gammaproteobacteria; order Burkholderiales; family Rhodocyclaceae; genus DYIB01. The sequence continues at coordinate 11,069 of DYIB01000089.1, forward strand.
TTCTTGGCGAACAGGTACATGATGGTGTGATCGGGCTTGGACTCGAACAGGGGCTCGATCACCTTTTCGCGCCATTGGATGGAGCGGTTGGACGCGGTGCAGGACCCGGAGGTCTCGAACTGGGTCGCGGCGGGCAGCAGATACACCGCCCGATTCGGATTGACTTCCTTCGGATCGGGCGCAGGCATGGCCGCCATGGCCGCCGTGGCCGAGGGATAGGGATCGATCACCACCAGCAGATCGAGCTTGTCCATGGCCTTCTTCATCTCCAGGCCGCGCGTCTGACTGTTGGGCGCATGACCCCAGTAGAACACGGCGCGCAAATTCGGATCCTGGTCGATGAGCTCGTTCTTCTCCAGCACGCCGTCGATCCAGCGTGACACGGTGATGCCCGGTTTCTCCATCATCGCCTGGGAGGCGAAGCGGCCCTTGAGCCACTCGTAGTCGATGCCCCACACGGCGCACCAATGCTTCCACGACCCCGCGGCGATGCCGTAGTAGCCCGGCAGGGAATCCGGGTTGGGGCCCACGTCCGTGGCGCCCTGCACGTTGTCATGGCCGCGGTAGATGTTGGCGCCCCCGCCGGAGACACCGATGTTGCCCAGGGCCAGCTGCAGGATGCAGGAGGCGCGCACGAAGGCATTGCCGGACGAGTGCTGGGTCTGGCCCATGCACCAGACGATGGTGCTGGGACGGTTCTTGGCCATGGTCTCGGCGACCTGGAGCACTTCGGCCTCGGGCACGCCGCACACTTCCTGCACCTTGTCCGGCGTCCACTTGGCCATCACTTCGTCGCGCACCTTCTCCATGCCGTAGACCCGGTCGTTGATGTACTTCTTGTCCTCCCAGCCGTTCTTGAAGATGTGGTACAGCACCCCGAACAGGAAGGCCACGTCGGTGCCGGAACGGATGCGCACGTACTGGTCCGCCTTGGCGGCGGTGCGGGTGAAGCGCGGGTCCACCACGATCATCTTGGCGCCGGTCTCCTTGGCGTGCAGGGTGTGCAGCAGCGACACCGGATGCGCCTCGGCCGCATTGGAGCCGATGAACAGCATGGCCTTGCTGTTCTGCATGTCGTTGTAGGAGTTGGTCATGGCACCGTAACCCCAGGTGTTCGCCACACCCGCCACCGTGGTCGAGTGGCAGATGCGCGCCTGGTGGTCACAGTTGTTGGTGCCCCACAGGGACACGAACTTGCGCATCAGGTACGCCTGTTCGTTGCTGTGCTTGGACGAGCCGATCCAATAGACGGCGTCGGGCCCGGACTCCTTGCGGATCTCCATCAGCCGGGCGCTGATCTCGTCCAGGGCCTTGTCCCAGGAGATGCGCTTGTACTTGCCGTTCTCCAGCTTCATGGGATAGCGCAGCCGGTGCTCGCCGTGACCGTGTTCGCGTACCGAGGCACCCTTGGCGCAGTGGGACCCCATGTTGATGGGGGAATCGAACACCGGCTCCTGGCCGATCCACACGCCGTTCTTCACTTCCGCATCGATGGCACAGCCCACGGAACAGTGGGTGCAGACGGTGCGCCTCACTTCGATCTTGCCGTCGGCCCTGGCTTCGGCGGCGGCTTCCGCCCTGCCGATCAGGGCGAAGGGCAGTTGGCTGGCGAAGGCCCCGGCTCCCACCGTGATGCCCGAGCGCTTGAGGAAGGCCCGGCGGTCCATGGTCTGCGGTGCCATGCCGGCGAGCGCCCGGCCCAGGCGGCCCGAGCGCGCGGCAGCCCCGCTGGTCTTTCTAATCAGTGTCATGACATCCCTCCTCCATCAAACCCGGGTGGTGCGGTAGTAGTTCCGGATGTGCTCCGTCAGCCGGTAGCCTGACCCCGGGGCGCGCGTGTCCTCGGCTGCCTTGAGAGTCGGCACCGCTTTGCCGCCGACGAATACGGCGGCAGCGCCGGCGCCGCCCAGACCGACGGTGAGCAGGAAGTCCCTGCGCTTGAGATTCGTGCTGCTTTTCATCTTCTCCTCCTCCTGGTCAGGATGCTCAGACTTCGATTTCAAACGACTCATTTTCCAAATCAAGGAAGGCGCCCGTGAAGCGCGCCGCATGGCGATAGAAGTTGGCCCCCTCGGCCGCCTCCAGCGCCTGGCAGAAGCGTTCGTACCAGGGCTGCAGGTGGCGGCGGAAAAACCGCTGCTGACTCTCTTCCCGCTCGTCCGCGGTGGAGGCGCCATGGACGATCAGATGGCGCATCACCTCCGCCAGGGCGGCGATGTGATCCTCCGGCTCGGACACGCCGCCGGCCCGCGCCAGCCCCAGCGCGGCCAGATCGGAGCGCAGGTCGGCAAGGGGCTTCTCCATCATGAACCCGGCCAGGTAGTAAGAGGCATAGGGCACCACGGCCGGCCGGCCCACGCCCTGGAACAGGGCATCGAACTCCTCCTGCGCTGCCTCGGCGGGCATGGCCGCGGCAGCGGCACACAAATCGTTCCATGCGCGCGGCAGAGCCGCATCCGGATGGGCGGCCACCAGTTCGTCGGCCTGCGCCAGGGCGCGCAGGAAGCCGGCATCCGGCGGCGCGGCGAACAGGCGCGCGATCACGGCGTAAAAATCCGCCCGGGCCGTGTCTTCGGGCGCCAGCGTGTCCGCGGCGGTAGCGCTCATGATTCCCTTATAAATCGAATATGGTGGTCTCGCCGCTCTTGTTTTCCATCATGTCGATCACGCGGCAG
>DYIB01000090.1 GCA_020723855.1 Uliginosibacterium gangwonense
GGTGTTCGTGGATGCCCTGCCCCACACCGCCACCGGCAAACTGCTCAAGACCAGGTTGCGCGAACAGTTCGCCGGGCACAAGCTGCCGACCGCATAGGCGCAAGAACCGCACTTGAAACCGCCTTCAACGCAGAGGGCGCAAAGACGCAGAGGACGCAAAGGAAATCATGGATATTTACCTGGCGAATGAGCGGTATTCTTCCCGCAACTGTTGTTCTCTTCGTCTTTCTTTGCGTTCTTTGCGCACTCTGCGTTCTCTGCGTTAAATGCGTTTTTTCTTTCCAACCTCAACTGCGATACAACATGGATCAAAGAGACAAACTGTACATCGACGGCCGCTGGGTGACACCGGCGGGCAAGGCCCTGATCGACGTCATCAACCCGGCCACGGAAGAAGTGATCGGCCGCATCCCCGAAGGCACGGCCGACGATGCCCGGGCCGCGGTGGCGGCCGCGCGCCGGGCCTTCGACGCCTGGGCCGCGACCCCACCGGCCGAACGCGCCGGCTACCTGCAGAAGATCCACGACGGCCTGAAGGCGCGCGCCGACGAGATCGCGCACACCATCACCGGCGAGATGGGCATGCCGTTGAAGTTGTCCCAGCGCATCCAGGCGGGCTCGCCCATCGCCACTTTCGGCATGTACGCCAGGCTGGCGGCCGAATTCCCCTTCGAGGAACGCGTGGGCCATTCCCTGGTGGTGCGCGAGCCGGCCGGCGTGGTGGCCGCCATCACGCCCTGGAACTATCCCCTGCACCAGATCGCTGCCAAGGTGGCGGCGGCGCTCGCCGCCGGCTGCACCGTGGTGCTCAAGCCCTCGGAAGTGGCGCCGCTGAACGCCTTCATCCTGGCGGAAGTGATCGACGCGGCGGGACTGCCGGCGGGCGTGTTCAATCTGGTCACCGGCTACGGCCCGGTGGTGGGCGAGGCGCTGGTGGCCCACCCCGAGGTGGACATGGTTTCCTTCACCGGCTCGACCCGCGCCGGCAAGCGCGTGTCGGAGCTCGCCGCCCAGACGGTCAAGCGGGTCGCCCTGGAGCTGGGCGGCAAGTCCGCCTCGGTCATCCTGGACGACGCCGACTTCGCCACGGCGGTCAAGAGCACGGTCAGCAACTGCTACCTGAACTCGGGCCAGACCTGCACCGCCCACACGCGCCTGCTGGTGCCCGCCGCACGTTATGAAGAAGCGGCACGCCTGGCCGTGGAGGCGGCCCGGGCCTATCGCCTGGGCGATCCCTTCGATGCCGCCACCACCCTGGGCCCGCTCGCCTCCGACATGCAGCGCAGCCGGGTGCGCGACTACATCCGCACGGGGTTCCAGGAAGGCGCCGAGCTGCTGTGGGGCGGCGCCGAGGCGCCCGAAGGGCTGGCCAAGGGCTACTACGTGCGTCCCACGGTGTTCGGCCGGGTCAGGCCCGACAGCACCATCGCCCAGGAGGAGATCTTCGGGCCGGTGCTGTCCATCCTCACCTACCAGGACGAGGACGACGCGGTGCGCCTGGCCAACGACACCATCTACGGCCTGGCCGGCGCCGTGTGGTCGGGCAGCGAGGAGCGGGCGCTGCGCGTGGCGCGGCGCCTGCGCACCGGCCAGGTGGACATCAACGGCGGCGTGTTCAATCTGCACGCCCCCTTCGGCGGCTACAAGCAGTCCGGCAACGGCCGCGAGCTGGGCCGCTACGGCCTGGAAGAGTTTCTCGAATACAAATCCCTGCAGTTCAAACCCGCCAAAAGCTCTTAACGAGGAGGCATCGGCATGCTCAAGCTATGCGGTTTCAGCGTCAGCAATTACTACAACAAGATCAAGCTCGCCCTGCTGGAAAAGGGCATCCCCTTCGAGGAGGAACTGGCCTACCCGGCCCAGACCGAAGACTTCCTCAAGGACTCGCCCATGGGCAAGGTGCCTTTCCTGCGCACCGGGCGCGGCGTGCTCACCGAATCCCAGGTGCTCACCGAATACCTGGAGGATATGTACCCGGAGCCGCCCCTGTACCCCAAGGACCCCTTCGAGCGGGCCAGGAACCGCGAGCTGATCGAGCACCTCGAGCTGCACGTGGAGCTGCCGGTGCGCCGCCTGTACGCCGAGGCCTTCTTCGGCGGCACGGTGTCGGACGAGACCAAGCAGGAAGTGGAGAAGCTGCTGCGCAAGGGCCTGCGCAGCCTGGGCAAGCTGGCGCGCTTCTCCCCTTACATCGCCGGCGACACCTTCACCCATGCCGACTGCGCCGCCTGGTGTCACCTGCCCCTGGTGAGCCAGGCGACGAAGAAGATTTACGGCTACGACATGCTGGAGGAGATCCTGCCGGCGGCCAAGGCCTACCTCAAGCTGGTGGGCGAGCGGCCCCAGGTGCAGAAGGTCAATGCCGATCGCAAGGCGGCGATGGAAAGCTTCTTCGCCAAGAAGTAGATCATCAACTACGCGATGCTCCACCAAGCATCTGCTTGCCGCCTGTTTCGAAATACCGTATCCTCTAACCAAAATTGCAAAACATAGTTTTGCTATGCGAACCAACCTGGAGTGACTGCATGGACCTGAATTTCACCCCGGAGGAGCAGGCATTCCGCCAGGAAGTGCGCCGGTTCATCGACGACAACCTGCCGGCCGAACTGAGCCGCAAGGTCCTGGAGGGCAAGCGCCTGACCAAGGACGACTACCTCACCTGGCACAAGATCCTCTACAGGAAGGGCTGGATCGCCCCCTCGTGGCCGGTGGAGTTCGGCGGCACGGGCTGGAACGCGGTGCAGCAGCACATCTTCGACGAGGAGTGCGCCGACGCCGGCGCGCCCATGATCATGCCCTTCGGCCTGCGCATGGTGGCGCCGGTGATCATGGCCTTCGGCGACGCCGCCCAGCAGCAATACTTCCTGCCGAAGATTCTTTCCGGCGAGCACTGGTGGTGCCAGGGCTATTCCGAGCCCGGTTCCGGCTCCGATCTCGCCTCCCTCAAGACCCGCGCCGAGCGCCAGGGCGATTACTACATCGTCAACGGCCAGAAGACCTGGACCACCCTCGCCCAGCATGCCGACTGGATCTTCTGCCTGGTGCGCACCTCGACGGAAGGCCGCCAGCAGGAGGGCATCTCCTTCCTGCTGATCGACATGAAGTCGCCGGGCATCACCGTGCGCCCGATCATCATGCTGGACGGGGAGCACGAGATCAACGAAGTGTTCTTCGAGAACGTGAAGGTGCCGGCGCACAACCTGGTGGGCCAGGAGAACAAGGGCTGGACCTACGCCAAATTCCTGCTGGGCCACGAGCGCACCGGCATCGCTGCCGTGGGCCGCTCCAAGCGCGAGCTGAAGCGCCTGAAGGAGATCGCGCGCCGGGAGACCGCCAACGGCCGTCCCCTGATCGAGGACCAGCGCTTCCGCGACAAGATCGCCCAGGTGGAGCTGGAGCTGATGGCCCTGGAGATCACCAACCTGCGCGTCATCTCGGCGGAGCGCGAGAAGCGCACCCCCGGCCCCGAGGCCTCCATCCTCAAGATCAAGGGCTCGGAGATCCAGCAGAGCCTGTCCGAACTGATGATGCAGGCGGTCGGCCACTACGCCCTGCCCTACTCTCCCGAGGCCCTCGATGCCGGCTGGCAGGGGATGCCCGTGGGCGCCGACTACTGCGCGCCGCTGGCGGGCCATTACTTCAACATGCGCAAGACCACCATCTACGGCGGCTCCAACGAGATCCAGAAGAACATCATCTCCCAGATGATCCTGGGACTGTGAGGCACAGCCATGGACTTCAATTTCACCGAGGAACAAAGCGCCCTGCAGGACACCCTGCGGCGCTTCATCGCCAAGGATTACGGCTTCGAGCGCCGGCGGGAGCTGGCCTGCTCCGAGCTGGGCTTCAGCCGCGACACCTGGCGCCAGTTCGCCGATTTGGGCCTGCTCGCCCTGCCCTTCCCCGAGGAATACGGCGGCATGGGCGGCAATGCCGTCGATACCATGATCGTGATGGAAGCCTTTGGGCGCGGCCTGGTGCTGGAACCCTATCTGGCCACCGTGGTGCTGTGCGGCAGCCTGGTGCGCGACAGCGGCAGCGAAATGCAGAAGAAAACCATTCTGCCTGCCATCGCCGGCGGCGAGCTGCTCATGGCCCTGGCCCACTACGAGCCGGGCACCCGCTATGAGCTGAACCACGTGCAGACCACGGCGCGGCCCGACGCCGCGGGCTGGGTCATCGACGGCGCCAAGTCCGTGGTGCTGGGCGGTCCCTGGGCCGACCGGCTGATCGTCTCCGCCCGCACCTCGGGCGATGCCCGGGACGATGCCGGCATCTCCCTGTTCCTGGTGGACCGCAACGCGGCCGGCGTGGCGCTGCGCGCCTATCCCACCCAGGATGGTCAGCGCGCCGCCGAGATCACCTTCACTCGGGTGAAAGCAGGCGCCGACGCCCTGCTGGGCGCCCAGGGCCAGGGCCTGGCCGCGCTCGCCCGCGCCCTGGACTACGGCATCGCCGCCCTGTGCGCGGAAGCCGTGGGCGCCATGGCGGCGCTCAACGAGGCCACCCTGGAGTACCTCAAGACGCGCAAGCAGTTCGGCCAGCCCATCGGCAAGTTCCAGGCGCTGCAGCACCGCATGGCCGACATGCTGATCGCCGCCGAGCAGGCGCGCTCCATGATGTACCTGGCCAGCGTCAAGGCCGATTCCCTGGATGCGGCCGAGCGCAGCCGCAACCTGTCGGCGGCCAAAGCCTATGTCGGCCAGTCGGCCCGCTTCGTCGGCCAGCAGGCGGTGCAGCTCCACGGCGGCATGGGCGTGACCGACGAGCTCAACGTCAGCCACTACTTCAAGCGCCTCACCATGATCAACGCCACTTTCGGCGACGCCGATCATCACCTGGGCCGCTTCAGCGATTCGTTGCTGGCGGCATAACCATGACCTCGACCATCATCAACCGCCGCGATCTCGAATTCCATCTGTTCGAGACCCTCGGCGTGGAGGCGCTGCTGGCCGGCCGCTACTTCGGCACCATGGCGCTCACCGGGCCCCAGGCGGGATCGTCCCTGTCCGACATCAAGACCAGCGCCACGCCCAACCCGGAAGAAGGGCGGATGCCTGGGCGAACTGGTGGAGCAGTTCTACCGGGACAACCGCCTCAATCCCATCCACGAAGGCACCCACGGCATCCAGGCCCTGGACCTGCTCGGGCGCAAGGTGGTCGCCGACGGCGGTGCCGCCTTCTACCGGGGCAAGCTGGCCGCCTGCCGCTATTTCTTCCGCTGGGAATTGCCCAGGACGGAGCCGCAGCTTAAGCTGCTGGACGGTCTCGATGGGACCTGTTTCGAGATGAAACCGGAGTGGTTCTAGAGATGAGCAAGCACTACAAATACTATTGGGAAGACTTCGTGCCCGGCAGCACGCGCGAGTTCGGCGGCATCGAGCTGACGCGCGAAGCCATCGTTGAATTCGCCCGCCAGTTCGACCCCCAGCCCTTCCACGTGGACGAGGAGGCGGCCAGGCACTCCCTGTTCGGCGGGCTCATCGCCAGCGGCTGGCACACCTGTGCACTCGCCATGCGCATGATGTGCGACGCCTACCTGCTGGAGGCCGCCAGCCTCGGCTCGCCCGGCGTCGAGAACCTGCGCTGGCTCAAGCCGGTGCGCCCCGGCGACGTGCTGCGCGTGCGCACCACGGTGCTGGAGGCACGCCCCATGGAGAGCAAGCCCCACATCGGCCTGGTGCGCAACCGCTGGGACGTGCTCAACCAGAAGGACGAGACGGTGATGCAGATGGAAGGCTACGGCATGTTCCGCCGCCGCCAGGCGGGATGACATGGCCAAGATCCACGTCCTCCTGAAGAAGGAAGAGCTGGACGGTCAGCGCCTGCCCGGCAAGGTGGTGGTGGTGCTGGACATCCTGTTCGCCACCACCTCCATCGTCACGGCCCTGGCCCACGGCGCCCGGGAAGTGGTGCCGGCCCTCAACGGCGAAGCCTGCCTGGCCCAGGCCAAGGGCCGGGCGCCAGGCTCCTACATCCTGTCGGGGGAGCTCAACGCCGACACCCTGCCCGGCTTCGCCCATCCCACGCCGCTCGCCCTGCTGCGCGAGGACCTGGCCGGCCGCAGCGTGCTCTACTCCACCACCAACGGCACCGTGGCCCTGGCCAAGTCCCACGCGGCGGATCACGTCTACGCCGCCGCGCTGCTCAACGGCGAAGCGGTGGTGGAGCACATCCTCAGGCACCACGGCGGCAAGACGGTGCTGATCGTGTGCTCCGGCTCGGCCGACAATTTCAACCTGGAGGACTTCTACGGCGCCGGCTATTTCGTGTCCCTGTTCGCCCAGCGCGCCGGCAGCAAGCTGCAGTTCTCGGACGCCGCCCTGGCGGCGGAAATCCTGCACGAGCGCGGCGACGCCCTGGAATGCCTGACCCGGGCGCGGGTCGGCCGCATGATGCTGGCGCGCAAGCTGGAGGACGAGATCCGCTTCGCCGCCCGCAAGAACTGCTACACGGTGGTGCCGCACCTGGTGGAGGGCAGCCTGCGCGCGGCCTGACCGACCCCGATCGGAGGAACCCATGGATCATCACTATGCCGACATCAACGGCATACGCCTGCACTACGTGAGCGCCGGCGCCAAGGGCCCTCTGATCCTGTTCGTTCATGGCTTCCCCGAGTTCTGGTACGCCTGGAAAGCGCAGCTGGAGGACTTCTCCCGCGACCACCAGGCCGTGGCCCTGGACATGCGCGGCTACAACCTGTCCGACAAGCCGGTGGACGTGAAGGCCTACCGGGCCAAGCACCTGGTGCAGGACCTGCGCGGCCTGATCGACCACCTGGGCGGCCGCCCCTGCGTCCTGGTGGCCCACGACTGGGGCGGCGCCGTCGCCTGGAATTTCGCCGTGGAATACCCCGAGTATCTGTCCCGGCTGGTGATCATCAACGCGCCCCATCCGGTGCTGTTCTCCCGGGCGCTGCGCGCAAGTCCCGAGCAGGCCGCCGCCAGCCAGTACATGGTGCTGCTGCGCTCCCAGAAGGCCGAGCGCGTGCTGGCGGAGAACGATTACGAGCGCCTGGTGCGCATGCTGCGCAGCGAGGGCGGAGCCGCCCGGGACTGGCTGGGCGACGATGACCTGGAGCTCTACCGCGAAGCCTGGTCCCGCCCCGGCGCGCTCAGCGGCGGCCTCAACTATTACCGCGCCTCACCCCTCTACCCCGCCTCGCCCGAGGACCCGCACTACCAGCCCCCGGAACTGGACCCGGCCGCCTTCACCGTTTCCGTCCCCACCCTGGTGATCTGGGGCGAGCGCGACCGGGCCCTGCGCCCGGTGCTGCTGGAAGGTATGAACGAGGTGGTACGCAAGCTCACCGTGAAGCGCATCCCCGAGGGCTCCCACTGGGTGGCCCACGAATACCCCGAGCTGGTGAATCGCTACATACGCGAGTTCATTTCGAACTGAACCGAGGAAGACACGAGTGCCGAAAGTCGAATTCCAGCATCTCTCGGAACTGCGCCAGCGCATCGGCCAGGAAGTGGCGGTGAGCGACTGGCTGGAGATCGCCCAGGAGCGCATCAACCTGTTCGCCGAGGCCACCGGCGACCACCAGTGGATCCACGTGGACCCCGAGCGCGCCGCCCGGGAGTCCCCCTTCGGCGCCACCATCGCCCACGGCTTCCTCACCCTGTCGCTGCTGGCCCACCTGCTTACCGAGACCATCGTCATGCGCGACGTCAAGATGGGCATCAACTACGGCCTCAACCGCGTGCGCTTCACCCACCCGGTCAAGGCCGGCAGCCGCATCCGCGCCCGCATCGTGCTGGCCGCCCTCGAGGACATCCCCGGCGGCGCCCAGCTCACCTGGAACGTCACCGTCGAGCTGGAAGGCAGCGACAAGCCCGCCTGCCTGGCGGAGATGATCAGCCGACGCTATCCGTGATCGGAGGTCTCGCGCGGCAAATGCTTGCCGAACCGCAGCACGTGTGCGGCGATCAAGGTCTCGGCGAGAAAGCACAGCAGCGCAAGGACAAACAGGATGATTCCCGCGAGGAAAGTCGTGGGAACCACCTTCATGCTGCGTAACGCAGTGGTCTCCGCCAGGAACAGTTCCATGACCGTCAGTCCGATCATCACGCCGCAAAGGGTGAGCAGCGTGATGGAGGCGTTCACCAGCCGTCCGCGCAGCTTCAGAGTGTCGAGTTCCCGATAGGAAGCGGCGACGTTTTTGGCCGTCTGGGATTCCAGGCGATCTTCGATGAGACGGGCGCGATCGATGATTCGGGCAAGCCGCGTCGCCGCCGCGCCGATCAGGGAGGCCACCGCCGTCAGCAGAAACACCGGCGCGACTGCCAACTGTATGCCTTGCGATAGGGAAATGGGTTCTGTCGCGGCGACCATAAGATTGATCGATTATAGACCGTCGGAGCGCGACTATCGATCACGAAACACGAATAGCCAAAAATAAACATTGACCTGGGCCGCGAATCCCTATACAGTGCGCGGGCACTCGCATCAAGCTGTGTGTCTTTGCGGCATCTTCGCTGTCTCGCTTCATCCCGAAGCCGGTTGGTTCGATTCCGTCAGTTACGTCTCTTGTGTGCCGGTGCCCCCCTGGGCGTTTGCCAATATTTTGCACAATGAGGAAAGTAACATGAGTATGAGTATCAAACTAGGCACGGTCAAATGGTTCAACGACGCCAAGGGCTTCGGCTTCATCACGCCCGACGGGGGCGGCGAAGACCTGTTTGCCCACTTCAGCGAGATCCAGGGCGACGGCTTCAAGTCCCTGAAGGAAAACCAGCGCGTGCAGTTCGAAGTCACCCAAGGCAAGAAAGGCCTCCAGGCCAGCAAGATTCGCGCGGCTTGAGCAAAGGCTGCTCCCATCGCAAAACCGCGGCTTTGCCGCGGTTTTTGTTTTTCCCCGCAGGTTTCAGGAGGGCGCGATATGGCCAAGGAAGAATTGCTCGAATTGGAAGGCGTGGTGTCCGAAGTGCTGCCGGACACGCGCTTTCGCGTGACCCTGGACAACGGCAACGTGGTGTCTGCCTACGCCTCCGGCAAGATGCGCAAGCACCGCATCCGCATCCTGGCCGGCGACAAAGTCACGGTCGAGATCTCGGTCTATGACTTGAGCAAGGCGCGCATCCGCTTCCGCCACAAGGACGAGCCGTCGGGCGCTGCCCGGCCGGCCCGGTTCCGGCGCCGCTGACGGGGCTGGGGAAGACCGGGCCCCTGCCGGTATACTGGCGCTCCGCACATCCCCCACGGAGAACATCAAGCGCGGCTGCCGAGGGAGGCTTCCAGGCGCTGCACCAGCTCGATCAGGCGCGGGCGCACTTCCTGCAGCAGGAATTCCCTGGACAGGCTGAAGGCCGGGCCGCCGCAATTGATCGCCATGGGCGCCTGGCCGCCGCCGGGGCGCAAGGCCACGGCAATGGCGTTGACATCCTTCTGCCAGTCGCCGAAGGAGCAGCAGCAGCCGAGCTCCTGGTACTGCTGCAGCGCCGTCTCGATGCCCTGGCGGATGCGCGGCCAGGCCACTTCGTCCAGCTCGCGCACCTGTTCCATGAGGTCGTTGCGTTCGCGCTCCGGGCACACCGCCAGGTAGGCGCGGCCCATGGCCGTGGTGGCCACGGGAATGCGCGAACCCACGTCCAGGCTCAAGGTGAGGGCCGACTGGCTGCGGCAGTTCTCCACGTAGATCATGCTCAGCCGGTCGCGCGTGCCCAAGGACACCATACCCTGGGAGAAGTCGGCCAGCTCCTGCATCAGGGGGCGGGCGATCTGGCGCACGTCCATGCGCGCCAGCATGGCGCTGCCCAGGGACAGGGTGGCGTTGCCCAGGCGGTACTTGCCCGATTCCTCCACGTAGCTCAGATAGCCCAGCTTGGTGAGGGTGTAGGTGAGGCGCGACACCGTGGACTTGGGCAGCTTGCAGCGCTTGGCGATGTCATGGTTGCCCAGCATCTTGTCGCCGGAGCGGAAGCAGGCGAGCACGTCGAGGCCGCGCGCCAGGGCGGTGACGAAGTGGCGGTCTTCCTTGGTTCTGGGTTTCCTGGCCTGCGCTTCCAGCGCGTCCTCCCCGCGCGCCCGCGGCGTGCCGTCCGTGGTCATGGTTTCCACCGCGATCTCCTTGTAATGGCGAAAATACTACTTGACCCGGGCGAAATCGGCGATGTCATTGCCGCTGGTGAAATGGGCACCGGCGCCGTGGAGCAGCAGCACCCGCACCTCGGCGTCGGCCTCGCCCGCCTCGACGGCGGCACTCAAGGCGTCGTACATGGCGACGCCGAGGGCGTTGCGGCGCTCGGGCCGGTCGATGGCGATGGTCAGCACGCCCTCGGGGCGCTTGTGTACGCGTATGTTGTCCATGGTGGTCTTCATCCTGAAAACCGCACTTAGCGCAAAGGACGCGAAGTAACGCAAAGGGCGCAAAGGAAAATCCTGAAGGGTAGCCGACACCCACAAAGGGTGAGGATCGTTCTTTGCGGCCTCTGCGTCTTTGCGATCTTTGCGTTGAAGGCGGTTTCAACTGCAATTTCAAGGTTCATAGGTGGCATCTGAGGTTCCTAGGCTCAAAGGTTGGGGCGGGCGACGTTCATGCGCCGCGCCGGGATCATGGCAAGGGCATAGACCAGGGCCACCGCCAGAAAGCCCGCGGTGAAGCCCCCGGCGCCGGCCGCCTCGGCGCCGCCGGCGCGCTGGCGTCCTTCCAGGAACAGGGCCAACAGCGTGACGCCCAGGGCGCCACCCAACTGCCGGAAGAAGTTGATCGCCGCCGAGCCCGCCGCCTCGCCGCCCGGCGCGAGCAGGCGCAGCGCGCCGGCATTGAGGCCGGGGATCATCAGTCCCAGCCCCACGCGTCCCAGCGCCACCCAGGCTGCCAGCAGCCAGAAGCCGCCGCCCGTGCCGGTCAGGGCGAACAGGGCCGCCGAGGCGGCAAAGCAGGCCAGGCCCGCCAGGACGATGCGGTGGAACGGCAGCCGGTCGGTCAGGCGCCCGGACAGGGGCAGCACCAGGGCCAGCAGCAGGCCGCCGGGCACCAGCATGGCGCCGGCCTGGAAGGCGCTGAAGTGCACAGCGTGCTGGGCGAACAGGGGCACCAGGTAGGTGGAGCCGTACAGCCCCACCCCGTAGGCCACGGTCACCAGGATGGCCGCGCCGAAGCCGGGCTGGCGGAACAGGCCGAAGTCCAGCAGGGGATGGGTGCTGCGCCGCTGCCAGGCGACGAAGGCCGCGCCCAGCGCCAGCCCCGCCAGCAGCAGGGAGACCCATACCGCGGGCGGATGGGAGAAGGTGGTCGACAGCCCGCCCAGCAGGGTGATCAGGCCGGCGCTGAGCAGCGCCAGTCCGGTCACGTCCAGGGGCTTCTTGCGAGTGTGGACGGGCGGCCGGGCAGCGATCAGGTAGCGCGGCGCCAGCAACGCCGCCGTCAGGCAGAAAGGCAGGGTCACCAGGAACACGGCGCGCCAGCCGAACTGATCCACCAGCGCCCCGCCCACCACCGGGCCGACGGCCGGCGACAGGACGATGCCCAGGCCATAGGCCGACATGGCGCGGCCGCCCTGCTCGGGCGGAAAGACCTGGGCCAGGGACACCATGGCCAAGGGCTGGATGAGGCCGGCGATGGCGCCCTGGCCGATACGGCACAGGGCCAGCAGGGCGAACTGCTCCCGGCTGGTGAACACCGCCAGCACCGAGAACAGCATCAGCAGCCACAGGGCCGCGATATAGGTGGCGCGCGGGCCGTAGCGGTTCATGGCCCAGCCCGACACTAGCATGGAGGCGGTGGTGGCGGCGAGAAAGCCCGTGGACAGGAGCTGCACCCGGTCGTGGCCGACGTGGAAGGCGCGGATCACGTCGGGCAGCGCCACATTGACGATAGTGGCCTCCATCACCGCCGCGAAGGTGCCCAGCATCACCGTCACCACCACCCGCCAGCGGTAGTTTTCGCCGTAGCGCGCGAACATGGCTGCGAGCTCGGGATGGCGGTGGCCCGGGTCCCTCATGGTGTCACGGAGCGCGCCGCCTCATGCGGCTTCCCGGGCGAAGTAGAGATCATGCAGCCGCTCCACGTCCACTTGCTGGGCGCGCTCGGACATGAGCACCTTGCCGCTGCGCATGAGATAGACGCCGTCGGCCACCGACAGGGCCATGTGGGTGTTCTGCTCCACCAGCACGATGGTGACGCCCTGCTCCTTCAGGTCGCGCAGGATGGCGAAGATCTCCTGCACCATCACCGGCGCCAGGCCCAGGGAGGGCTCGTCGATCAGCAGCACGCGCGGCTCCGACATGAGACCGCGGCCCATGGCCAGCATCTGCGCCTCGCCGCCGGACAGGGAGCCGGCCGCCTGGCGGCGCCGCTCCTTCAGGCGCGGGAACAGGCCGTACACCCGCTCCAGGTTGCGCGCCAGCGCCGGCCGGTGCGGCTTGGGGAAGGCGCCCATGGCCAGGTTCTCCTCCACCGTCATGTCGCGGAAGATCATGCGCCCCTCGGGGATCATGGCGATGCCCAGGGCGGCCATTTCCCAGGTGTTGCGCCCGGTGAGGGGGAAGCCGTCCAGCACCACCTCGCCCCGCTGCACCGGGATCAGGCCCATGATGGCGCGCAGCAGGGTGGTCTTGCCGGCGCCGTTGGGGCCGATGATGGCGGTGAGCCGGCCCAGGGGGAAATCCAGGGACACGCCCCACAACACGTTGATGGCGCCGTAGCCGGCCTGCACTTCCGATACCTTAAGCATGGCCCGCCCCCGTATAGCTCCGGATCACGTCCGGGTTGTTGAATACCTCCTCGGGCGTGCCGTCGGCGATCAACTGGCCGAAGTCCAGCACCGCGACGCGATGGCACAGGGAGGAAATGGTCTCGATATCGTGCTCGATGATGAGGATGCCGATGCGGTAGCGGGCGTGCAGCTTGCGCAGCTTCTCCATGAACATGCGCTTGCCGCTGGTCTCCAGCCCCGCCAGCACCTCGTCCAGCAGCAGCAGCTTGGGCTCGGTGGCCAGGGCCTTGGCCACCTCCAGGCGCTTCAACTCCTGCAGCGCCAGCTCGTGGGCGGCGTCGCGCTCCGCGGCGTGGGCCAGATCCATGAACTCCAGGATCTCGTCGATCTTGCCGTGATCCACCCGGCCGGCGCCGAAGCGCTGGGCCACCACCAGGTTCTCGCGCACCGTCAGCTCATGCATGGGCTGCGGGATCTGGAAGGTGCGCCCCAGCCCCAGGCGGGCGCGCTTGTGCAGCGGCTGGCGCAGGATGTCCGCGCCGTCGAACAGCACGCGCCCGGTGGTGGCGCGCACCAGGCCGGAAATGACGTTGAACAGGGTGGTCTTGCCGGCGCCGTTGGGCCCCACCAGGCCCACCAGCTGGTCGTCGCCCATGGCCAGGCTCACTCCCTTAACGGCGGTGAGGCCGCCGAAGCGCACCGTGACGTTGTCAAGCTGCAGCATGCTTCTTCCCCTTGCCCCGGCGCAGCAGCGGCAGCAGGCCGTCGGGCGCGAACAGGATCATGGCCGCCAGCAC
>DYIB01000091.1 GCA_020723855.1 Uliginosibacterium gangwonense
ACCTCAGCGACGAGGACTGCGAGTACCAGGTGCTGGACCGCATGAGCTTCCAGCAATGGCCCCGATCGCTGTTGAACCGACCGGGCTGACACCCGAGCAAGCGCCATGGGCAACTGCTCTGCGTGACGCAGGTGTAAGTCACGGTGGCGCAAGGCCGCTTGCGTGCGCTTGCGCCAAGAAGTTGGCGCAGGTTTCGAGAGAAGAGAGGGCGGAGCAGAGTCGAACCTGCCCCATTCAGGCGCCCCCGGCAGTGGGGTGCGGCGCAGGCAGAATGGCCCGGAACTACGCGCGGTGTTGGGGAACCCGGAAATGAAAACGCCCAACCGATGGAGGTTGGGCGTTGAATGGTGGTGGCGGAACACGGAACCGAACCCGCGCTCCATACCCGAGCCAGATAGTAACGCCTTGGCCTTGAGGGCGTGGATTCGACGATTGGCCGACTGGTCATCAACGGGGAGGATCAGTTCGTGCTATCTCGCTCCAGCCGTGGTCGAACGTGAACGTCCGGGCGTGGCCGACGGGGTTCTGAATTCTGAGCACGCGGGCTTGAGCTGGATCAGTTGCGCGCTCGACCACGTATAGCCAGTACGCATCGCCCTTTTCGCGCGCGCAGTCGAACTGCGTGTGTGACAGTCCCACGGGGCGATCTTGTAAGGTGCCCGTCATCGACTTCACTTCGACCCATCGAATCTGCCGGCCACTGCTGTCGGCCTCGAAGAGGTCAAAACCCGGGTTGCCTTCCGGGGTGCGGCGCAGCCCTGGCTCAAGGCGAAGGATCAGGTTGATTGCCAGCTCCTCGATCTGCATCCGTGCCGCCTGATCGAGGCCATCGGGATCGGGGCCATCATCATCGGGATGCGTGCCGACGTAGGAAATGAATGGACGCCCGCCCGCGTGGCCGGGCGTCCTCTTTCCCTGACCGCCGCCTTTGCCGCCGCCCTTGTTACCAGCGGTGCCGTGGCCACCTGAGCCGCCGTGGCCACCTCCATTGCCCTGGCCACCGCCGCGCGAAGTCCCAGTACCAGTGCGCCCTTGGCCACCCCCTCCTGCGCCCGTGTCCACACCATCGCCGCCGTCTGGATCAGGAGTGCCGGGCGGGATATCCGGCATGTCATCGCCGTACAGATCTTTCGCGCCGTCGTACACGTCGCCATCGGACGGCTTGCCGGTCTCCTGTTCGGACTCTGCCGATGGCTCCGTCTGTGGCGCTGGGCTCGCGCTCAGTCGGGACGTCAGCTCGGCGACGATAGTGGGGTCTCTTCGTAGCAGATCGAGAATCGCCGGATCAATGCCCGCCTCTTTAGCCAGCTGATCGATGATCGGCGGCTTGAAAGTGATCTTGGTTTGCAGGAACGGGTTGGGCTTCCAGCCTAGGGTGTCGAACAAGACGAGCCCAGGAGGCACAAGCTCGCCGTCGGCATTCGGCACCCAGGCAACCTGATTGAGCGTCCGGACGAAAGCGGCATCGAACCGAGCGGTCTTTGTCTCGTGGAAGTAACCCCACTTGTAGGAGCCGTAGAAGGCGGCAGTACCGCGCGCCTCCAGATCGGCCAAGGCTTCCCATAGCACCTTGGCTCGGGCGGCAGCATCCTTGGGTGGTAGTTTTGGTAAGAACTCCAGCAGCGCTGTCAGTCCGCGAAGGGTGAAATCTTCTGGCGGGTTTTCCCAGCTTGCGCGCTCAAGACCAGCTTCTCTGCGGATTCGCTCTTTCTCCGAATGCCCCAGACTCGACGGTACTGCTTCCGGAATGAGGTAGCGGCTTGCCCCGCACGACACTAGCAGGTCACGGATCTCGTCACCGCGCAGGCAATCGTACTCGTTGTCGACGATCAAGATGTTGGGTACGCCTGCGAAGAGTTGTTGCAGGCGCTCAGTTGCGATGTAGGCCTCGCCGGGCTTGGCGACGCGCGCTTTGCCATCGCCGGTGTCGACCACCTTCACAAAGGTGGTATCGCGCAGGGCTGACCGCAGCTTTTCTTTCTGCGCGGTTGAGTCGGTACTGAAGGCGGTGCGGATGCGCTCGATGTCGGCTGCGTAGACATCGTCGTCCACGTCCACCTCTGCCTGCTGGTACTTCGGCAGGATGTTCCAGATCACATCGTCTACCGGGTCGGGTTCGGTGATGCCCAGCGAGCTCAGGAACAGGCGTACCTCGGGCGTCGTACATACCGCGCGGCGAACGGTCGGAAAGCTGGTGGCGATGGCGCTGGGAAGAAAGGCCTTGGCTTTCCCGTTTTCGCGGGCGACAACGTGCGAGCCGTCCTCCAGACGGATGAGCGGGATGGTGTCGAGGTGAGCACGTACAGCCCTCCCTTGGCTATTCAAGAACTCGTACAGACGTGATATCCACTCGTCAGGTTGCGCTTCCAGGAACGCCCTACTCAGGAGGGGGATGATCTTCTCTGGCCTGATCTCGTCGATATCAAGCTCGCGCATCAGATACTTACGGATCTCGGGCGTCTTGACCTCGGTGATATCGTCTGACAGCCAGGCGCTTACCTCCGAGCCGAAGAGCGATGCCAGCTGCTCCGGGCTGAACAGCTCGCGCAGCTCTTGCGTGCGCGCCAGCTTGGCCTGGTAGGCGGCGACGTACTTGCCGTCGAAAGCCGGAAGCAGCGGCTCCTCCTGAAAGGACTGCCTGACGGCATCGAACATCGGCGCGAACCGCGAATCCTTCGGGAACTTTTCGCGGTCAAGCGGCAGGCAGCGCAGCACCGAGATATCCAGCATCGCCTCGTCCCGCATCCAGCGCAGTGCTTCCACCAGCAGGCTCGATGTTTCCTTGACCAGATGCTGGTTCCACGGATCGCCGGGAGGGATGTTGTCGCGGCTGGGCGTGGTGCGGTAGGGCCCCTGCACGAGAAAACCAAGGTGGCTCTCGACCACGGTCGGGAAGAACACCACCAGCGGCGACCTGGCCAGCGGCTGTACGGCCCAGCGCCCCGGGGCGTCCTTGACCGCGACCACCGAAAAGGCGATCTCAACCCGCCCGACCTTTTTTCCCTCAGCAGAAAACACGTCGCGGCGGAATACCAGCCAGTTCTGATCGACCTCGGGCTGCCCACTCTCTTGGCCGATCACCGTGACGCGCTGCACGTTGGGCCCCAGCGTTTCAGGGGTGTTGCGCAGGTAGAAGCCGGAAGGGCCGCCCTCGACGCTCCAGTTGATTTCGTCGATGTGACGCAGGAACAGCAGCGCGCCCGGGCCCAAGTGTCGGAACCCTGCCGTGATCTCCTGCGCCGCCGTCGTGTCCTGCGGTTTCAGGGGCAGGATGATCTGCGTCTCATCCGGGGCGCGTGCGGAGCGTTCCAGCCGCTTGGGGAAGACGTAGTTCTCAATGGCGAAGTCCTCATCGCCGGAGTGGATCTCCGGGAGATCGGTGACGGTGTAGACGGACTTGAAGCCAAGGCCGAAGCGGCCAATGGAGGACTCGTTCTTGGTGCTCTCGGCGATGTCGCAGACGCTGCGGACATCGGCCTCATCAAAAGGCTTGCCGAAGTGCGAGAGCGTCAGGCGAGTCGCGCTCAGGGTGAACGAAACCTTGCGTGATCCGTGCCACTCGCCACGCCGGCCGAGCGCGTCCTCCGCGTTTTGCAGCAGTTCAAAGATGAAGTGCGTGCGGTCGTCATACAGCCCCGCGGCTAGGCTGCCGGATTTCTGGGCGCCCTTGGTGCCGTAGCTTTCCCGGTTCTCCTTACAAATTGCCTCGTAGTTGGACGCCACTGCCGCTCCCTCTCCGTGTCATGGAACCTGTTTGATGCCAGGTTTGCCCAAGTTTGCACACTTGTGGAATATTATGACGAGACATGGCCGTAAACCAAGCACAGCCAGACGACATAGGAAAGCCGATGAGCGACCAGCCGGACGAAATCCTCACCATTGACGAGGTGGCTGCCTACCTCAAGGCTGGCAAGCGCACGGTTTATCGCCTCGCGGCGAACGGCAAGCTCCCGGCGTTCAAGCTGGGTGGCACGTGGCGCTTCCGCCGCCGCGATCTGGACGAGTGGATCGCCAGCCGCATCGGCAAGGCGACGGTGGATGACGGCGAGGGGGCGGAATGACATCCAGCGCCACCGCCCTCCAGTCCAAGGCCAACCCCCAGCAGCTGGAAGCCATTCTGGCCACCGAGGGGCCGGTGCTCATCATCGCGGGCCCCGGTTCCGGCAAGACCTTCACGCTGGTCGAGCGCATCGTCTACCTCATCACCCACAAAGGCGTCGCGCCCGAGTCGCTGTTTGTCGTCACATTCACCGACAAGGCCGCGCGTGAGCTGACCACGCGCATCTCCAACCGTCTCAGCGAGCTCGGCATCAAGTTCAACTTGAACGAGATGTACCTGGGTACCTTCCACTCCATCTGCCTGCGGCTGCTGGAGGACTACCGCGAGTTCACCCGGCTCAAGCGCAGCTTCACGCTGTTCGACCAGTTCGACCAGCAGTACTTCCTCTACCAGCACATCAAGGACTTCCGTGAACTGCCCGACGCCCAGCTTGTCATGGGCGACGACCAGACGGGGCGCTGGGCGCAGTCGGAGAACCTGCTCAAGTGGCTCAACAAGGTCAGCGAGGAGGCGCTCGATGCCTCCACGCTAGCGGCTGCCCCCGAGCCCGAAATCCGTGCCCTGGCTACCTGCTTTGTGAAGTACCAAGAGCTGCTTCATGAGCACAACTCACTGGACTTCTCCGGCATCCAGTACGAGGCGCTGCAACTGCTGGAAAAGCGCCCCGAGGTGCTGGTGCAGCTGCGCGAGAAGCTCACCTACCTGATGGTGGACGAGTATCAGGACACCAACACCATCCAGGAGCGCATCCTCCTCCTGCTCGCCGGCGAGCGCTGCAATCTCTGCGTGGTGGGTGACGACGACCAGGGCTTGTATCGCTTTCGCGGGGCCACCATCCGCAACATCCTGGAGTTCCCTGCGCTGTTCGACGACGGCCAGTGCAAGCAGGTCAAGTTGACCGTCAACTATCGCTCGCACCCGGACATCATCCGCTTTTACAACGAGTGGATGCGCGAACAAACCTGGGACGACGGCACGCGCGTCTTCCGTTTCGCCAAGCAGATCGTCCCACGCGACGACGTCTTCCCCGACGTGCCGACGGTGGTGCGGTTGGCGGCCAGTGACGACAAGGACGACACCACCAACTGGCACGCGGAGGTGCTGGCCTTCCTCAATGGGTTGAAGGCATCCGGTCAGCTCGCGGACTGGAACCAGGTAGCCTTCCTCTTCCGCTCCGTCAAGAATGACAAGGTGGTGGCACTGGCGCGCTTCCTCGAAGCGCAGGGCGTGCCCGTGTTCTCGCCCCGCTCGAACATGTTCTTCGAGCGCGAGGAAATCCGCCTCATGATTGGCGCGCTGATTTTCCTGTTCCCGCAGTTTCCCAAGGTGCGGGCGTGGGCCGACGGCGTGCATCTGGACATCTGGGACTACTACGACCACCAGTGCTTCAAGCCCTTCACCGACGAGCTGCGCAAGCCGGAAAACAAGCCCCTGCTGGATTGGGCCCGCCCGCTGGCCAAGCGCCACGCAGTGCTTGCGCAGAACACCGACTACGCCTTCTCGGGTCTGTTCTACCAACTGCTGCAGTTCCCGCTGTTCTCGCGCTTCCTCTCGGAAGAGGCGATGCAGGGCGTGGACAAGGGCCGCGCCGCGCGCAATCTTGGCACTTTCTCCAAGCTGCTCACCAAGTTCGAGTACCTGCACTACGTCAGCGTGCTCAACCCGGACTTCCTGGAAAAGAACCTCCGTGACCTGTTCAACCAGTTCCTGCGCTTCCTGCAGGAGGGCGGCATCGGCGAGTACGAGGACGAGGCCGAGTACGCGCCCAAGGGTTGCGTCTCGTTCCTGACCATCCACCAGTCCAAGGGGCTGGAGTTCCCGGTGGTGGTGTGCGGCTCGCTGGAGGCGGTGCCGCGCAAGCAGCACGCCGCGCTCGACGAGCTGCTGGAAGATGGCGGGTACTTGTCGAAACCCCGCTTCGAGCCGCTGGAGCACATCAAGCACTTCGATTTCCGGCGGCTGTTCTATACAGCCTTCTCCCGCGCCCAGAACCTGCTAGTGCTGGCCGCGCAGGAGCGCAATGGCCGTGGCCTGGGCAAGTCGCCATCGAAGTATTTCGAGCGCTTGTTCTACGAGCTGCCCAGCTGGCGTGACATCGATCTGTCGGCGCTGACCTTCGAGGCCGTCAAACAGATCAACCTCAAGCGCGAGTACTCGTTCACCTCGCACATCACGGTGTTCGAGAACTGCGCCGAGCAGTACCGTTTTTTCAAGGAGCTGGAGTTCGCGCCCATCCGCGAGAGCCCGATGCTCTTCGGTACTCTGGTGCACCAGACCATCGAGGACATCCACAAGACCGTCCTGCGCGGCGAAGAGCACACCATCACCCTGGACGCCATCCGGGGCTGGTTCTCGGCCAACTACGCGATGCTTTCCAAGAAAGAGCGCGTCTACCTCGCGCCCTCCTCACAGCAGGCGGCGCTACTGCACGTGCTGCGCTACTACGAGCGCGAGAACGGCAACTGGGATCGCATCAAGGAAGCCGAGGTCGAGATTTCGCTGGTCAAGGATCAGTACATCCTCAAGGGCAGCGTCGACCTGATCCGGGGCGAGAACGACACGGTCGAGATCATCGACTTCAAGTCGGAGAAGAAGCCCGACATGGAGAAGGATCGGGAGCGGCTGCGCCAGTACCAGCACCAGCTGGAGGTGTACGCCCACCTGGTGGAAGAGCGCACCGGCCAGAAGGTCAGCCGGATGCATCTGTACTACACCGGCGAGGACGGCGGGAACCCTTACGTCTCCTTCACCAAGGACGACCGCGCCATCGGCAAAACCATCGCGCGCTTTGACGACATCGTGGCGCGCATCGAGCGGCAGGACTATCGCATGGCCGCACGCCCGGCCAGGCTGTGCCAGAGCTGCGACATGCGCGCCTACTGCGACAACAAGAACTGGAAGTTTTCCAAAGCACGATGAGACTCAAACCGCACATCCTGACCGTCGCCAGCACCGCGACCCTTCGGCAGATCGCCGAGGACTTCGGGCTCTCGGTCTCCGACAAGCGCAGGCGCCAGGCCCTGGTCGACGCGATCTCGTCGGCGCGGCGCTGCCAGCCGGAGGACCTGCTTGGCTACCTCGGCGAGCCGGAGGTCAAGCAGGTCTGCGAAGCCGCAGGCGTAGAGCCGAGGGGGCGGAGGAAAGCCTTGATCGCTCGACTGCTGGAAGCCGCGTCGCCGACGCCGACGCCGACGCCAACGCCAACCCGCCAGTCAATTGCCAGCCCCAAGACATTCAACCATTCGCCAAAGAGAACAACCATGAGCGACCAACAACCTTCGCAGGCACCCCTGCCACTAGCCGCTGCTGATGTCGGCAAGACCAACGTCGAAAAATACGAGTTCTCGCCGATTAAGGGCTACCCGATGCTGAATTGGCGCGGCAAGCGCCCGTTCACCTCGACGCAGTACTACCCTGCGCAGTTGAAGGAGGTTCACGGCGAGGAGGTGGACGGCTGGCGCAACAAGATCTTCTGGGGTGACAACTTGCAGGTGATGAGCCACTTGCTGAAGGAGTTCAGGGGGAAGGTCGATCTGATCTACATCGACCCGCCTTTTGACTCTAAGGCGGACTACAAGCGCACTGTCGAGATGAAGGGCCACAAGGCGGACAGTCAGCGGTCTTCATTTGAAGAGAAGCAGTACTCCGACATCTGGACCAATGACGAGTACCTTCAGTTCATGTACGAGCGGATCGTCATGTGCCGAGAGCTTCTGGCGCCGACCGGCAGTATCTACGTTCACCTGGACTGGCACGTTGTCCACCATATTCGATGCATCCTCGATGAGGTTTTCGGTACCGGTGCGTCCTCTGGAACAGACGGACACCCGGGCTTCCGCAACGAAGTCATTTGGTGCTACGCGGGCGGCGGCATTCCAACCTCCGAGATGCCGCGAAAGCATGACAACCTGCTTTGGTACACGAAGGGGTCGCAGTGGACGTTCAACCCGCAGTATCGACCGTACTCCGAGGGAACCATGCAGCGTGGACGCACGGCGGTGAAAGGGGACAACGCTGAACTCCGCGCGGAGGGCACGCCCATCAATGACTGGTGGTCTGACGTCAAGAAGATCACGAGCCCAACAGATCCGGAGAAGCTCTATTACCCGACCCAAAAGTCAGAGGAGCTCCTGCAAAGGATCATCCAGATGCACTCGAACCCAGGAGACCTGATCTTCGACTGCTTCATGGGGTCTGGTACCACTCAAGCCGTCGCAATGAAACTCGGCCGCCGCTTCATCGGTGCGGACATCAACCTCGGCGCGATCCAGACGACCACCAAGCGGCTGATCAAGGTGGCCGAGGAGCTGCGCCAGAAGTCGCTTGACCCGGACACCAAGTACTACACCGGCTTCGAGGTCTACAACGTCAACCACTACGACATCTTCCGCAACCCGGTGCAGGCCAAGGAGCTGCTGCTCGAGGCGCTGGAGGTGCAGAAGCTGGAGTTCAGCACCGTGTTCGACGGCGAGAAGGACGGGCGCATGATCAAGATCATGCCGGTCAACCGCATCGCCACGCGCGCCGACCTGAACGAGCTGATCGCGGGCTTCGACTACAAGGCCTGGGAGCGCAAGCAAAACGAGAGCCCGAACCGGCCCGTCGAGAAGATCACCCTCGTCTGCATGGGCCACGAGCCAGACCTGGCGGCGCAACTGGAACTGGCCGCCAAGCCCTTCAAGATCGACGTCGAGGTGGTGGACATCCTGCGCGACAAGGCCAATCTGGAGTTCAAGCGCGACTCCGAGGCCAAGGTCGTGGTGAAGAACGGCGAGCTGGTCATCGAGCGCTTCTACCCGATGAACCTGCTGCAAAAGCTCTCCTTGCAGAAGGAGTCGGTCGAGGACTGGAAGGAGCTTGTCGAGTCGGTGCTGATCGACTGGAACTACGACGGCGCGGTGCTGCAACCGGCGGTGGTGGACATCCCCGGCAAGAACGAGCTGGTCAAGGGCAGGTACAAGGTGCCGGAGGATGCAGGCACCATCCGGGTCAAGATCACCGACCTGCTGTCGGAGTCCTGGGAAGGGAGCGTGGCCCATGGCGACTAAACCCATCACCAAGCGCGCAGCCGCCGCTGCCAAGGCCAGCTCGTCCGGCGCGTCGCTGGATTTCGCCTTCTTCCGCTTCCTGTGGCAGTTCCACCAGGACAACCGGGGGGCGATCCGCTCGCACTACAAGGAGCTGACCCGCAAGTTCCTCGACTTCAACAACCCGGAGAAAAACCCCAAGGCCTTCCTGCGCCAGCCGCAGTTCGAGGCACTGGAAACCTACGTCTTCCTCAAGGAGTTCCTCGGCAACGCCAAGGTAGAGGAGATCTTCAAGGCCTGGTACGAGCGCAGCGGCAAGTTCGAGGGCCGCAAGTTCGGCTCCTTCCTCGGCACCGCCGGTCAGGAGATGTTCCAGTTCGGCGAAACGGACGAGCTGGAACTGGATTCGTACAAGCGGCTGTTCGAGAAGATGCGCAAAAACTCGCGCGCCTATCCGAACTACATCTTCGCGCTGACGATGGGGACGGGCAAAACCATCCTCATGGCCACCTGCATCTTCTACGAGTTCCTGCTGGGCAACAAGTTCGAGAAAGATCCGCGCTACTGCCACAACGCGCTGGTGTTCGCCCCGGACAAGACCGTGCTGCAGTCGCTGAAGGAGATCGAGTCGTTCGACCTGACCCGCGTGGTGCCGCCGGAGTACGTCAACTTCCTCACCACCCACCTGCGCTTCCACTACCTCGAGGAGGCGGGCACCTCACTCGACACGCTGGATCGCTCGCGCTTCAACATCATCGTCTCCAACACGCAGAAGATCATCCTCAAGCGCCAGCGCAAGGAAAAGACCTCCGTCGACAAGCTGTTCGGCGCGACCGGCGAAACCCTGGCCGCCACCGGTGTCTATGCCGAAGCCGCCGACCTCTACAACTTCGACCAGCCGGAAGAGGAAGGCGAGCTGACCACCAACCAGCGCTTTGAGAAACTGCGTCGCTTGGAGCAGCTGGGTATCTACGTGGACGAGGCGCACCACGCCTTCGGCAAGGCGCTGGCCAAGGACATGGGCCTGGGCACCAAGGAAACCGACACCAGCCTGCGCACCACCATCGACATCCTCGCCGCCAGCCTGAACGCGGCGGGCACGCGGGTGGTGGCCTGCTACAACTACACCGGCACGCCCTACGTGGGGCGCGAGGTGTTGCCCGAGGTGGTCTACGCCTACGGCCTCAAGGAGGCCATCGACAAGGGTTTCCTCAAGAAGGTGACCCTGCACGGCTACGCCAACACCCGCACCGACGAGTTTGTCGACATCGCCGTCGAGACCTTCCTCAAGGAAACCGAAGGACTGCGGCCGGAAGGGCTTCTGCCCAAGCTGGCCTTCTTCGCATCCACCATCGACGAGCTGACCGGAGAACTGCGACCCGCTGTGGAGCGTGTGCTCCTCAAGCACGGCATCCCCACCTCGCGCATCCTGGTCAACGTGGGCGACGACAAGCTCACCACCAACGACGACATCCGCGAGTTCAACCGCCTGGACACCGAAGGATCGGAAAAGCAGTTCATCCTGCTGGTTAACAAGGGGCGCGAAGGCTGGAACTGCCGCTCACTGTTCGGCGTTGGCTTGTTCCGCGAGCCCAAGTCCAAGGTGTTTGTGCTGCAGGCCACGATGCGCTGCCTACGCGCCATCGGCCAGGCCCAGCACACCGGCCACGTCTTCCTCTCGGACGACAACCTCAACACGCTGAACGACGAGCTGCAGCAGAACTTCCGCATCAGTGCGGACGAGCTGCAGAAGACCGGCAAGGACAAAGAGCGCGTCGAGGTGCGCGTGGTCGAGCCGCCGGTCAAGATCAAGCTGGTTCGCGTGCGTAAGCAGTACCAGATGCGCGAGAAGCAACTGGTGACTGGGCACGCATTGATGCCGGAGCGAGCCGACAAGCAGAAGTGGGGCGAGCTGGTCGAGAAGTACCGCCTGATCGAAACGCAGCAGGACGGCCTGACCGCCGCCGACGCGGCCCGCGCATCCGGCAGTCGCACTTTCGACCTGACGGCGCGCCGGGAAAAGCGGACCTTCTCGCGGCTTACGCTGGTGGCCGAGGTGTCACGCTATCTGAACCGGAACCCCTTGGAGATTGAGGAGCTGCTCGACGCAACCGAGGAAGGCACCGACGAACTGGTGGCCATTACCAACGAGTTCAACGAGCTGCTCTACGACGAGATCATCCCGCGCCTGTTCCGCCAGCTCTACGACCTGGACGAGTCGCAGCAAACCGAGGAGCACGAGGTCGAGTTGATCAAGATGCCTCCGAACGGCTACTACGAGGTGTCGGCGGCGAAGGACAAGATCGTCCGGATGAACGACCCGCAAATCAAGGACGAGGAGCGCGCCAAGAGCTTCCACCTCGACACCTACTGCTTCGACTCTGGCTCGGAGAACTGGCTGTTCTGGGATCTGCTGCGCGAGCAGCGGGTCAAGAAAATCTACTTCACCGGGATGCTGACCCACGGCCAGTCAGACTTCTTCATCCAGTACATCGACCCCGATTCGCGCACCGTGCGCAGCTACTACCCCGACTTTATCTTCCAGCGCGAAGAGCCGGATGGCAGCCTGAAGTACGTGATCGTCGAGGTGAAGGCCGACAACCAGATCGAGGATGCCGTGGTGCAGGCTAAGAAGGACTTCGCCCAGCAAATTGCGGTGGCCAGCGGGATGGAGTACCGCATCCTTAAGTCGTCGGATGCGGACAAGCGGCATTTCCGGGTACTGCTGTAAGGTAACAGAAGAAAAAGCGAGGGGGTGACTATGGCTTTGGGGCGAATGGAGCGCATTCTGATCTTGGCGAAAACATACCCTTCGCCCAGCGCCCAGTACGTCGAGACGTCGTGCGTCGCGGGCATTAGCCAGGACGGCTTGATGCGCCGCCTCTACCCAGTGCCATTCCGGATGATCGAGGAAGGCCAGCAATTCAAGAAGTGGCAATGGATCGACGTCCGGGTCGAGAAGGCCACCAAGGATCATCGGCCCGAGAGCCACAAGGTCTACGTCGATACGATCAACTGCGGCGATGTGATCGACACCAGGAAGGAGTGGGCATCCCGATGGGAATGGCTGGACAAGATCCCGGCGTTTGACAGTTTCGATGACATCGAGTCAAGGCGGCTCGAGGATGGGCTGTCGATTGCACTGCTGCGTCCCAAGAAGCTGATCGCCCTCGAAATCACCAAGGCAAGAAATCAGGACTGGACGGACGAAGAAAAAGAGAAGCTGATGCGCGAGCAGATGCAAGGCGATCTCTTTTCGGAGGCCGAAGCGAAGCGACAGGTCAGAGAACTACGCAAGGTGCCGTTCGACTTCTACTATCGCTACGTGTGTGACACGCCCGAGGGCGAGAAGGAGCGCAAGCACAAGATCGTCGATTGGGAGGCTGGAGCGCTGTATTGGAACTGCCGCCGTAGCCACGGTGACGATTGGCAAGCGCCGTTCCGCGCCAAACTGGAGGAGCAGCTCGCGGGGAAGGATTTGATGTTTCTAATGGGTAACCAGCACCGGTTCCAAGACCAGTGGCTGATTATCAGTTTGGTCTACCCGCCTAAGCGAAAGCCAGTCGAAGAGAGGCAGGGCTCGCTGTTCTAGCGTCGGCAGCCTTGATGTGCTGGATGTTCGCGCCGCAGTAGTCGCGCACGGCACTGGCGACCATCGAGCGATGGCAGAAATTGAAGTCGGCCTCGTAGCACAGCAGTGCGCAAGTCGACGAATTCACCAACTCTGACAGCTTGGCGATGGCAGCCTCTTGGGTCTTGAGGTACTTCAGGAAGCCATCGGTGTAGCGCTTCCAGTTACCGTCTTCACGGTAACGGTCGCGCACAGACTTCGGGCAGCCCAGATCAACCATGTGGACGTATTCCAAGCCGGAAAGGTTCAGGACGCTGGCCAGCGCCTTCTTCGAGAACCCGGGCTTGCGCGACAGGGGCAGCTCGCGGATGTCCACGACGGTGTCGATGCCGTGCTCGGCGAGCAACGACATGAACGCGTCGATGTCCAGTCCTTCGTAGCCTATGGTGTAAACGGTCATTCTTGTGCCCCTCTAGAGACTGAATTTTAACGGAGGATGGGGTTCCTGACGAGTCTTGATATGATTAAAGGTTTGCCGTTTGGTTCGTCGGTGCGACGCCTTATCGCATCAGCGCGGCTTCCGCCTCTCGACGTGCCACAAGCCCTGGCAAGGCGCGGCCTCCGCCGAACACCCACCGGCGTAGTTCTTGTCCCGCAGCAACCCAGTCACGCTGATTGACTCGCCGCCGCAGCGTCGAGGTCTGCAGCCGCCCTGCGCCGAGGTTGAAGGTGAAGTCCACGATGGCCGCGAGCCGCCCTTCCGGCTCGG